>JAEVYU010000075.1 GCA_023392595.1 Bacillota bacterium | reverse complement strand
CCATATCGCTGAAAGTTTGTTGTTTCATGGAGTTCTCCTTGATTTTGTTACCTTTATTATACGATATCTCCTAGTTATGTTCCAGGATATCCCTTGAATTGTTCTGTTTTAATCAGTGGTTCCCTAGGTTTTTGGAAAAATAAATACCCCTCACCCTGGATTACCATGCTGTGCTGCAGAATATGGACGAGGTGGTATGGTTAAAGGACTGGATTCTACCCTAACGGAGACCGAATTTCAATAGCGGATAATATCCCGATTTAACAATATTAAAGGTTCTTCCCACATACTCACATAATGTCCGGATTCTTCGGCGAACGTTTTAAACTCTCTGGCTTTTTCCCTTTGATCTTCATTAAACTTAAAGGTGGCGACATTATTACCATATAAAACCTTCATATAAATCATTGGACCCTCCCCACCGACAGTCAATTTGTTTATATGCTAACAAAACATTATCAATAAGAGGTAACCGTTCCATAATGGTTACCTCAAATCCAATTTAAGATTGGTTTAAATATCAGCCCATTTAAATTTTCCGCGTTATCCGGAAATACTTTGATTTTCAAATACGACCGTCCGGATATAGCATCAAAACAGCATGCAATCATCGTTTGCGCATCCTTCAAAAATATCCATATCCCCGGAAGAATTACCGCCCGTCACGACCACCCTTATGAATTCATAGCTATCCTTCCAAGCAAAGCACAAAGATTTATTGATCAAGTATTTTCCGTAAATAACCTTCATTAAGCAAATGCAGTGTTTTAAATTTACCTTTATAAAAAACAGCCCAGTTGTTAAATATACCTGGCAGTGCCTTAGCTTTTTCCAAAGTATCGATTTTATTCAACTCAAACGGAATATGATTTGTCATACAAAAAGTTTCAATTTGTTTTATGCAGTCCGGAATATACGGACATTGCAAGCTATAGTAAATCGTCAATATTTCTTTATCGATGTGTTGTCCATTTGCATTGGACGAAAACTGCGGCCTCAGACCATTAAAAGATAAGGCCATCAATTCATACTCGTTATCAATCGTGTCTACGGTCACAAAACCAAATTTCTGCATGAATTTTTTTTCGGAAAGAAAAGGCATTTTCTTTTTTGAACTAAGTATGCAAACACCCGCCTTCTTTTGCTTTTTTGCATCTTCTATGCAATAATTGAGTAGTTCTCTACCATAACCTTTTCCCTTAAAACTGCCGGAAACCCAAAAACAGTATATGTAAATATAGTTATCCCCAACAATAGGCACCCACGCTTTTTCAAGCGGCGCATATTCAATGAACACCTTACCTTTTTCATTTAGCTTTCTAAACACATGACCTTCCGCAATTCTGTCGGCTAGCCATGCTTTTTTACCATCAACACCCTTTTGGTGTTTTTTATCGGCAATCGCACAACATAAATGCTCTCTTCCGATATTGTCCGTTGTCAAATTGAGAAATTCGTTGCCCATTCCTTATTGTTGACCCTCCAAATTCTTATGACTTAAGTTGTGAATATGTTGTAATGATAACTTCACCATTGTTCGCACCTTATCATCGGAATCATTCATAACCATTTCAAGATACTCTTCTGCTGTTTTGGTTCCTATCTGCCCCAAGCTTCGTGCCGCTTCCCAGCGGAACTGGGGTATATCCCCGTTCAGCAAAATATGTTTGAAAAGTTGATGCGTTCGAGGATTGGGAAATGCTTGTAACGCCCGGAGAACCTTCCATACAATGAGTTCATTTTGATGATACTCCGCCATTATCCTCAGTAAGTTGTCAAACGAACTCTGGTCATGGGAATAAAACGAAATATGTCCGATGGCGTCGATGATTTCGCTAACCTCCGGTTCATCGCTTTCCAACAAGAATTCATTCAATTTTCCCAAAGCCGGTATTCCCATTCGAATGATACTGCGAATGATTATATCCCGGGGCAAAGGATAGTTCCATTTTTGAAAGATTTCACTTGGCAAGTCTTGATATTGATTACCCCCAATCTTACCGACGCATTTCATCATCTCCGGTATTGCCCCTGCTCCAATCAAGCTTAAGGCATCAGAGATAGCGATTCTTACGTATAAAGCCTTTTCTTTCTTCAATCGAAAACATAAATCCGGAACTGCGACCAAGACCTTTCGTTTGCCGAGAATTTGCGCTGCTGCGGTGCGGATTTGGGGATTCCTACTATCTAAAAATGCCTTCAACTCTTGATCAGAATAGCCCGCAAATCCCTCTGCGAAGTCAGCCGTAATTTCTCCTCTTCCTTCGCGGGCCTGTCTTTTCACATCCGGTTTATTCATTGAATTTCCGCAAGCCGATCCAGAGCTTTATAAACCTTTTTAACCCTCACCATCTGAGAGGGGGTTAAATCATTTTCTCGCTCATGGAGCACTTCCAGAAAACGTCCCTTATTTTGAAGATTGATTGCCGGTATTGATTTTTCCGCATGTTGAGGTACTTCTTTAGGACGGCAAGTTCGTAGATGAGATAGCAAAAATGGAACGATTCGCTGGTTATACTCCCCATTTCGTCCGGCGACGACCGCCAATGCTTTAACACCGTTATCAATCGTAATCACCGAACCCGTTTCCATGGCGGAATATATTTTATCAATTCCTTCATAGATTATCTCCGGTTTAACAACTGCTATCGCCGCCAGTGCCGTCATCGCTCCCCATACCATACGGTTATTTCTACTTCGCAATAATTGAAAGCAATCATCTGCAAAGGGTGCAATGTACTCTGGCTGAAATTGGCCAATTTCATAAATTACCTTTATGCAGTCATTTTGGATATTTTTATCGCGATTCCATAGATTTTCGGCAATCTCACGGATCCCCTCAAAGTTTTGCTCTCGAACCAACTCACCGGCTAACTCCTGATTGGGAATTTCATCCCGCCGGTTTTGATAGTATGCTATTTTATGTAGAACGGACAAAGTTATACCCTCGCTTTAAAAGTCATCGTTTGATATTTCTCTCTCAATTTCGCGGCCAATTCAATTAAATAGGTTTCATTGATTCCATAAGGGAATAAAAATATCTGGCCTCACGGGTCAAATATAGCTTATACCAAAATTCAAGGGTTTTTGGCAAGAAAATATCAAGATTTTTTAGAACCTGGTAAGTAAATTCAAGTGGAGCAATGCCGGATGCTGTAATAAGTTTTCCATCGGTAACGGCAGGTTCCTGAAGGTAAAATTGCTCACCGGAATATTCGGGACATACTGCTTTCAAATAATGGAGATCATTGCTTGTGTGATACCGGTTATTTAGGAATCCAGCTTGAGCTAGAGCTATCGTTGCGCCGCAAATTGCGCCAACATAGACACCTGCATCCATAAACTCCTTCACTTTCTCCAATAAGGGAATATGCATCTTTTCAAGCCATGTATTACCTCCCGGCAATATCAATAACCCGGCTTTTTCGGCAGTTAATTCCTGAATTAAAATATCCGGTACGATTTGAATACCTCCCATTGTAACAACTGTCTTTTTGGTTAAGCCGACAGTCTTGACGATATATCGAGCGGTATCCTCCCTGCAATAACGGCCGGAATTCAATTCGGCAATTAAATAACCGGTTTCCCAATCAGCCATGCTGTCAATTACATACAAATACGCTATTGGGTTCATTAATAAGTTCTCCTCTGATCAAAGTATTTGCAAGTTGATAATGGAAAAACTGACTCCGGTGAAATCTTTCTTAATACCACTGCGATTTTTATCCGCATCAAGATCATAAATTTTTTCATGAGTAACTGTAGTCGTATTAAACTTAAGTATAGAATATATAATCATACTTCAGCGAATGCAACCACATAATTGTGACCATATTTCTTGGCGCAGTTTGGACAAGTTGTGTAATAAAAATAGTACTTTCGGGCTTTTTTACCACTGGCGGCTACATACCGATCCATCTCTTTGATCCATTTTGGTACAGCATTATAGGGGCCATCAAAGACTTTGCTTAAAAAAGTACCGCTGAATTTATAATTCTCAGCTCCGGGGACTTCTTTGGTGACTGCCAGAAAATATTCACATTTCCATGGTGAAGGATCATAGGCCAGCATTAAAAAATCTTTCAGATCCGAAGCGGCGCCGGCCTCCTCAGCTCTCTTCCACATCCGCGTCATTGTCCGATTAATTATCCAGGGTAACGGGATATGAAAGAGTTGCGGTATTGAATCTTTGATAAATTGTTTTTCCTCCCATTGATGGGTCTTTTCATCCCATGGAGTCTTATCGAACTCAGGGCAACATCCATCGTTTTTTTGTTTTTCCTCAATCATTCCATCCATCTCTCCTTTTACTAAAGTTTCTCCGTTACTGGAGTCCATTATGAAATTATCCTTGATATTGAAACGGTTGCCTCAAAATTGTCTTCATTTTCTCCGGCGCAACTTTACGGAAGTCGCTTAAATAGATTTCGTGGTGTTTTTGCTTTTTATCCTCAAAAGTTCCTTTATGGTTGGCGATTTGTTGGTGAATCTTCATGATATCGGGATGTTCATCGGCAAACGGACCGATGTGCATAATCTGGGCGGATAGGCCTTCATGGAAGGCTTCCAATCTTAAGTTTTCCACGGCTTCATTACTTTTCCTTTTTTTGACTTCATCAATCGCAGTCCAAACCAAATCAGCCGTGACAAACTCCGGTTGCATCATCATATAACTCCAGCACCATTTGTCACGGTTGCCATTCACAAAATCATTCATATCTTCAGCCCACCACAAGCCTTCCAGCGGCATCACCCCATAATCATACCCCAGTGTTTCTTTGGCCAGGAACTTCACCTTATAGGAAACACTAAACAAAGCCCCAATAGCATCCTGCGACTCGCCTTTTTCAAAATCCATCCCCATACCGTCAATCATCAGAAATTGAAACCGGGGGACTTCCACAATTTCCGGCTCATGGGGCGGAGGATTATAATACTTCTTCAATTCACGTTTGAAATCAAGCTTTTTGTCCATTTTCGAAGCCTCCTTTTTATATCCGGGTAGTAGCTGATTATATCGAATACCAATCCATCCGCTTCTATTTCTAAAAATAGAATACACCCGAATATACGACACCTATATGTCATATTACAATCCAATTTATCGAAGTTCACAGTAAAAAAATCACTATTAAAATAAAACCGTCCGGAGATGTTTGAATAGCAAAAGCCAACTCCGGACGGTCTTATTATTTACAAGTGGATGACTATCTGGGAATTTTCATAAAAATCGGTTCAGTTTCTCTTTGAGCCCACTGGAAATCTCCGTCAACGGCAGACGGGTCTCCAAAGAGCGAATCATCCCTTGTTGTTTCAAACAATACTTGATAGGCGCCGGATTGGGCTCCACAAACAAAGATGGAATGAATTCCGCCAAACCCCTCCATTTCTCCAACGCCTTCTGATGGTTGTTGGCTTGGATCAGCTTAAAAACTTCCAGAAATATTCCGGTTGCCAGATGGGCCGAGGCTAAAATTCCGCCATCGCCCCCCAAAGTCAGGGTAGTATAAAATAAAGCATCTTCCCCGGTCAAAATGGAGAAATCAGCAGGCCTGTTCAACAATAATTCCGTGGTCTGTTTCAAATCGCCGCAAGAATCTTTCAGCCCGATAATGTTTTTCAGTTCCGCCAATTTATAAATGGTGGCATTTTCAATATTTCTTCCGGTACGGTAAGGAATGTTGTAAATGATGATTGGAAGAGCCGTTGCTTCCGACATCTCCAGAAAGTGCTGAAAGATACCGTTTTGATCCGGACGGTTGTAATAGGGAGTTACCGATAAAATGCCATCCACTTTGTAATGCTCAACTTTTTTTAGTTGCTTGACAACTTTTTTGGTATAATTACCACCAAGTCCTATAAAAACCGGTACTCTGCCCCGGGTAAATTCCAAAATCTTCTCGATGACTTCCAAATACTCATCTTCTTCAATAGCCGGACTTTCCCCGGTGGTTGCCAAAGGAATCAGACCGGAAACGCCTTTTTCGATATAAAAATCAATTAATCTTTGCAGCGACTGATAATCAATGTGATCATCGATCAACGGAGTAATCAAAGGTATCCAGACACCATGAAGCTTCATAATAACCCCTCCTAAATTGGTTGCTAAAACTTGATGTTCATTTTTTAAATCATTTTCCGCATCTCCCAAACCGTTCCCTTGGCATCGGGACAGTGAATTTTATGGACTTTATAATCCGCTTCATTCCATGACGGAAAACCCAAGGCCACCCGCCAGATGTATAAATCCAAAACATGGAGCAAAGCGTTGCAAACGCCCGGCGGTTTCTGATAGGGATTTTCGTAAATAAAAGTATCTCCCAGGTTATGCTTGCATTCTTCATTCTTTTCAACCATTTTGATTTCAATCTTGCCGATCTTTTGCCACAGGGCCTGATAATCCTGATGGCTTTTAATACTGGAAATATCGATGTTCAAATCGAGTAAATCTTTTTCACCCATTGATTTCTCTCCTCCAAGAAAGGGATGGAAACTGCTAATTCGAAAATGAAATAATCATCCTCATTTATAGCAGTCCTCGCTTCAACATACCCTCGGCAATCTGCACTGCATTGGTGGCGGCTCCTTTGCGCAAATTATCGGATACGCACCAGAAATTGATCGCATTTTTACAGGTGGTATCATTTCGAATTCTGCCCACCAAAACCTGATCCCGATATTCCGGTTTGCTTAAGTCCCGGGCAACTGGATACCGGCGTTCCAATGGGTCTTTACGGACATCCCGGCTATCCGAATCAAGGGCCGGGCCGTCCATCAGCACCACACCCTCGGCAGTTGCCAAAATATCCATCGCTTTCTGCGCTGTCATATCGCCGCAAAACTCGGCATTAACCGATTCGGAATGTCCCACAAATACCGGGACCCTGACGGTGGTCGGATTGATCAGCAGATTCGGTTCTCCCAGAATCTTCCGGGTTTCATTCACCATTTTCAGTTCTTCTTTGGTATATCCGTTCGGCAGGAACTTATCAATATGCGGGATGCAATCAAATGCAATCGGATGGGCAAAAACAGCCGGATCATGTTGGAGTTCCCCACCGGATATGGCCTGCGCAGTCTCCTGGTGCAATTGTTTCATGGCGGCAGCTCCCCAACCGCTGACTGCCTGGTATGTCGAAACGACTACCCGGTGCAACCGGGCAGCACGGTGTAACGGAGCCAGGGATACGGCCATCTGAATAGTAGAACAGTTCGGATTGCAGATGTAGCGTGTATCGGCCGTCACCACATCCATATTTACTTCCGGGATCACCAGAGGATACTCAGGATACATCCGGAAATCGCCGCCATTATCAATTACTTTGCAGCCGCTTTCAACAGCGACTTTGCCCCATTGGACACTGGCGCCCTTAGCCCCTTCTTTACCCGCGAAAAAAACCAAGTCCAATCCCTTAAAAAGGTCGGCGCTGATTTGGTGAACGTGAAATGTTTTATCAGCAAGGACCTCTTCCCTTTCGGTGGTGGCCATGACAACCAACTCCCCATCGATGGGAAAATTTCGTTCATAAAGCACCCTGACGATCCGGTCACCCACCGGACCCACTCCAAGTAATCCCACTTTCAATCCCATTGATTTTCCTCCTTAATGATTGAATATCATTCCGGCAAATATTTCTTAAATCCTTGAACTTCACCGGGCTTGTATCCTTGCTTTTCATAAAACCGGTGGGCTCCTTTTCGATCTGAGGCTGAAACAAACTCAATATAATAACAGCCATGGCTTAGGGCAACATTTTCAATCCATTGGTATAATCGAGCGCCAATACCACGCCCCCGGTATTTTTCAGCCACAATTACATTTTCCAGTACCATAAACGGTCGGCAGCTTCCCACGATATCACGGCAGAGGATAGCCATTAATGAACCTAAAAGTTTTCCTTTTTCATTCTTAGCCCCAATCAGAAAGTAATCCTGATTTGCAGAAATCCAAGCCAAATTGCGGTTCATCTTTTCAATATCCGTGGTCTTACCGGAAAGTTCTTGGTATAATCCTGCCAAAGCCTCCCCATCAACGGGAGTCAATCTTTCTATATGAATCATCGCAATTCTTCCGCCAGTTCAACATAAAAGCTAAAACCATGTTTCCGAAAACCGAGGGACTCGTAAAAATCATGAGCTTCTTCCCGTTTCAAATTACTGGATAGGGTTATCTTATAACACCCCATTTCCCTACATACATTCATGGCATAATTCATCATAACCTTTCCAATCCCCCTCCGCCGGTGTTCTACGGCAACCACCACATCTTCGATAATGGCAGAGGGCATTCCCAAGTGGGCCAAACCATCCATAATCACCAACTCAAAAACTCCAACAATTTGTTCATCCAAAACCGTTACATAAATCTTGTAAAAAGGATACCTGCGAATCTTTTTAAAAATGGATTCGGCCTTTTTTAAAGGGGTATTCGGTTCCCCTCTAAGGCTTAGTTGGGACAATAAGCCGATAATTTGCTGTAAATCGCTCTTGGTTGCTTCCCGGGTAATTACATCCACAGCGTCCCTGCCTTTCTCCATCCCATTGAAACCGGATAGCCAGCAATTTTGCATGGGATAAGGGTATTCAAACTCCTTGGGGAGTTGTTGAAAATCGACTTTTTCCCGTCGTTTTCCATATTCTACATTGTAAAATCGCCTAAGCCCTTCCAAGTTACAAGTTTCCTCAAATCTAGCCAATATCACAAGAATAAGAAACAACTCTCCAATCAAGATTATCATTTCATCAACCCCATTTTGAATAAGTCAGGGGTTGGAAATTCCAGTTAAAAACCTGATTCCTTCCCCAATAATTTTAAAACCTTTCTCCATCTCATCCGTATCAACCCTGGAGATGCTTAACCGAAAAGTATTTGCACCTTGGCCGTTGGTATAAAAAATCTCCCCGGTCGTAAACAAAACTCCTTGGGTATAACAGTAAGCCAGCAGTTCCTTGGCATTCACCTCATGAAGTTCAATAAACAGATGCAAACCACCGTCACCCCATATCCGTTGGCAGGGGAGATAAATTTTGGCAAACTCCAACGCTTTCTCGTATTTTGCTTTATAAAGCCTTTTAGCCCGTTTCAGGTACTGCCCAAATTTACCGTATTCTAAATATTCATAGAGTATCGCCTGGTCAAAGGGAGAAGTATAAATATTGCGATACAGTTTAATGCTTTCCAAATAGGCAATCAACTTGGCGTCAGCGATGATCCAACCAATCCGGATGGCTGGAAAAAGTATTTTCGTGAAGCTACCCAGATACACCACATGGTTTGCTCTGCCGGAAAGCGCCAGTAAAGGACTGACATGTGATCCCGAATAACGCAATTCTTCATTGAATCCTTCTTCAACCAAAGGTGTCCGGTATTTTTCAAATAATTTCAATACCTTCATCCGTCTATCCGGCGACATCACCAAACCGGTCGGATTGTGATAAGAAGGCATCACAAATCCCAATCGGATGTCCCCTGCGGCTAAGGAAGACTCCAATTCCTGCAAATCAATGCCGTTTTCGTGAAGGGGAATCCCAATAATTTGTAATCCGGCCAGCTTCATCGCATTAATGGCCAGATTATGGGTGGGATTCTCACAAACTATCCTTTGGCCGGGGTTTGTCAAGGCCGCTAATATCAGGTTGAGGCCTTCCGTGAAACCGGTGGTAATTAGGATATCCTTGTCATGGAAGTCCACTCCTTTGCCTTCCAAATAGCTTTTGAGCCACAGGATCAGAGGACGGTATCCTTTGGTCTCACCATAATTCAACAATCTCTCCCCTTCGAGCGCGATACGGTTTAAGAAAGCCCGTTTGACTTCTTCAACCTCAAAAATGCTTTCGTCCGGAGCGAGGCTGTTAAAGGAAATCATCCCGTCCCGCCAAGGGAATTTCCGCAAATTTTGAACAAGATTCAAAGCAGTGTTGCCATACCCATTCACCCGGTCGGTCCACTCCAACTTCAATTGTTCCTGAGGCGAGAGTGAGCTTTGGCACACAAAAGCGCCCTGGCCCCTGATATTTTGAATAAGTTGCAGATTTTGCAATTCCTCATAAGCCAGAATAATGGTATTGCGGCTTACTTTTAAGATCTGCGATAATTCGCGGGTCGAGGGAAGCCTTACTCCCTCCCGGAGCGATCCGTTTGCAATCAGTTTTGCGATATACTCTTTAATCTGCAGGTAAGCCGGGCTGTTTGTATCGATATTTAAATCTTCCCACATGAGTTAACTCCCATTTCCCATTTTGCCATACAACGTATTGAAAAGGAAGAACCACGAATGCCTTCTTTTTTTCCATAGGTGGTCAGAAAAAAATTAGAGAAGCCATTCCTTATGGTGGTTATCCGTTATTGGCTGGTGATTTTTCGTGTTCGAATAGGCTTACCTTTAGGTAGTGAGGTATAACTACCGGTTGTCAGTCCATGTCAGCCGACTTATGCCCCAACCGGTAGAAAATGCTTGGAGGGATAAACTATGCCATAAAAAAAAGATTGGTTATCCACCAACCCTGTATATTTTCCGACAAAGAAAAATATTACCGGCGGCAAGATAGCTCTCCACCAGGAACCTTGGTTCCTGCATGACAGTACTGAAGTTCTTAACCACAGTACCAGCCGAAAGTTAGGCTCCCTCCCGGCTTCGGCAAAACACCCTTTTTCTTCGTTTCAACGGCCGGCCGGCCTCCCCGAAGATACTGATGAGTTTTGCACCTCTACTCTACCATGAATTTACGTTTATTAAGTTATATTATTTGTACTACAAAAATATTATGCTGTCAATATGGAGTTATTGCTTTTTCTAAAATTCCATTGATTTCAACAGGTATATTGTATTTCTCTATCGATAAATCTTATTTTGCAACAGACCCTTCATTGATTCCCCTCAACCACTTAACGCAAAGTCCCATCCAAGTGGCGACGTGGGGATGGACTCCCATACTCCCATCATCAGTTTCCTCAGTCGCTAGGGATAATCCGTGAGGTCCTTCCGGATATATATGGAGTTCAAATGGGACCCCATGGGTTCGCAACTCCGATGCAAATAACAGGCTGTTTTCAACCGGTACTGCAACATCGTTAAAGGTGTGCCAAATAAACGCCGGGGGCGTTTTGTCAGTAACCTGGCGTTCTAAAGACATCTCATCCAGCAATGTTTGGGAAGGATTTGTGCCGAGCAAATTGTCAAAAGAACCGCGATGAGCATAAGGTCCGGAGGTTATCACCGGATAACAAAGAATCAATGCATCGGGGCGATTTAATCCAATTTGTATAACTGAAACATCTTGTAAGTACGGTTTTTGCCAATGTACTCCCAAACTGGCAGCCAGATGCCCTCCGGCCGAAAATCCGCAAATTGCTATTTTTTGGGGGTGAACGTGCCATTTACCGGCATTCTCACGGATGATGCACATAGCTCTTGAAACATCACGTAAAGGTTGAGGATGTCTTCTGGGTGCTACACTATAATAGACAACAAAGGCATGAAATCCGGCAGCATTAAATTGCAAGGCAATGGGCTCTGCCTCCCGCTCGGAAGTAAAACGATAACCGCCTCCGGGACATATTAAAACGGCCCCTCGGATCTTCGGCCCATCCAATATGTAGCTAGCTAACGTTGGCTCAAAACCGTCATCTCCCAAGATTTGATAGAAAGGGGCCTCCCAGAGTTTGATGATCTGATGAATCAATGATATAACCTCCCAGTTCAACAAAAAATGACTGAAACACGGATTCATGTTTCCAATCAAGAGGGTAATTTTCGCCAATGGTTGCCGAAATCCCTGCCTCACCTCTAAAATCGCCGTTCTCTCCCATGCGGTTTTCTTGTTCATTAAAATTCTATAAATTTGCAGGGTTTTTCCCAAAAAAAGCCAATTACTTAAAGTCTACTTAATTTCATTATTGGGAGCTCCCATGCAACGGAAGACGAATTTTTATATTCCCCCTTTCCTGTCGCCATATGCAGGTTTACCCCGGGGGATTTATGCTCTTTTTCTAGCCCAAATCATCAATTCCGCCGGAAACTTTGTGACGCCTTTTTTAACATTGATGTTATCGGAAAAATTGGGGATGAAATCGGACCAGGCCGGTTTTTTTGTCATGATATCCTTACTAGTCCAAATGCCCGGGGTGGTGATCGGGGGTAAACTGGCTGATCATGTCGGCCGGAAAGCGATCCTGATTACCGCGCAAACGGTATCGGCGTTATTCATCCTGTCTTGCGCCTTTATTCAGGATATTCACTGGCTTCCCTGGCTTTTAATCGGATCCAGCATTTTTAACGGAACTGTCAAACCTGCCACCAATGCTTTAACGGCTGATTTAACGGATGCTGCAAACCGACGGATTGCCTTTTCCCTAACCTATCTGGGCATCAACCTCGGGTACGCCATCGGGCCGATGATGGCTGGGTTTTTATTCCATGCCCATATCCACTGGCTCTTTATCGGGGATGCATTGACCACATTGATTGCGGTGGCTTTGGTTCAAGTGATGGTAAAAGAAGATTTTTCTTTCAAGCAGACTCCAAAGGCGGCCGCAATTCCGGAAGCGGATTTCATTCATCCCGACGAACGGGCCGAGGAAGGTTCTTTTTTACAGGTCATGGGGCGGCGTCCTTATTTAAGCGCCATGATCTTATTGCTCACGGTTTACAGCTTCATCTACAATCAACATTCTTTTACCGTATCGCTGGATCTGGCCCATAAATTCGGCCTATCCGGGCCTGCTTTTTTCGGAACCCTGGAAATGGTGAATGCTTTGGTGGTGGTATTTTGCTCCACGGTTATCGTTTGGCTGACCCGGAAAATGCGCTCCCTGGAGTGTATTGCCCTGGCCGGGCTTTTATACGGCTGCGGTTTCGGATTGTATTTTTTCACCCAAAGCCTTTTTGGATTCATCATCGGTACGATTATTTGGTCGGTTGGGGAAGTATTAACCGCCACCAACAACGGAACCTATATCGCCTGTCACGCGCCTATCAGCCACCGGGCTCGTTTCACCGCCTTACAGACTCTATGTCAAGGTACCGGCAGTTGCCTGGGGCCGCTGCTGATGGGGAAATATATTACCGGACACGGAATGGATGCGGTCTGGATACTCGTTTTCTTTATCTCTGTCGCAGCGGGGATTTTAATGTATACCGTCAGTCTGCTTGAAAAAAAACACTGCCCCATTCAATCTTGACTTCCCCATTCCATCATGCAAAACAAAGATTCCCAGAAAGCATAAGCCGCATCTTGCCAATGACCTCCACCATAACAGGGATTACTTTCATCAAAACAATAGAAAATTTATATTTCATCAAATATTTATAATAGTGATAAATATCGAGGTGGTTTTCAATATCTTAACAACTTGTTTATAAATTTCTCACTAAAACAACACATCTATAGCATATTATGGAAATAAATCTATTCTTTCTCAATCTGATGAATGTTCAGGGTAAACCAAATGAAAAATAAAACGGAAACGATTCATTGCGAAACCTTATCTGAAGTTCAACAACAAATCCATATCTACCGGAACCGGATGTATCAACTCTGGAATGAAAAACACTGCATTGATCCGGAAATATTAGCAGTCAGCAGAGAATTGGATCAGCTCTTAAACCGCTATTATTTATTGCAGCCATTACGGGCCTAATTCAAAGCAGCGACCCTCTCCCGTTTCACGGGCGAGGGATTACGGGTTGCCTATTTTTTGCCGTCCTAAACCTTGGGAAAACCGGAATTCTTTCCGTCGTTCAGTGAATTCATTCCGTCATAAAAATAATTCTTTCCCTCATCCGATGCATTTATTCTGTCACGGAAATCATTCTTTTGTCTTTTTGGGAAGATTTGAACCCCGATATCACGGTTCCGTTCATTAGGTAGTCATCACACTGGCGCCGCGGCGCAGAGTTTTTTCCAACGATGTTTTTGTCTTTTCTCTGCGTCTTTGCGCCTTGGCGGGAGAATTGATTTTATAGACCTCGTAGTAGTTTCCAGGATGAAATCAATATGTTGGATGCTATATATTGGATTTCTTTTTGATTTTAAAATGCCTTATAGACGAACCTTACCCTCTCTTGAGTTCCACCACGGTGGCCCCCATGCCGCCTTCGTTTTGTTCGGCGATATAAGAGGTTTTTACCATCGGATTCTCCCGTAAATACTGTTGCACCGCGATCCGTAAAGCCCCGGTTCCTTTGCCGTGGACAACCCTGAAACGCAGGAGTCCCGCCATAATAGCCTTATCCAAATATTTCTCCAGTTCATAAAGGGCTTCATCCACAGTCATGCCCCGCAAACTCAGTTCCGCCGAGATGTTCTTGGCAGTCTCCAGGCCAGTTGCGCCGCTGGTTTTCGGGCGCTGTTTCACCTGAACTTTTTCTTCCTCCACCAGCTCCAAATCATGAAATGGCAAATTCACTTTGATGATGCCCAGTTGAACCTGGGCGCCGTCGCTGCCGATGTCGGTAATAGTGCCGACTTGGCCCAAAGAGACCGCCCGGACTTTCTGGCCATTCTTAAGCTCAGCCCCATTCACCGCCAGGCCTTTTTCCGATTCCGAGGTTTTCTCTTCCAAACGCCCGAGTTTTTCCGATATCTTGCTTCGGGCCTCGTTAGCAATGGCCGGAAGCTCTTCATGTCGTCCCTCGCGCAACCTCCGCAACAAGTTTTCACTCTCACGTCTTGCTTCCAGAAGAATTTCACGAGCTTCGGCCTTGGCCTGTCTTAATAATTCCGCTTTTTCACGCTTTAACTTTTCCAGTTCCGATTCATATTGGGTTTTAAACTGCTCGCCCTTCAAACGGGCTTCAGTGGTTATTTGCCTGTCTTCGCGGGCCTTCTTGCGGTCTATCTCGATTTGGCGCAACATCTCTTCCACTTTCATGGTGGCGGCCGAAATCAGACTGCGGGCCCTTTCGATGATTGGACCGGACAAACCCAGTTTGGATGCGATTTCAAAGGCTTGACTGCTTCCGGGAACCCCGATTAATAAATGATAGGTTGGCTTTAAAGTTTGGATGTCAAATTCCACCGAGGCATTCTCGATCCCCGGCGTCTGATAGGCAAATGCCTTTAATTCACTATAATGGGTGGTGGCTACGGTTCTGACATTCAATTGATGCAAATGAGTCAATATGCTCATGGCCAAAGCCGCGCCCTCCGCCGGGTCCGTACCGGCCCCCAATTCATCCAGCAACACCAGGCAATGGCTATCCCCAGCGCCTTCAATAATCTTGACAATTTGGGTCAAATGGGAGGAAAAGGTCGATAAACTCTGTTCAATACTTTGTTCATCGCCAATATCGCAAAATATTTTGTCAAAAACCGCGATTTCCGAACCGGCGGCAGCCGGAATATGCAACCCGGCCTGGGCCATCAGGGTCAACAGTCCGATGGTTTTTAAAGTCACTGTTTTGCCCCCGGTGTTGGGGCCGGTGATCACCAGGGTGTCAAAAGTTTTACCCAATGAAACGCTGGTGGGAACTACTTTTCCAGCCAGCAGGGGGTGTCTGGCGTTGTGTAAATCCAGTTTCGATTCCAGATTCAGCGCCGGACGGATCCCGTCAATGGCCAAACTATATTGCCCTTTGGCAAAGGCCAAGTCCAAACGGGCCAGAATTTCCATACTGCTCTGCAGGGATACGCCAGCATCCCGGACCCTTCCGGAGAGGTCGCTCAGAATACGCTGAATCTCCTCGCTCTCCTGGGTCTCGACGATCCTTAGCTGATTATTGATTTCCACCACGCTCATGGGTTCAATGAAAAGCGTCGCCCCGCTAGCCGATTGATCATGGACAATCCCTGGGAACAGTCCGCGGTATTCCTGTTTCACCGGGATTACATAGCGGTCGTTCCGCATGGTCACAATCAATTCCTGGAGATATTTTACATTATCGCTGGCGCGGATGATCCCGTCCAGTTTATCCCGGATTCGCCCCTGCAAAACCTTCATTTGGGAACGCAAGCCATGGAGGGTGGCGCTGGCGCCGTCCAAGATCTCCCCGCCCGGTCCGATACAACGGTCGATTTCCCTTTCCAGCACCGGAAAACTTCCAAGCCTGCCGCCCCATTCCGGCAATAGTTGAAGCTCATCCGCCTTCTCCATTAGAAATTCCCGCATTAGCCGGGACGCCCTTAGCGTAGCGCCCACTTCCAGCAACTCTGAGGGCGCCAGTATCCCATTAATGGAAGCTTTCTTGATCTGGGGCCTGATATCAAAGACGCCGCCCAGGGGTGGGCGCTCGGCTTTCACTAAGACCTGCACCGCTTCCGAAGTAACCTGAAGGCCTTCCTCGATCCGGACCGGGTCCGTAGAAGGCAGCAGCCCCCCGGCTAGTTCCTTGCCAAGCGTGGAAGTGGCATAAGATGACAGTTTGTCGATGATTTTTTGATATTCTAAAACCCGTAAAGTCCGTTCCAACAAAATAATCCATCCTTCTTATTTTTCTTGTTCTATTGTAACATAAAAAAAAGCAGACTTCATTGAAAAATCCAATGAAGCCTGCTCCATGAAAACTCCGATTAGCCCGCCGAAACGATGGACATCTTCGATATTAAGGCTTCCCGCCAAACTTCATCCATGGATTCCACCGTCACAATCGTCACCTTGCGGGCCACATTATCCGGCAGTTCCTCCAGATCCTTCTCGTTTTCTTTGGGGATAAGGATTCTCTTGATACCGCTGCGATGAGCGGCCAGAATTTTTTCCTTAAGCCCGCCGATGGGCAATACCCGGCCACGTAAGGTAATTTCACCGGTCATGGCCACATCTTTCCGGACCGGCTGCCCGGTTAAAGCCGAAACAATGGCCGTGGCAATGGTAATACCGGCTGAAGGGCCATCTTTGGGGATCGCCCCTTCCGGAATATGAATATGAATATCAAAATGTTCGTTAAAATCCTCTTCAATTCCCAATTCCTTGGCGCGGGAACGGATATAACTGAATGCGGCCTGGGCTGATTCCCGCATTACCTCGCCTAACTTTCCAGTAAGGATCAGCTGCCCTTTCCCTCTCACCAGGGTAACTTCGATCGATAAGATCTCACCGCCCACTTCGGTCCAGGCAAGACCGGTAGCGATTCCGATCTGGTCGGTTTCTTCGGCCAAACTGTGCCGGTATTTGACAGCGCCTAAAAATTTCTGCAAGGTATTTTTATTGATCCGCACCGGCTTTTTGGAAGTTTGAACGATCTCCCGGGCCGCTTTCCGGCAAACAGCTGCCAGCTGCCGTTCCAAACTCCGGACTCCCGATTCCCGGGTGTAACCATTGATAATTTGCCGCAGCATGGTCTCGGGAACGATCAGATCCTGATCCTCCATCCCGTGATCCTTGGCCTGTTTAGGCAATAAATGCCGTTTGGCGATCTCCAGTTTTTCTTCTTCGGTATACCCCGCAATACTGATAATCTCCATTCGGTCAAGGAGCGGCCGGGGAATATTATGGTAAGTATTAGCGGTTGTTATAAAGAGTACTTTGGAAAGATCAAAGGTTACTTCCAAATAATGATCTCCAAAAGCGCAATTTTGCTCAGGATCCAGTACTTCCAATAAAGCTGCCGAGGGGTCGCCACGGAAATCGGCGCTCATTTTGTCGATCTCATCCAATAGAATGACCGGATTTTTCGAACCGGCCTGTTTCATGATTTGAATGATTTTTCCGGGCATAGCCCCGACATAGGTGCGCCGGTGGCCTCTGATTTCCGCTTCGTCCCGGACTCCGCCCAAAGAAAACCGGACAAACTTGCGGTTGAGAGCTCTGGCAACGGATTTGGCCAGTGAGGTTTTACCGACACCGGGAGGCCCTATCAAGCAAAGAATCGGTCCTTTTAATTTCTTGGTCAATTGGCAGACCGCCAAATATTCCAGGATCCTTTCTTTCACTTTCTCCAGTCCATAATGATCTTCGTTCAATATCTTTTCGGCCGCATTCACATCCAGGCAATCCTCGGTTTCCGTGTTCCAGGGCAACGCCAGGAGCCAATCGATATAGTTGCGGACCACCACAGCCTCTGCGGACATGGGAGGCATTTTGGACAAGCGATCGATTTCTTTTAAGGTTTTTTCCTCCGCCTCCTGGGGCAGGGTCAACTTGGCCAGTTTGGAACGGAGTTCTTCCACTTCCGCGGTACGCTCGTCGGCATCACCCAGTTCCTTCTGGATAGCCTTCATCTGTTCACGCAGATAATACTCTTTCTGCGTTTTCTCCATCTGTTTGCGAACCCGTAAATGGATTTTGCGTTCCATTTCCAAAATGTCGATTTCTTTCACCAAAAATGAACAAAGGGTTTCTAACCTGGTTCTGGCGGATACCGCCTCTAAAATCTGCTGTTTGTCCTCAACTTTCAGACTTAAGTGAGAAGCGATGATATCGGCCAGTCTTCCCGGATCTTCGATATTATTGACAGACACCATAACCTCGGGGGGAACCTTTTTGCTCATCTTGATAAATTGCTCGAATTGATAAAGGGTTGACCTCATTAAGGCTTCCGTTTCAACATTTTTTTCCTCAATTTCGGCAACCTCAGAGAGCTGAACCAAATAATAAGGATCAACTTGAATATATTGTTCAATGCGTACCCGGCGCAGACCTTCAACCAGTACCCGGATCGTTCCGTCCGGTAATTTTAACAACTGCTTGATCTCAGCCATTGTCCCCATCTCGTAAATCTCATCCTGATTGGGATCATTGACCTTCGCCTGGCGTTGAGCAGCCAAAACGATTAAACGATCATGAATCATAGCCTCTTCAAGAGCACTGATTGACTTATCTCTACCTACATCCAGCGGAACAACCATAAACGGAAAAACAATCATTCCACGCAACGGTAGTAAAGGAAGTGACTCTTTAAAAGGGGCGGCCTCTGTTTCTCCCAACTTTGACACTGGCTACCACCTCCTGGATTTAATTGCGGATTTCTTCTGTACCTCAAAGCCTGTAAACAGATTCTGTAAACAAATACTTTATTCTTGAAAAGCTTGCGAGTTCCTTTCAGTAATTTATGGAGAATAATCCAAACTTCGTGATCCATACGAAACCCGGAGTTCTTTAATCAGCGGTCAACTCTTCCTGAAGCTGTTCCCACTGCTCATACAGGCCGGCTAATTTTGTTTCAACATCGGTGAGTTCCTGGCCATATTCCATACTTTTTATATAATCGGTTTGAACTTCAAAATTATTTAATAAAGACAGCAATTCTTTTTTTCGACCTTCCAGGCTTTCAATTTCGGTTTCAATTTGATTTAAATTGCGTTGCTTACGTTTCAGATCCCGTTGCGTTTCTTTATTTTGTTCCCGTTGCATACTGGCGGAGCTCTTGGGTTTTTGGCAATCCTTAGCTCCGGCTTGACTCAACTTTTGATTAAACTCAACATAATCCTGGTAGGTCTGGAAAAATTCCAGCGTGTTGTTAACCAAGGCTGCATAACGATCAACCACCGCATTAAGAAAAGAACGATCATGGGATACGATCAAAACAGTCCCGCTATAGGAGGCCAGCGCTTCTTCCATTACTTCAATCGAGTCCAGGTCCAAATGGTTGGTGGGCTCGTCGAGAATCAAAAAGTTGGCCTTTGAAAGCATCAACTTAATCAAACCCAAACGGCGGCGTTCTCCTCCGCTGAGGTCGCTCATGGATTTAAAAACATCCTCCCCACTGAATAAAAAACGTCCTAAAATAGTTCTAGCTTCGGTGTTATCAAGATCGGCAGCCTCCATAATTTGGCTGAAAGGCGTCCCGGAAAGATCTTCTCCCGTCGTTAACTGGGAAAAAAAGCTGGGGTAAACCTCATAGCCGATCCGGACCCGTCCTTCATCAGGCGCTTCCTGGTTTTGGATGATTCGCAGTAAAGTGGTTTTACCGGCTCCGTTTGGCCCGATTAAACCTACTTTCTCTCCGGCTTCGATAATCAAATTGAGGCCCCGGAAAAGCGATTTTCCATTATAGCTCTTGCTGACATTCTCCAGTTCCAATACTCTCCTGGAACTGGCGACCGACTCTTGAAAATTCATTTTTAACGACTTATCATTGACCAGGGGTTTCTCGATTCGTTCAACCTTCGATAAACGTTTCTCGATACTATGGGCCTTGCGTTTGCTTTTTTCGGTAGCCCGCGATTCCCGGATGAATTTATCCAGACGGGAGAACTCCTTTTCCTGCTGTTCAAAGGCCTTCATATCGGCTTGAAACTGAAGTTCTTTTTGCTCACGGTAAAAAGTGTAATTACCCCGGTATCGTTTGATCTTACAAAACTCGATTTCAAAAATTCCCTTCACCACATGATCTAAAAAAAAGCGGTCATGGGAGATCAAGAGTACTGCGCCGCTAAAGTCGGCCAAAAATTCTTCCAGCCATTCAATAGCCGAAATATCCAGGTAGTTGGTGGGTTCATCCAAAAAAAGAATATCTGGAGTCGTCAGCAAGATTTTCGCCAGAGAAACCCTGGTCCGCTCACCGCCACTTAAGACCCTAACCGGATCCTCCCACCGTTCCTTGGGGAATCCCAGTCCTCGTAGAACACCTTGAATCCTTCCCTCAATTTGATAGCCGCCCAATTGCTCAAATTTTTCGGTCAAGCTGTGGTGGTCCTCGATGAGGGCGGCAAGCCCGTCCGATGAAAGGCCTGAAGCCGACATTTGTTGTTGCAATTCATTGATTTCCAGCTGCAACTGGTCCAAATCCCGGAAAATATTCCGGAGTTCTTCATAGATTGTAACGTCAACGTCAAAATCAGGTTCTTGTTTTAAATACCCGATCCGGCAATTTTGAGCCAAATGAAATTCACCGCTGTCATAATCTTCTTCACCGGTGAGGATTTTCATTAAAGTGGTTTTACCGCAACCGTTCCGGCCGGCCAAACCCCATTTTTCACCGGGCTGGATCGTTAAAGAGAGATCCCGCAGTATCGGAGTGGCGCCGTAAAATTTATTCAAATGGTTGAGTTGGATGAGTGGCATAAGTTCATTCCTATAATTTTAATTTTGGCTGATTTTCTGGTATTTGTTACTTAGTTGCTGGTTATTGGTTACTAGTTACTAGTTATTAGTCTTAAATCATTCGTGGTTGGTTCGAAGATTTATTCCTTTTATAACATTTAACTTGCCTGAAGGCCAAATGAGAAAACTTTCACGCAATTACCAGTAACTTGAAACGAATACCTAGTAACTGAATAAGCCATAACGCTTTTATTTTACCAATCCCATCCGGTTGACCGGCCAATACCGCCACCAGGCTTTACCCTTGATGTTATTAATCGGCAAAGCGCCCCAATACCGGCTATCTTTACTGTTGTTCCGGTTATCACCCATTGTAAAGACTTCATTGTCGGGGATGATAAAAGGGCTGTAATCGGCGACCGGGGCCCGGTCCGGCGTGATAAAAGGTTCTTTCAACGGTTTATTATTGATATAAACCACACCGCCCTGGACCTTGATGGTCTCCCCCGGCAGCCCGATGATTCTTTTCACAAAATCACCATTAAACTCAGCCGCCGCCGGCGGCTTAAAAACAACAATGTCAAAACGTTGCGGTTTTTCAAACCAATAGGCTGTCTTATTCAATAAAAATTGATCGCGAACCATAATCGTAGGATGCATTGAGGGCGATGGCACAACCTGAGCCTGGAGAAAAAAAGTATGAATAATTAAAAATAAAATCACGGCCGGTACCACGACTTCATAAACATCCTTTAAAAAGCGGCGAAAACTGTACCCTTCGGCCTTATTGGGCTGGGAGACAATTTTTTTAACGGGCTTTTTAGGCATTCATTTCACTCCTGTTATTTTCGTTATATTAGATTGAAAACGTAATCCGTAAATAAAAATTTCGGCACAGACAATTATAACATATATTTTATTTTTGAGAATAAAAAAAGCAAGCCGCAGAGTGCCGAATAAAACAGTTCCAGTTAATTCGTTACTCTTTTTCTTGCTTTGATTTCAGAAATATATATTCTTGGCTTGTTTTCTAAAAATTACCGGGGATCGGTCCTTTGAACGGCACCACCCTTTACCAGTTGGGATAGGGTTACCAATTTATATTCTTTGGCCCGCAATCCCTTGATGATTCCGGGTAAGGCCAAATGAATTTCTTTGCTGGAGTCACTGGCATGGCAAAGAATGATGGCGCCGGGAAAGGTCCTTTTTAAGACCCGGTCCATCATGTAGTCGGGCCCTGGGTTTTTCCAGTCCAAAGAATCCACCGCCCAGATTACGGTTTCGAACCCCAATTCCCTGGCGGTATCAATGACCACATCATCATAATCCCCGTTGGGCGGGCGGAAAAACGGGGCTACCCGGCCTGCCGCGGCCAGCAGGTCATCATAGGCTTTGGATATATTTTCTTTCACTTCTTCTTTCGAGTACTGACTGAGGTTAACATGCTTATCACCGTGACTGGCAACTTCATGACCGCCACCTACAATCGCTTTGACCAGCTCAGGATGTTGAATGGCCCATGGGCCGGATAGAAAGAAAGTTGCCGGAACCTGGTTATCCTGAAGCACCTTCAACACCAAAGGCAGCGTTTTTTCCCCCCAGCTGATGTCGAAAGTCAGACAGACTTCTCCGGACTTTTTCACCGAAAAAATCGGCATTTCTCTGGCGATTAAGCCCATGGTCGGCAACATTCCGCCACTTGTAAACTTGCCGCTGAAATATCCCAAAATAAAAACAACCATGAATGCAAAAAAAATAATCAAAGTTCTTTTAGCATAGAAAATCTTCATCCCTTTTGCCCCCTCATCTAAACATATTCCTTTAAACTCGGGGGCAGAACCGGAGGTTGCAGACATGCGACATGGACATAAAAAAAAGGCCCGAAAATCAGGGCCTAATTTTTCATCACTTCTTACCTACGGCATCCTTTAAAGCTTTACCAGCCTTAAATACAGGAACCTTCCTAGCTGCGATTTTAATTTCAGCGCCAGTTTGAGGATTGCGGCCTTTACGGGCCTCTCTCTTACGGACTTCAAAACTACCGAAGCCGACTAATTGAACCTTTTCACCTTTTGAAAGACTTTGGGTCATAGCGCCAATAATCGCATCAATCGCCTTCCCAGAATCTTTCTTTGTTAAACCACTCTTTTCGGCAATTTTATCGATGAGTTCGGTTTTGGTCATTCATAATTCACCTCCTTCCGAAAGAAGTGGAAAATAGTTCAGTAATAAAACGGTATAAACTTGGAAAATAATGCTATACTGTTTATTCTAGATTCTTCCCCCATCTCCTGCTTTTCAAACAAAAAAAATCTGATTTTTTTCAATGTGGCACTGTGTTTCGGGAATTTCTCCTGCTATATTAGATATTTTATTCCGAAATGACCATAATTTTTTTTAAAAACCTTAACCAACCGTACCTAATCTTGTCCTCCCCTTCCACATACTAAAAAAGTTCTTTATAGAATAAAAAAAATGGTCTGCTTGGACCATTTACAACAAGTGCCGGTATATACTTAACTTAAAGAATAATACAGATTAGCCCCCCGCTGCCTTCATTCAAGATCTTGGTTAAAGTCTCTTGCAATTTTTCTTGAGCATCCTCGGGCATTCGCGTAAGTTTAACCTGAATGCCTTCTTTTACCAAGTCATACATGGTTTTCCCAAAGAAATCCGTCTGCCAAATCCGGGATGGATCTTTCTCAAATTCTTCCGTCAAATATTTTACAAATTCTTCCCCTTGTTTTTCTGTCCCGACAATAGGGGTTACTTCGGTATTGATTTCGGCCCGGATCATATGAATCGAGGGTGCGCTGGCTTTCAGCTTAACCCCGAAACGGTGTCCATGTTTGATCAATTCAGGATCTGCCAAAGTTAGCTCCGATAACACCGGCTGCACAACGCCATAACCCGTCTGCCTGACCTGGGCTAACGCATCGGCAACTTTATCATATTCCCGTTTGGCCGTCGAAAGCTCTTGCATAATTTTTAATAAATGATGGTCGCCGTTGATAACAAATCCCGATTGTTCTTCCAATACCCGGTAGAACAGGGCGCGATCAGTCCGAATCTCAAGATGTAAAGTTCCTTCACCGAGGTCAATCTTATCAATCACGACTTCCTGGACATCTTCGACATTTTTCAAAGCGCCAACCATCCCGTGAATATCTCTAACCCGGTTTACCTCGCCGACTGCAGAGTATATCGCGTTTTCAAACCGAGATCGCAACCAATGATCCGTTTCAAGTTCCTCAATCCATTTTGGAAAATCAATCCGGATTTCCCGAACCGGAAACATATAAAGCAACTCTTGGACCACACTTTCAATCTGTTCCGTTTTTAAATGCAAACAATCCATAGTTAAAACCGGCACACTATATTTATTTTGTAAATCTGCGGCTAAATCCTGGGTCTCGGCTTCACCGGGATGAATGGAATTTAAAATGACTACAAACGGTTTTCCTAATGCTTTGAGCTCATTGATCACCCTTTCCTCGGCATTGATATACTGTTGCCTGGAAAGATCCGTAATGCTACCGTCGGTTGTAACCACCAGTCCAATCGTGGAGTGATCGTTAATCACCTTTTTAGTCCCCATCTCGGATGCTTCCACAAAACTAATCGGTGTTTCCAGCCAAGGCGTAATCACCATTCTTGGACCATGCTCATCTTCATAGCCCACGGCCCCATCAACTGCATAGCCAACACAATCAACCAAACGGACTTTAAAGTGAACATCGCCCACACTGACTTCGACCGCTTCGCTCGGAACAAATTTCGGCTCCGTTGTCATGATCGTCCGGCCATTTCCACTTTGCGGCAATTCATCTTGGGCCCTTTCCCGGTCATAGGAATTTGCAATATTCGGAATCACCAGTTGCTCCATAAATTTCTTGATGAAGGTAGACTTTCCCGTACGCACCGGTCCCACCACACCAATATAAATATCACCATCAGTCCGTTCGGCAATATCTCGCAAGACATCATAAGTCTTCATCTTTTCCCCCCCTTTCAACGCCCATTGGCGTATTTGCGCGCTCTTGCCCTCTAAATGATTTAAATACGGGAATTGTTTCATCCCTCCTTCGCCGGCCTACAGAGTTGCCCATAAACAGTATATATATATTGACAGCGCCACATCAATATAACTAATCATCCATAATAATTGGACAAAAAAAGCTCCGGATGGGAGCGATTAACCTAAAAATTCAAAAGTCGGAATGCCATCATTCTTCTGGATTCCGACTCCTGAATTCTATTTTTCTATTCTTTTTCACTTTATTAAATCCAACTGTACGTCGCTGAGACAACCTCTTCCATTTCATGGGTCCGCATTCGCTCCATCAATTGGGCAACTCCATCATGGGGCGGCATTCCTTTGAATAAAATTTGATAGGTAATGGAGGTAATCGGCATCTCAATATTTAATTGCTTTGCCAGTTCATAGGCGGCCTGTGTCGTTGTCACTCCTTCAACCACCATTTTGGTGGAAGCCGTGATTTCTTCCAGGCTTTTCCCACTGCCAAGTTCACGACCGGCCCAGGCATTCCGGCTATGTTTACTGGCTGCGGTAACAAAAAGATCCCCCATGCCGGACAAGCCGGCGAAAGTTGGCGTTTTTGCGCCCATGGCTGCTCCTAAACGGGCAATTTCCGATAATCCCCTGGTAACCAAAGCGGCCTTTGAATTGTCTCCAAAGCCGAGGCCATCCGAAATCCCGGCTGCCAAAGCGATGACGTTCTTCAAAGCCCCTCCCAGTTGTACTCCGGTGCGGTCCGGATTGGTATATACCCGAAAACGAGGCGATATTAACAAATCTTGAATTTCTTCCGCATATCTCAACACCGGCGTGGCAACTACAGTAGCAGAAGGAATATTTCTGGCTACTTCTTCGGCATGATTGGGTCCGGATAAAGCCACGATAGCACCCGGATCAAGTCCCGGCAATTCTTCTTCCAGCACTGAGGTGAGCGTTTTCAAACTCTGAACCTCAAGTCCTTTGGAAACACTAATAATGATGGCATCTTTAGCAACAATGGGCCCCATTTGCCGGGCAACCGAGCGCACCCATTGGGTAGGCACTGCCGTAATTAAGTATTTTTTATTCTTGACGACATTTTCCAAAGAAGCGCTTGCCCGCAAATCCTGGGGCAAGACCACACCGGGCAAAAAAGTATTGTTTGTGTGCTTACTGTTTATTTCTTCTGCGACTTCAGGTTCACGGACCCAAATATCGACTGAAAAGCCCTTTTCGGTGCACAATTTTGCCAAAGCGGTGCCCCAGCCTCCGCCACCAATAACTCCAATTTCATTCATTTCTCTTTGGCTCCTTTTCGATGCTGATACAAGATGCGATGTTCCTGACCATGAATCAAACGACCAAAATTGCTCTTATGACGGTAAAGCGCCAAAATGGCAATGATGATGGCAAATAATAGTTTATACAGGTCCAATGAATAAAATAAAAACACTGCAATGGGATAAGATACTGCTACGATTATGGAAGCTAATGAAACGTATCCCGATATGAAAAAAACCGCCAGCCAAAGAGGGATGATTACCAGAAGACTGTAGGGAGTTAAAGCGATGATTGCCCCGAGTGATGTAGCTATCCCCTTGCCGCCTTTGAATTTAGCAAAAATGGGCCAATTATGGCCGACAATTACTAAAACAGCGGCTAAAATAGCCATATCGAAATGAGGAAAAGGATTTAGCCAACGGCCCAACAAAACGGCAAGAACCCCTTTTAAAACATCTCCAACCAGTACAACCGCCCCATAAAACGAACCCAGCACCCTAAAAGCATTGGTGGCGCCCACATTGCCACTACCCTGACTTCGTAAATCGGTTTTCTTAAAATGCGTTACAATATCACTGGTGACAATGGAACCGATCAAATAACTTCCAACCAAAATCAAAACTGTTTGCCATATCATTATCTAGCTCACTCCTGTTTTTTATGCTTGACTGCTAAATCAAATTGAATAGGTGTGCCGCTAAAAGCGAAATATTCGCGGATTTTATTTTCCAGATAACGTTGATAGGAAAAATGCATACCCTCAGCATCATTGACAGTGAAAAGAAATTTTGGCGGTTTTACCGCAACTTGATTGCTGAAATAAATTTTAAAGATCCTTCCTTTACGCGATGGCGGGCTGTGTAAAGCGATTGCTTCCGAAACGATTGCATTGAGCCGGTTGGTGGGAATTCGAAAAGTATAACTTTCCATCACCTGATCGACGGTAGGGATAATTTTCGATAAACGCTGTCCTGATTGGGCTGAAACAAAAATGATCGGCGCATAATCTAAAAAATCCATGGATGAACGGATTTTTTCGGTAAACTCAGCCGTTGAACCCTGATTTTTTTCCACCGCATCCCATTTATTTACCAAGATGAAACAGGCTTTTCCGGCATCCCGAATAATTCCGGCAATTTTCAAATCCTGTTCGGCTACGCCGCCACTGGCCTCTACTGCCAAAGCATCCAAAACCAATATCACTACATCAGACCGTTCTACCGCTTTTAAAGCCCGCAGGACGCTGTAATACTCTACCGCCTCCTCGACTTTGGATTTACGCCGGATTCCCGCCGTATCAACCAATAGATATTGTTTATCCTCTACGATAAGGGGGGTATCAATTGCATCCCGTGTCGTCCCCGGCTCGGCGCTCACAATAACCCGGGACTGACCTAATAATGCATTGACCAGCGACGATTTTCCCACATTGGGTCGTCCCACGAAAGTGACCCGAATGCTATCCAGATCGGTATCTTCTTCTCCCATAGGGATTTGACTCAAGACTTGATCCAAAAGATCGCCGATATTTTTACCGTGTTCGGCAGAAACCAGCACCGGTTCTCCAAGCCCCAAGCGGTATACTTCCGGGTCGGCGGCTTCCGTGAAATTATCGATTTTATTCATAGCCAGCACGACCGGTTTATTGGTTTTCCGGAGCAAGGTTGCCACTTGGTGATCGGAGGAAGTTAAAGACTCCCGGCCATCAACCACCATTATAATAGCGTCCGCTTCTTCCAGCGCCAACTCTACTTGATTCCTAATCTGGGTCTGAATGGTATCCTTGGCATCCGTAATTCCGCCGGTATCAATCAGTAAAAACTGCCGTCCCAACCACTCTCCATTTGCATATAAACGATCCCGGGTAACGCCAGGCGTATCTTCGACAATCGCTAAACGCTGCCTGGCAATCCGGTTAAATAAGGTAGACTTCCCGACATTGGGCCGCCCCACAATGGCTATGACCGCTTGTGCCAACCAACAACACATCCTTTTTCAATGATCCAGGAAAGCCAATCCTTGGCCCTGGTAGGTACGACTTCGATTTTTCGGGGTGCGCAAGCTGCTTCCAATTGGACCACCGAAACATCATCTAAAAAAATATTCTGATCTTGTTTCAAAGTAATTTGGGGTATTAAGTACCAGCTGTCTTCGGAACCTTGATCGGCTTTTATGGCCCGGATAATGTCGTTGCCGGTGAGAAGGCCGGTTACAGTGACCGTAGAGCCAAAAAAATCGTTTTGTACCGGTAAAGCCCGAAGCTTAATACCGGGACAATCTTGTTGCAAAGTTTGAATAACGGATTGCCAAAGCCCGGCTGTAGATTTTCCGGTAATTACGACCAAATCCGCTTCCATTGGCCTCAAATCCGCTAAAAAAACCTGGAAAACATCGCGAAATTCGGTTAAAAACCATTGAACCAAACCGACCCCGTTGTCCAGTTGGGGATACCCTTCATATTCTTCATCGGCGGGAAAATCTACCCTCGCTTTAATATACCATTCATCAGCTGTAAAAACAAATCGGGTTCCTATTTTCTCGAAAAGTTTTCTTTGGTAACTGTGGACGATATTCAAAACTTCAGCCGCTTGAACATCCTGATAAGGCTGGAGCGGGTATAATCCCTGCCGGTGTCCTGTCAATCCCACCGGAACAACCGCTAAACTAGCCACGGATGGCCACAACGCCGAAAGATCTTTGATGGTTTGTTCCAATACCGGACCATCATTGACTCCGGGGCAAAGAACCGCTTGGGTATGGACAGTAATGCCAGCCGCTTCCAACCGCTTTAATTGATCCATAATTTTGCCGGCGCTTTTGAGCCCGAGCAATTTTTGCCTTACCTCTGAATCCGTTGCATGGACCGAAATATACAAGGGGGAAAGATGGAGCTTTTCAATCCGTCGCCAATCTGCTTCCGACAAGTTTGTCAGGGTTATATAACTGCCTTGTAAAAAGGAAAGCCGGTAGTCATCATCCTTCACATACAAGGATGAGCGCCCAGCCGCCGGTAACTGATGGACGAAACAAAAAAGGCAATGATTATTACAAACCCTAATTTTATCGAAAATAGCTCCTTCCAATTTCAAACCCAGTGGTTCTTCGGGATCTTTCTCAAATTCAATCTCCAAAACCTCACCGGATTTTTTTAAAACCTCCACCACGAGCTGCCTTTCAGAGCTTAGCACTAAATAATCAATAAAGTCAAGTAATTTATGGTGATTCATCCGCAACAGGATATCGCCGGATTCTATCTCCAATTCTTCGGCAATACTGCCAGGGTCAACTTCTTCAATACGAACGCCTTGATAATTTACCATAAGTCCTCCAAGATTGGTAAACTATTCGCGTTTTGCGAACTAACTCCTGCAAATTGAGCGGAATAAGTTATTCTCCGTTTGAAATTACGAAAGCGCCTTGGCTTTCCAAAAGAAACCGCAGTTTCGGCAAGAGGTCGACATCACTTTCAACAATGGCCGCTACCCTATTGGCTTTTATCTGTGGACCAATGACTGCCAAATCATTTTCATCAAGCCACAGCGTCCCTTTTGAGGATTGGGAATATGGCCGGGGCTGACTGGAACCGATTTTTATTTTTCCGATTCCCGATAAATTTTGGCTTTGCAAGCCCGGCCAAACCCGGTTCGATTTGAGCGCCGGATCCCCTAGATCCCTTGCCAATTCCAAATCGGATTCTCTTCTGCGCTCCAAAGTCTCAGAGTTATCGGCAAAAACAACCGTCAAATCCGCTAAGTTTAAGCTTTCCTTCTTAATATTGCCTAAAGCTTGCCTGGCATCATCAATATTGGAAAAAATACCGTACAATTTGCTTCTCATATTTTACTCCTTTTTGGACATCCTTCGTAAATTCATGACTGAAAAAGCTTATGGAGGTAAATCATAACCACTCATTGGATTTCGGATTTCCGGTCCTATTTGGCCTTTCATTAGTTTTTCCCAAAACAATTTTTTTACACATTTGGATTCCTTAGGCGATCTATCCCCATTTAGCAGCATTTACCATGGGGATGCACGCTCGCGGGCGCATACTCGGGTAGCTGCCGGGAAAGCTATTACCGTCAATTTTTGCTTTTCTTTTTAAAGGGGGTGATAACTTGGATTGGCTAAGAACAATTATTCGTTTTGTAGTTGCAGCTTTGGTGTTGATGTTTATCGGCGCATTGGTGCCGGGCTTTAAATCCCTTAATTTTATGAGCGCTTTGTTAGCCGCAATCGTGATTGCTGGAATTAGTTATCTCATCGAGCTGGTGTTGGGACGGGGAATTTCTCCCTATGCCCATGGGGTGGTCGGCTTTTTGGTTTCAGCGGTAGTCATCTATATTACCCAATTTATTGTCCCCGGTATGTCGGTTTCGATTATTGGGGCTTTACTGGCATCACTCGTCATCGGGTTAATTGATTTATTTATCCCAACCAAAGTAAAATAAGATCTTTGGTTTGTAAATCCACAATTTACAAGGCTGTCCCCTTATGTCCGGAAAAAAACTACCGGCGGACAAGCCCTTTACCCTCAAAACCCGGGCTTTGAAAAAGCAAAGAAGCTACTAAAAATGCTTATTTAGTAACTTCTTTGCTTTTCTTGACGGGCTAAGGAGGAGGATTTTCGTGAAAAATATTCTAGTGAAACTCCTATTTTAATAAAAAACAACTTTAATTCGGTAACCCGGCCATCATCACTCGATGTTCTTTTTCGAAACACCCAGCCTTAGATCCGTGGCTTTGCGTCTCCGGCTTTCACCAGATTTGCTATTCTCGTTAAGTTGTAAAAAATCAAAAAAATTCTTTTTAGAGTTATTTTTATTATACAACCGGATTTATGAATTGTATATGGTTAATTTAACTTTTTTTACCCAAAAAGCGTTAATTGAGCCGATTCCGTCATTCCCTGCAAACAGCCGTGATTTTGCAAAACCTCGATCACTGCGGAACTTAAACGGGCCCGGCTTTTAAGGTCTTCAATGGATAAGAAGGGACCTTCCCGGCGGGCCGCCGCCAAATAATTGGCGGCATTTTCACCGAGTCCTTGCAAAGACGCCAAGGGAGGTAATAACCCTTCAGGAGTAATCACAAATTTCTGGGGATCGGATTGATAAATATCCACCCGGATAAAATGAATTCCCCGTAACATCGATTCCAGCACCATTTCTAAAATAGTTTCCAGGTTCTTTTCTTTTTGGGTCGCATCGTTACCCTTTTGACGAATCTCAGCCAAAGCGTTGCGCACCGCCCCTTCACCATGGACTACTTTGTCGGCGTCGAATTCGTCGGCGCGAACTGTGAAATAAGTGGCATAATAAGCCTCCGGATAATTAACCTTGAACCAGGCAATCCGGAAGGCCATCATTACATAAGCCACAGCGTGAGCCTTGGGAAACATGTATTTGATCTTTAGACAGGAATCGATGTACCAATCGGGAACATCGTGCTCCTTCATGACCTTGATGTCATCTTCTTCCAGGCCCTTGCCTTTACGAACTTTTTCCATGATCTTAAAGGACGTCTTGGGTGGTAAACCCTTAAAAATCAAATAGTTCATAATGTCGTCACGAGTACAAATGACATCCTTCAAAGTAGCCGTGCCATTTCGAATCAAGTCCTGGGCATTGCCGAGCCAGACATTGGTTCCGTGAGACAATCCCGAGATCCGGACCAACTCAGCAAAGGTGGTCGGGTGGGTATCTTCGAGCATCTGGCGGACAAAACCGGTACCAAACTCCGGAATTCCGAGGGTACCCAGGTCAAATCCCAGCTGTTCCTCGGTAATCCCCAGCGGTTCCACGGTGGAAAAAATCTTCATGGTAGTGGGTTCGGCCATGGTTACGGTCCGGGGATCGATACCGGTCAAATCATTCAGCATCCGGATAACCGTCGGATCATCATGGCCCAAAATATCAAGCTTCACGAGACGGCCTTCGAGGGCCCCGTGATATTCAAAATGAGTGGTGATCCAATCCGCCTTTTTATCATTGGCCGGGTACTGGATCGGGGTAAAGTTATATATCTCCTGGTCTTTGGGGACCACGTAAAGTCCGCCCGGATGTTGTCCGGTGGAGCGGCGTACCCCGGTACAACCTTTGGCCAACCTGCTCATTTCCGCCTGACGGAGGCGGATCCCCTTATCTTCCGTGTAACCTTTGACAAAACCGAAGGCCGTCTTATCGGCAAGCCCGGTCACGGTACCGGCCCGGAACACAAAGCCTTTCCCGAAAATCTCTTCAGTGTATTTATGGATGATCGGTTGGTATTCGCCGGAGAAATTCAAGTCGATATCAGGTTCCTTATCGCCCTCAAAACCCATAAAGGTCGCAAACGGGATATCTTGTCCATCCTTTATCAGAGGATGGCCGCATTGGGGACAGATTTTATCGGGCAGATCCCATCCGGAAGCAATCTCCCCGGTCTCCTTAAACTCGCTGTATTTACACTCCGGACAGCGGTAATGGCCTGGTAACGGATTGACCTCAGTAATCTGGCACATCGTTGCCACAAAGGAGGAACCGACCGAACCCCGGGAACCGACCAGATAGCCGTCGTCCAATGATTTTTTCACCAGTTTTTGAGCGATCAAATATAAAACCGCATATCCATGCCCGATAATACTTTTCAATTCCCATTCCAGCCGCTCTTCCACCAGCTTAGGCAGGGGATCGCCGTATAATTCCTTCGCCTTGTCATAGGACATATTCCGGATTTCATCCTCGGCGCCGGGAATTTGCGGCGGGGAAAACTGCTCCGGCAAGGGCGAGACATTCTCGACCTGATCGAATATGAGATGGGGGGCGGAAATTACCACTTTTTTAGCCAAATCATCCCCCAGATATGAAAACTCCCGCAACATCTCGCTCGTAGTCCTGAAGTAAAGCGGCGCTTGATTATCGGCATCCTGGAATCCCTGTCCCATTAACAATATCCTGCGGTAAATCTCTTCATGGGGATGGAGAAAATGGACATCTCCCGTGGCCACCACGGGCTTACCCAATTTGGACCCGAGTTCGATAATCTTTCTGTTATTATCCTGGAGTTCCTCAACCGACTTTACCCGGCCGGAATTGATTAAAAATTGGTTATTGCCGTTGGGTTGAATTTCCAAATAGTCGTAAAAATCTCCAATCTCCTCCAGCTTGCTTTCATCGGCTCCATCAAGAATCGCCTGGTAAAGTTCTCCCGCTTCGCAGGCGCTCCCGATAATCAAACCCTCCCGGAACTCCATCAATAGCGACCGGGGAATCCGCGGATGGCGGTAAAAATAACGAATATGGGAATCGGAAACCAGACGGTAGAGATGTTTCATCCCAATCCGGTTCTTCACCAAAATAATGATATGATAAGTTTTAAGGTGTTCGACGCCGCTCTCCTTGACCAGTAAATTCAGATCAGCCAGCCGTTCCAGCTTTCTTTCACTGAGTTTGTCCAATGCCTTGAGCAGGATATCTGCCGCGCACTGGGCATCGTCGGTGGCCCGGTGATGGTTTTGCAGCTTAATCCCGAGTTCCTTGGCGACATTGTTCAGCCGGTAGCTCTTGAAATTCGGCCAGACCGACCGGGCCAGTCCCAAGGTATCCAGATATACCGGGTCCGGCTTTTCGCCGAAAAACTGAAAATACTTGGCGGTGATGAAGCCAATATCGAAACGGGCGTTATGGGCCACCAGCACGGCGTCCCCACAGAACTCTTTAAACCGCCCCAATACATCCTCCGGTAAAGGAGCGTCCTCCACCATTTCCGGAGTGATGCCGGTCAATTTTTGAATCTCCTCCGAGATCGCTTTCCCGGGACGAATCAGCGTGGAGAATTCTGCAACCTTCTCCCCATTTAAATATTTCACGGCGCCAATCTCCAGTAAATCTTCTTTTTGGGGATTGAAACCGGTGGTTTCAATATCCAGCACAACATACACGAGACCCTCAAGGATCTCATCCGAAGCCCCGACCACGATCGGAACCCCATCATCCACTAAATAACCTTCCAGGCCGTAAATGACTTTGATGCCGGCCTTCTTGGCCACGCTGGCGACCTCCGGGAAAGAATGGACCACACCGTGATCGGTAATGGCAATGGCCGGATGACCCCACTTGGCAGCCTGTTTGATAGCCTCCGCCGCATCGACGGTAGCATCCATGGCGCTCATTTTGGTATGTAAATGGAGTTCGATCCTTTTTTCTTCGGCATCATCCTTCCGCTGAATCAGGGAAGAACTCGGCATAATATCCGAAACCAATATCACCAATTCCTTGGCGTAAGGGTCAAACTGCAAATTACCGCGTAAGATCACCCATGAGCCTTCACGAACCTTTTCCTCCAAATTGTCGACATTCCGGGGGAAAATTTTAAAGCTTATGGAATCGTTGTAATCGGTTATATCTCCCAAATAAAATTTCTTACCCGCTTTGGAAACCCTCGTTTCAAAGCGGAATACTTCCCCTTTGACAATCACTTGTTCCTCTTCATCATGAAGTTGCTTTAACGGAACCGGCTCACCGCTGAATTTTTTGCCGAGTATCACATCGGAGGAGCCGGAAGTTGAACCCGAGCCTGATGATTTACCGGCTGCAGGAGAGGTAACATGAGATACCGATTTGGCCACCGACTTGGCAAAAGCCTCATCCTCCCGGCGGCGATCATCCTCAAAGGCCGGTTCGCCGAAGTCGCCTACTTCAAAACTGAGTTTTAAGTCTTCAAAGACGATTTCCTGAATTAGTTCCCCCAGTTCACTACTGCGCGCCGATAAATAATCCACCCCGGTCCGGTTACGGACCTGGATCTCCAGGAGATTTCCGGGCAATAACCGGTACTTGGCTTCGATAAGCCAGCCATTGCTGCCGGGAAATTTGGCGGCGGCGGACTGTAAAATTTTCTCCCATTTCTGCTGTAAACGCTCTTCCAAGGGAGGTAAATTCCGGGGACACAAAATTTTCAAATGGACCTTGGAAAGGCCCAATACCATTGACGCGATAGCTTTTTCCAATTCCTCTTTTTGAGCGGGCAAAAGATCGTTTTTTAGCACCAGGGCTATTTCCCATGATGAATCCTTGGCATTGACCAGGATTTGGGAAATCAACCCCTCTTCCAGGACAGGTTCGATGGGAAAAGAAAAAGGGACCGTTTCAATCCCTTTAAATGCACGCAAGGAACGGTTATCCGGTTTGATTACATATTGTTCCGGCAGTGCGGACATTATGAAGACTCCTTTTCAAAAACTGTTCAAAAAATAAAATAGGAAAACTAGAAAATATTTATACCTACCACGAAGAGCACGAAGGACACGAAGTTATTGCAAAACCTCATTCAAGACCCTATGTGGAAACTCATTCCAAAAAGTAGGAATCATCCTTATTATGAGGTAAAAAGATCAAACACAATTTAATTCATTAAATCTTCGTGTCCTTCGTGGTATAAATCATCTTTCAACTAAACTTTTCTCAATAAAGGCCTTCGCTTTTTCCACTACTTGATCTAAAGGCCAACGTTCCTCAACTCCGGTTTGTCTATACTTGACCTCAGCTTCACCTTGGGCCAAACTTTTGGGACCGATGGTGATGCGGAGCGGAATTCCGATCAGATCGGCGTCCTTAAACTTCACACCCGGCCTTTCATCCCGGTCGTCCAATAAAACTTCAACTTTGGCATCATTAAGTTTTTGATATAATTCCTCCGCGACCGGCAATTGTTCCGGATTCACCGCGATGACGTGAACTTGATAAGGGGCAATCGCCATCGGCCATTGAATGCCGTTGGAGTCGTAATTTTGTTCGATTGCGGCCGCCATCGTCCGGCTAACGCCGATACCGTAGCATCCCATGACCATCAGTTGGGACTGGCCTTTCTCATCCAGATAGGACGCGCCCAAAGCTTTGCTGTATTTGGTGCCGAGTTTAAAGATTTGCCCGGCTTCAATCCCTCTCACTTCCTTCAGATGGCCTTCACAATGGGGGCAAGTTTCACCGGCCATAGCCGTTCTTAAATCGGTATAGACAACGTTCTTAATATCACGCGCCGGCTCCACGTTCTTCAAGTGAAATTCAGCTTCATTGGCGCCTACAACCACCCCATGCATTTCTTGAACCAGATTGTCCCCGACGATTTGAATGCGTTCATCGAGATTTACCGGTCCCACATAACCCACGGGCAGGCCGAAAACCTCCGCCAATTCTTCGGGAGGGGCCAGATATAACTTCTTGCAATTCAGAAAATTGGCCAGTTTGATCTCATTAACCTGATCGTTACCCCGGACCAAGACCGCCACATAACCCTCTCCCGTACCATAAAAAAGGGTTTTGACGGTATTTTCGGGAGCAATTTTTAAAAACGAGCAGACCTCGTCGATGGTTTTATAACCGGGAGTCTTTACTTTCTCCAGGTCTTTCTGAGCCGCGGCAGCATCAACCGGAACTCTGGAAATTGCCTTTTCAACATCGGCCGCATAATCACAGGTGTCGCAATAAAGGACCAGAGCCTCTCCGGCCTCGGCCAGAACCATGAATTCCTGGCTGCTGTTGCCGCCGATCGCCCCGGAGTCGGCGTCCACCGGGCGGAACTTCAAGCCGCAGCGGGTGAAAACCCTAGTATAGGCCCGGTACATGGCCTGATAACTTTCTTCCAGTCCAGCCTCATCCAAATCAAAAGAATACAGGTCTTTCATAATGAATTCCCTGCCCCGCATCAACCCGAAACGGGGCCGGGTTTCATCCCGGTATTTATTTTGAATTTGGTATAAACGCAAGGGCAAATCGCGGTAAGAACGGACTTCATTTTTAACAATCGTCGTGATCAGTTCCTCGTGGGTCGGCCCTAAACAAAACTCGCGGTGATGGCGGTCTTTCAAACGGAACATTTCATCGCCATAAACATCCCAGCGGCCGCTTTGTTTCCATATCTCAGCCGGTTGGGTTATCGGCATGGCCAATTCCTGACCGTCTTCCCGGTCTATCTCCTCCCGGACGATTTTGGAAATTTTACTTAAAATCCGCCAAGCCAGCGGCAAATAAGTGTACATCCCCGCCGCCGACTTCCGGATCATTCCCGCCCGCAGCATCAATTGATGGCTGACCACTTCAGCCTCAGCCGGAACTTCCCTGAGTGTCGGTGCAAATAATTTGGATTGACGCATGAAATACCCTCCGAATTTTTCTCTTGTAATGCGATATTAGCTATTGGTTCCTGGTTATTTGTTATTGGCTGTTAGTTATTACTTTTTCAAAAATTTAGGGGATGAATAATACTAGGATACTCATCAACAACTATTATCCAATAACTAATCACTGGTAACCAATTTCTCCAGCTCTTCCTTTAGCGCCGCCACAATCTGGTCTTCCGGCACTTTTTTGATGATTTCTCCCTTACGGAAAATCAAGCCTTCCCCTTTTCCGCCGGCCACACCCAGATCGGCCTCCCGGGCTTCTCCCGGTCCATTGACCGCGCAGCCCATGACTGCAATTTTAATTGGTTTACCAATACCGGCGGCCAATTGTTCCACCTTGGAGGCCAGAGATTCCAAATCCACTTGGGTACGGCCGCAGGTGGGGCAGGAGACCACGGTTGCCCCAAAACTTCGTAATTGCAAGGCTTGTAAAATATCTTGTCCCACCGCGACCTCGCGTAAAGGGTCGCCGGTTAAGGAAACTCGTAAGGTATCACCAAGTCCCTCCCAAAGTAAAGCCCCTAAACCCACCGCCGAACGCACCGAACCTTTAAACCAGGTTCCGGCCTCGGTAATCCCGATATGGAACGGGTAATCGCACTGCTTGGCCAAGAGTTGATAGGCTTCAATCGTAGATGGGACCGAAGAAGCTTTCAAGGAAATAACGATACCGGTAAAATCGGCCTCTTCCAGCATTCGAATGTGCCGGAGGGCGCTTTCCACCATGGCTTCAGGCGTAGGACCGTGAAATTTCTCCAAAAGGTCTTTCTCCAGCGAACCGGCATTGACTCCAATCCGGATGGGAATGTTTCTTTGCTTCGCCTCCCCGGCTAAAAGCTTAACCCGATCCACCCCTCCGATATTGCCGGGGTTGATCCGCAATTTACCGATACCCGCGGCGATAGCGGTCAAGGCCAGACGGTAATCGAAATGAATGTCCGCCACCAGCGGCACGGCGGAATTTTCACAAAAAAAGCTCAAATTGTCAGCAGCCTCACTGTCGGGAACGGCCAACCGGACGATTTCACAACCGGCATCGCTTAATTGACGGATCTGGTTCAGGGTCGCTTTCCGGTCCCGGGTATCGGTATTGGTCATGGACTGAATCGTAATCGGGCTGTCGCCACCGATAATAAGCGGCCCGACCTGAACTGCTTTGGTAATACGGCGTGCTTTCATTTTTTTCCAGGTAACCTTTCTTTTTCTGTAACGATTATACCATTCATACCGGGAGAAGTTAAGGGTGGGATTTGGCATTTTTTTGTGACAGTTTTTTATTTCAGCCTATGGTCTGGGCGGAAGGAAAAGGTATCCGCTATTTTGATTTTCCTATTTTAGATATGTCTATTTCAGGGGCTTTTTATTATCGCCTAAAACATCGTCTGGACCAGGATTTAACGGATTAGACCGATGAAACGGATTTTAAAATCAGTGCCGGTAGGTACATTTGATTTAAGGAATCACTGATTAAAACGGAACAATTCAAGGGATTTCTGGAACATAACTGCGAGACATCGTATAATTAAGGTAACAAAATCAAGGAGAAATCCATGAAACAACAAACTTTCAGCGATATGGA
>JAEVYU010000072.1 GCA_023392595.1 Bacillota bacterium | reverse complement strand
GGACTGAAAAAGCTGGCGGCATAAGCCGAATGCTGTAGGAAGAAGAATATCGGAAAGCCGTATGAGGGAAAACCTCATGTACGGTTTGATGAGGAGGGGTTGGTAATCCCAGCCCTTTACTCTATCAGGCATAATTATCGAGTCAAATTAGGGATTCTCGCTATATTAAGGAGCACCATATGCCAACTGTCAGAGAACTGCTAGCTGGAGATCGTTTTTGTAATTTTATCGGAGTTGAGATGGTGGACATCGGCCAGGGCAGGGCCCGGGCTAAGCTGGAAATCACCGCTAACCATTTGAACGGCGCGGGTGTGGTCCAGGGCGGGGCCATTTTTACCTTGGCGGATTTAGCCGTTGCAGCTGCGGCCAATTCCCATGGACCGATGGCCCTGGTGGTTAATTCCCATATTTCCTATATCAAAGCGGTTTCCAAAGGAACCCTTTATGCGGAAGCCCGCGAGGAATCGGATGGAGCCAAATTGGGCACCTATGCGGTGAAAGTTACCAATGAAGCGGGCGAACTGATTGCCGGTATTCAAAGTATGGTATACCGGAAAAAAGAGAGCTGACAACATTGATATTTAAAGGAGAGCATCATGATTAAGGCGGTTATCTTTGATTTTGACGGTTTGATTGTTGACACCGAAACCCCCTGGTTTGAAGTTTATTCCCAAATCTACCGGGAACATGGAACGGAACTTCCCTTGCAGGAATGGGCGCGCAGTATCGGGGCCAGTGATAAAGATTTTGACCCTTGCGGATATTTGGAATCCCTGTTGCAGTGTTCAATTGACCGGGCGGCGATTCAAAACCTCTCTTCGGAAAGGCATACTCAAATCATGGAAGGGAGAAAGCTGTTGCCCGGGGTCGCCGACTATTTACGGGGAGCGCATGAAATGGGGCTGAAAGTCGCCCTGGCCTCCAGCTCCGGCAGGGAATGGGTTGAAAAATATTTGCAACGTTTTAAACTTTTACCCCTTTTTGACGCTCTTTTTACCCGTGAAGATGTCCGGGAGGTGAAACCGAACCCGGAATTGTATCAAAAGGCCATCGATCATTTCGGTATCCCCGGTGATGAGGCCGTCGCTTTTGAGGATTCACCCAATGGGCTAACGGCAGCCAGGGGGGCCGGTTTGTATTGTGTGGCGGTGCCCAATGAGATTACTTCCCAGTTGCATTTTGGGCCGGGAAGTTACGATATCCGAATCGGTTCCATGGCGGATCAAACATTAAAGGAAATTATCGACACCCTGGATAGGTTATAAGAACATGGGGGAACAATTGTGGTAACAGCGGAAGATTTAAAGATATTGCCCGATCGGCCGGGCGTATATCTGATGAAAGATATCAACGGCAAAATCATTTATGTGGGGAAAGCGGTTTCTCTTAAAAACCGGGTCCGTTCTTATTTCCAGTCTTCCCGCAACCTGAGTCCGAAAACGCAATCCATGGTGAAACAAGTGGACCGCCTGGAGTATATTACCGTCAATACCGAGGTGGAGGCTCTGGCCCTGGAGTGTAATTTCATCAAGGAAGAACGGCCCAAGTACAATATCCGGCTGCGGGACGACAAACAATACCCGTGGGTTAAAATAACCTGGAAGGAAGATTTCCCTCAGGTCTATATTACCCGGAAGGTGAAGCGGGACGGTAGCCGGTATTACGGCCCTTACACCGAAGTGACTGCCATCCGGGAAACTTTGCGGCTTTTGCGGCGGATTTTCCCGTTGCGCGGCTGCAGGCTGGACTTGGAAAAAGAGAAGCCGGAGCGCCCCTGCTTGAACTATCACATTAAACGTTGTTTGGCGCCCTGTCATGGTGGTATCACCAAAGAGGCTTACCGGGACATGATCGGCCAATTGTCTTTATTTCTCGAAGGCCGCCAAGCTGAACTTGCCAATAAATTGCGGCAGGAAATGAATGAGGCCGCCAAAGCCATGGAATATGAGCGGGCGGCCCAGATTAGAGACCAGATTCAAGCGATTGAGCGGGTGTTGGAAAAACAAAAAGTCGTCTCCACCGATCATGACGATAGCGATATTTTCGGTATTTTTCAGGATAACCAGGGTACCTTGATTCAAACCTTTCAAGTGCGGGAAGGGAAAATGGTGGGCCGGGAATATTTTCAACTGACCGAAGGGCTGGAAACCGACCCTGTCGAGGTGCTGGAGGCCTTCTTGGCCCAATACTACGACGGCTCGGGGTTTGTTCCCAAAGAAGTTTTGCTGCCGCTGGCTTTAACGAATACCGAGGCGGTGGCTCAGTGGCTGTCGGGATTACGGGGCTCCAATGTCGAGGTCAAAGTGCCGCAACGGGGCGAAAAAGTTCAATTGGTTAAAATGGCCAACGATAACGCCCAAATCCTCCTGGAACAGGAGCGCAACCGGGAAAAGCAGGATCAAAACAAAATCATTGAAACATTAAATGAACTCCAGGGACACCTGGGGCTGGAAAAAACCCCTTACCGGATCGAGGGCTTCGATATCTCCAATACCCAAGGCCAGCTAGCCGTGGCTTCGATGGTGGTATTTGAGAATGGGGTTCCCAAGGGCAGCGATTACCGGCGTTTTAAAATCCGGACCATTGAAGGACCCAATGATTTCGCCATGATGCAGGAAGCGGTACGGCGGAGGTTTCTAAAGGGATTGGAAGAAAGGCAAAATGTCCAGACCGAAAACGCCCGGTTTGCCAAGTTCCCCGATCTGTTGCTGATCGACGGCGGCAAGGGGCAACTTTCCTCGGTGATGGAAGTTCTGACGGAATTGGGGCTGACCCACATTCCCACTATCGGCCTGGCCAAGCAGGAGGAAGAAATCTTCATGCCGGACCGGGAGGAATCGATCCGGCTGCCCCGGCGTTCCGACGCTTTGCGTCTGTTACAGCGGGTGCGGGATGAGGCCCACCGTTTTGCCATTACCTATCATAAAAGCCTGCGCGATAAAAAGACCGTTCACTCCGACTTGGATCAGGTGATCGGAATCGGTCCCAAGCGGAAGCAATTACTTTTGAAACATTTCGGTTCCATGAAGCGGATCCGCGAGGCCACCCTGCAAGAGTTGGCCCAGGCCCCCGGAATGAGTATCAAGATCGCCGAGAGCATCAAGGAACAACTGGAACAGATTTGATATATTTTGGGAGGGTTACCATGATTCGTTGCATTGCCATGGATTTGGATGATACTTTGTTGGGAACGGATTTGACGATCTCGGAAAGAAATCAGGCGGCCATCCGCAAGGCGGTGGCTATGGGGGTCAAAGTGATGCTGGCTTCCGGCAGGATGGTCCGGTCGATGAAACCCTATGCGACGGCTTTAGAGCTCGATGTACCCCTGATCGCCTATAACGGCGCCATCATCCAGGAAGCCGTTTCCGGGGAAACGCTTTATCACAATCCCGTTCCAAGCGGGCTGGCGGCGGAGCTGGTGCCGCTGTTCCGGTCCAGAAAGATTCATCTCAATGCCTATCTGGATGACCGGCTTTATATGGAACAGTTAACCCAGTGGGGCCGGAAATACGCGGCCAATGCCGGGGTAACCCCCTATTCGGTTGATGATTTGATTCCATTGTTACAGAAGTCCGCTCCCCATAAAATGCTGGGTCTGGCCGAACCCGATGAGATCGCCGGGATCCAGCAATTTTTGCAGCAGCAATTCGGCGGGCAATTGATCTTCGTCTGCTCGAAACCATCCTATCTGGAAATTTTAGCGCCCGGTGTGTCCAAGGGCAATGCCCTTCAGGAAGTAACCAAAATGTGGGGCCTGAAGCCCGAGGAAGTGATGGCCATCGGCGATGCGCCCAACGATATTTCGATGGTGGAATGGGCCGGCGCCGGGGTGGCTATCGGGAACGCCGTCCCGGAACTGAAAGAAGTGGCCAAGCTGGTGGTAGCCGACCATGATCATGATGGGGTTGCCGAGGCCATCGAGGCGATGGTCATTCATCCCCCGAAGAACTAAAACTAAAGCTGGAAAATCGTTCTTTTAGGGGAATACTTGTTTTCTGTTGGAGGAAAAAAATTTTTATCGAGAAAAAGAATTATTTCTGTGACGGAAAAAATTTTTTATTGAAGGAAAGAATTACTTCTGCGACAGAAATAAATTTCTTTTACGTCAGAGGAATCAATCCAGTGACCGAAAAAATTATTTGAGGGATCAAACCGACCGATCCGGTGACAGAATAAATGCTTTAGGGGACCCGATGGACCGATTGAGTGGGAGAAAAAATCATTTTTATGGCTCAAGAAATCCTCCAAGCGACAAAAATAATTATTTCTGTGACCGAAGGGATTGGTTGGGGGACTCAATAAATTATTTCCGGCCCGAAAAAATTATTTCTGGGAGGAAAAAATTTTTTGTGAAGGGGAAAAATTATTTTTCCCAAAATAAATGATTTCAAGTGGGAAAAGTTATTTTTTTGTGGAAAGCGTTTTTCCTTTAACTCTCGGGACTTCGGGGCGTTTACATTGTTAATTAAACGTAGGCACTTTTTATGAATGAAAATGCACTTCCATGACGTAACATTCGGCACTTTTTAGGCACCCATCATATATTATTAGGGGGATAGAAATCCCCGATATTTATCGTACCGAACGGATATATCAAAACATATAAGATTCATTTAAAGAGCGAAAATAACCTTCGCTCTTTTTTGTTGCCTTTTTTGAAAGGAGGTGAAACAAGATGGCCACATTTGCCGAACGGCTGATGACAGCCGAAAATATGGTGGCTGGGTTGACTGCCCACGCTCCTGATCTCACCAGCCGCGGAATTACCAAGGAAGTCCTTGACCAAATGAACCAGCTCTATGAGCGGGCAATCGAGCTGGATGATAAACGCAACGCCCTGAAAGCTCGTAGCCAGGAGGCTACATCCCAAACAGAAGAGACCATGAGTAAATTGGAGAGCCTGTGCAGCGATGCCAAGAAAATCGTCCGCATGGAGCTGGCTGAGGAAACCTGGCCCGAGTTTGGGTTCAGGAAGGGCGAGTATGCTGCCAAAAAAGTTGTTGTCCAAAGCAACCAGAAAGCCTAAAAAGGTTCAAGAGAAAAAGAAGGGGGGAAAGCAAAATGGCCGTCTGCTGCGGAAAGGCGGGAGACGGCCGGGTTTATAAAGATTATGTTTGAATACTAAATATAAAGTTGAAAATGAAGGGGATTATGGGCGTAAAAAATTTTTAGAGACACTGATCAGTAGGACGTTTTTTCGGATCCTGCCGGTTATCAAAAACAGCATGAATGATGATCTGGTAATCCTCAATGGTATAGAATATTGAGAAGGGAAATCTTGAAATAACGCACCGTCTGAAATTAGAATAGCAAACTTCGTACATTTCCGGAAAGTTGAGTATGGTATTCAAAGAAGACTCTACACATTTGAGAAATTCGAGACCGAGGCCTTTTTGCTGTTTTTCATACCATTGAGAGGCTAATTTTACATCGTCTTTAGATTTGTCAGTATAAAGAAGATGCATTTTTATTTTTCCCTCAACTCACGATGAACACTTTCCCAATGATGAAGTTGTAAATTCCCCTTTTTATATTCGCTATAACGTTTATGGAGTTCCGTTTTTTGCCATTCCGGCAGGGGGAGTATGGCGTTATTTCGGGCAATTCCATCCCAAATATTTTGGACTAATGTTAATTGTTCCGTTAAGTCCAATTTATCAATTTCTTTGACAATTTCATCGGGTTTCATGATGAACACCACCCGGCCTTTTTGAAATTTTGTAAATCGATTCCTTGAGCTCATTATAACAGGCCTCTATCGATAGAACAAGAGCGGACTTTTTATAAAGCGATATCTGCAGGAATGATTGAATATATGTGAATAATATTATGAAAGTTCATACAATCTGTTTCGCATATGAAAACAGGGTTGATTCGCCAAAAAATTTGAAAATGATTCAAAAACCATTGGATACGCTCTCGTTGATCATTCAAGGAAACCATTGTATTTGTCATTTTTTTATTTACAGGGGTGTAAGAAGAAAAGGATACGGAAAAACCATGTTTAGGAAAGTAGTAGAGTTGAGTATTTGATGAATCGGGCAAAAAGGTATTGTAATGGGGCTTATTTGTATTTCAACAAAGAAGAAATAGTTATTGATAGTAAAAGCTTCGCGCCTGGGCACTTTGGGGAAGCCTCCAGGCAAAATTTATAGTTCATTATGAAAAGAGCGCCCTTTTTTTCGGACGCTCTTTTTTTATTGACCTTTGAAAGAAGCAAAAACCAGGGTGGACCTATCGAGCAACAAAGTTCTCATTTGGAGTTGGTTATTGTTTTCCAGTGACTAAAAATTTTTTAGCCAGAATTCGCTGAAACCGGATTGAACATTTCCATCAGAACAAACCCCGATGGAACAGCCATCGATCAGCAATTTATCTTTGGTTTCAAACATCTTTGTGTCATTGACAAAGCATTGAACCAAAGGGCCCCGGCAGATAACCTTGAGATTGTCATAGGTTCCGCCGGTGGCATTGTTTTTGGCGGTCTTTATCCTTTTCCACCGACCGTTGACACTTTTTAATAACAATACCCGGTTATTCAGCGTGATCAAAAATGCATAGAAATCACCGCTACGCTCCCCAAAAAACAATCCATATGCGGAGTATAGCGAGCCATTGATCCAGCGAACATTGACCGATATTTGGTAATCGGTTACATAATGCCGGGGGAATAAATTCCAATAAAAACGGGATGGGGTCGTTTCATTGGGGACCAATTGAAGCTCATTGTCTTGGATTTTCCAAATATTATTGACTTGAAACCCTGCGGTTCCCTTCGAAAAATCCACCACAATATCGTTTGAATCCACTTTGGCTGAACTCGTAGAACCGTTGGATATCTGGCCGCCTGCAAGTTCTTCCGCAAAACAAAGTGGAGGTCCGGAAATCAGTGACATCGTGAAAACCAGGCATAATGAAACGGAAATGACAGAAGTATAAATCTTAGGCATGATGGGTTCCTTTTTTTTTCTTACTAAGAATTTATCAATCAGGGCTGCATCTCAATTAAAAGCTGAAATCAATTGATAATCATTCAGCTTTTCTTTTAACGTATCGTTGGCGCCATGGATAAAGGTAGACTTGAAGGATTCAAAGTTATCGCTCAGGTCGATTTTTAAGTCCGGAAATGTATAAATTGTTTCACCGGCCAAACAGATATGGGTTTTAAATGTTGTATCATAATCACCGATATAAATGAGTTGTTTTGGCTGTGCGGTAAAACGAACGGATTTTTTGGCCACCTTGGCAACGGGAACTTCAAGGACCGCCGCCCTAAAATCATGATATCCCGACATTCTTAAGATAAGACTGCATATGAAGTTCCTGATTTGATAAGTTCCGGAGGGGACTTTTAAAATCCAATAAGGATCGTTGCCGTTCCCGGTTAGTTTTTTTTCGCTTCGGTAATATATTGAGGCTGAGCCGGTCACGGGCTTCAAATGAATCGGATAGGTTTTGTTCGTATCGGTATTGACCAGTTCAATTTTGATCTCAAAAGAAGACTCGCCATTGATGTCCCTAGCCTTCGTTGCAATATCGGTCAGGGCGGCATCCGGATTGAGTTGGTGGGTCATGGCGAACTTGCCGATAATATAGCAATCCTTTCCTTTGTCTTTATTCAAATCACGATATGCCTTGTTTAAAGACATTGGAGAACCTATTCCATAGCTTATTGCGGATAAAAGAATAACGCCAATTGAAATTGGGCATAAGTATTTTATTAGTTTTCTCATTGGTTGTCCTCCTGATTTTAAAAAATGGAAATTTATTATGTTTTAATGGGAATTCTTTATTTTTGGTTTGTTTCCTTCTTTTGGGAGAAAAGCTGAGGATAATTTTTAAATTTTATCTATTTGGAAAATAATTTATCGCTAATCTTCAAGCTTTTCTTTTTCGCGGAAACGGAGAGGGCTTAAAAAGGAAAACTGAAGCTTATTTTTAAATCAATAACCGATTCCCTCAAAAGAGCGACTGTTTCTCAGACACTCTTTTTTATTGCCTTTTTGAAAGGAGGTGAAATCAAGATGGCCCCCAAAAGAGACCATGAGTGAATTGGAATTTTTCATAAAGCAGCCATTTTTAAGTTTTGAAAAGCAATAGGGATATTGGTAAAAATTAGGGCATCGTCGATTTTGTATGGTATAATTTAGCTAAGAATCTTGAGGTGGTGGTTAAAATGACTTGGGAGGAAGTAAGAAAGAGTTTTCCGAATCAATTTGTAAAAATCCAAATTCTAGAATCCCATATGGATGGGAATATTCGACATATTGACGATATGGCAGTGATTAAAACCTTTGATGATGAGGTAGAAGCAACCCGCGAATTGGTAAGGTCTAGGGATGAAATCTTAGTCTATCATACGGGAAAAGAAAAAATTGAAGTTGAAATCAAAGATATTTTTGGGTCTAGAGGTGCAGTGTAATGGAATTGCTATATCGCAATGGATTGCTTTTCCTATCGTTAAAGATTGTTTATAAAGGGAAAGAGAAAGTCATTGAAAATATAGTAGTTGATACAGGCGCCTCGGAAACAATTATTTCGCCTGATGTAGTAGAGGATATCAAAATCAATGCAGAATTAGATGACAATATTGGCTCTTATTATGGAGTTGGGGGAAGCATTCATAACTTTTTTACAAAGAAAATTGATGAAATCATTATTGATAAGGTTTTACTAAAACAAGTCAAAGTGGATTTTGGAGTCGTTGATCCGAAGGGGAAGATTAATGGGCTTTTAGGCTTGGATTTACTTCAAAAGGCTCATTCGGTGATTGATTTAAAGAATATGATGATGACGGTGGAACAATAAAATGAGGCTTGAGATAGAAGGGGACATTATTTGGTTTTACGATGAAAAGGCGAAACAAATCATTATGACGGAAAAACCGCAGGATTTTGCAAAAGCTTTGCGAGGTTTGGGCAAAGAGCTGTGGAAAGGTACGGATGTTGATAAATATATACAAGAGGAACGAAATTCATGGGAATAGTTGATAAAAAGGCTGATGGTAATCATTTTATTCCGCAGCGATTTAGGCTGAGGCATTGGTTCGTGAGAATATGATGGCGAAGAAATTCAATACTGACATTCATTGGTTGATCATACTTTCAATCCGGATGTGATTTTAAAGTTGAGGGTTTGCCATGGGAGATAATGAATGGAAAAACGCCTTGGAAAGGGTGGGCTTGGTTAACTATTTCACAGAGTGGTGGCATTGGTCCTACGGGGATAAATATTGGGCATATTGTTTAAAAAACAATTGCGCAATCTATAGTCCAATTGACGAGCCCAATGTTACTACAGATTATTAAAGCTTGGAGCGGTGTTATTGCGATGCCTAAAATTATCGTTGAAAGAAATAAAACAGCTTCATTTTCTTTAGGGTTATACGTGTTGATTGTATTTGCTCTTTCGTGGCCTTTTCAGATTATAAGCAACATCTGGGGTACTAATCTTTTATTACGGTATGTTTTAAACAGTGCGTCGATGATTATGGTGACTATCGGTACTTATGTCGCCGGGAGGTACGTTTTTAGGGATAACTTCATCTATGCGGGTTGGCGCTGGGGTAAAGCGAAGCATTATTTTACAGTTATCGCTTTTGTATTAATTCTCTGGGTTGTCCCAACACTGGTTGGGTTCGCGCTAAAAACACAGAATTTACCTGCAAGTTTGCCCTGCCGGACTATTATTTGGGTCTTTATACTTTTATTTGTTACTCTCATTCCCGGCTTTGGAGAGGAATTCGGTTGGCGCGGCTATTTATTGCCGCATCTGGCGAGTGGTTTAAGCGCGCGGAAATCTGTAATATTACATGCCGTTATTTGGTGGATTTGGCATCTGCCGGTTTTGGCGGGTACAATTTTAAAAACGAATATCGCAGGGGCAGAAAAGACATATATGATTGTTATATCCGTACTTTCGCTCATCATCTTGGGAGCGGTTCCTATTATAATGCATGGTGTTATTTTTGCGTATTTTTGGTCGAAAAGTCGTAGTCTGGCAGTTGCAACGGTATATCATGCGGTTTATGACGGTATGCGCGATTCGCTGGGGATAACTGTGGGTATTAGTTCTATGGCTGGATTATGGGTTAATTTGGTGATAACCGTATGGGGCGCTTTCTTGCTTTGGAAGGGGGACTGGAGTAATCTTAAAAAGATGATTACAAGCAGAGGTTCCGTTATTGATGGAAAACCCGGATGTGATGCCGGAGTTATCGGAAATCCCATGCGAAAATAAGCGACACCGTGTCGTGAAAAAGGGAAGACAATGGCAACTCAATCAATACACTCCAAAATTTTAATTCAGACGGCTAAAACCCTTTTAACTCCTTTGGGAATAGTTCAAAAAGGTCAATCAAGGACCTGGATTGATGATCATGGCTGGTGGGTAATCATGATGGAGTTTCAACCAAGTGGGTGGAGTAAAGGTACATATTTAAACGTCGGTGTTTGCTGGTTATGGGATAGAAATAATTATTTGTCATTTGATGTTGGTGATCGAATAAACGCTTTACTTAAATTAAAAAAAGTAAATTCAATCGATTTTAACTTTTGAATTCTAATGATGGAAGCGGGATCTACCAAAGATCCCGGAGCCGTAATATCAATCGCCGGGATACTGTGACGGAGTTAACCATGGAGAAACAAAAAATCAAAATCCCCTATGAATGGGTAACGAGGAAGTATTTATATTTATTTGGTTCTTTTTCTTTCTTGAGCTTAATAATACTTGTGTTTAAGGAAAATTATTTGGGGGTTTTGTTACTTTTTTTAATGATAGAAACAATTTTTTATGGGATAAATAAATTTTTAAACCAAAATATTCTTTTAAGTATTGACGAAAAGGGGATTTATATTAATGAAAATAGGTTTATTGCTTGGAATGAAATTGTATCATGGGAGTATTTCCCCGGCACGTTAAAAACGAATAACAGACTTGAAATTATAACGGATATCGGTAACAAATTTTCTGTTGAAGGGTTTGGCTATCGAAAGCTATCCATGGAATTTAAAAAATATATACCAGAAAAACAGAAACCAACTGATTTTACAATAGATTTTATTACCATAACTTTAATCGTAATTTTTTCAATTGGATATTGGCTCTTGTCAAAGAAATAAAGTTATCCCTGGTTTAATGATTTTTGGGTGAGGGGTCAAGTACTGCAACTAACAGGAGCGTTCCCGTTGACGGGGTGTTATTCAAAGAAATTGATTCGAAGAAGAAAGTTGAATCATCAAGTTTTCACCCCTTCATTAACCGCTGTAAACGTAGGTGCTTATTTGACCATAGGAGTGAGTGATGGGAAGAATGTTAAAATGCAACTTACGAAGATTGATGGCTGATCATAAGATTGACGACATTTCAGGCCTGATGAAATTATCGGGTCTTAGCCGTAACTCAATTAATAAGCTTTATCGGGAAAACGATGTTGAAAGTACGAAGCTCGAGACATTGATTAAGCTATGTAATGTGTTTGGATGCAAGCTATCCGATCTTATTGAATATAATCCCGAAAATACAATTTAAAATCCGGAGAACAAACATGAGATGTCCAAAGTGTGGAGCGTACTATCCAAGTGGAGTGGAATACTGTGATTGTGGTTACAACTTTACTACAGGAGAAATAAAGAAGAAAAGGAAAAGCGTATCGCAAGTTATAAAAAGCATTAAAGATAAAATACATTTCAGAGGGCTTTTTTTCATAAGTGTTTTTTTAATGATTATCGCAGGAAGTGCCATATATAGCTTCATCTTTTCACTTCCGAGAATTTTGAGATTACTTCGATTTGAAAGCGATGGACAATTGATTAGTTTAATGTCTATCGGACTTATAATAGGGTATATACTGATTTTAATAGAATTGATTTTAGGTATTTTAGGAATAATCAGGTGGATAAAAATTGGCTGTGAAAATGATTTACTGTTGAAAGCTTTATATATTACATGTTTTGAATATAAAATATTAAACGTTAAGTTTACAATGATTATGTTTGAATTGGGTTTTACTTTTACATTTGGTCAAATCGGTATAGGCATTAATTTTATTGGGCTTGTGTTATTACTGTGGTATTTAAGGTTGAGGCAACAAAAAACAAAAGAAACTGGCGTTTTGAATTATTAAATTTTAAAGCATACTCTTCCACTGAAATAACTACCTTGAACGACATCTTCGGGGAAGAGCAAGAGTTAGGTAGAAATAGGCATCGTGGTCACTATTTATTTCAACATGTATAGATATATTTATCATATATCTTAATGAAAGATCATACCAGTGCAAAAGGATTAGCGGCAATAGCATAGGGGGAATTATAAATGAATTGGACCGATGGGGAATATCGGGTAAGCGATGACAAAACTTTGTTATCGATCGAACGGATCCAGGAATTCTGGCCAAAAGTTATTGGGCTAATGAGCGCAGGAAAGATACGATTGAATTGACCATCCGAAACTCACTTTGTTTTGGAATGTATCACCATGGATTGCAAATCGGCTTCGCCCGGGCAGTGACCGACATGGCCACCATGTATTATCTGGCCGATGTTTATATCGATGAAGCCTACCGGGGCCGGGGACTTGGGAAAAGGCTGGTCCAATCGATTGTGGAATCGGAACCTTTACGGGATTTAGCCGGGATTTTGGGGACCCAGGATGCCCATGGATTATACGAGAAATTTGGTTTTACCAGGGAACCGGAAAAATTAATGAGAAGAAGGCCGTAAAGTGTGCCGCCATCACAGAGAACCCTATAGGGGGTCGATGTGACTCTGGCAAATTTTATATCATCATTGAAAGAGCGATCGATTCTTGAACGCTCTTTTTTCATGGGTTTTGAAAAAAGCCGAAACCAAGGCCAGATTGGGAACAAGAATTTAGTTTATATTTGATTATTTTAGATAACTAAAAAATACAGGTTATTTTAAACAATATAGAGAATATTATCACGTTGGTGAGTTGGCTGTAGAATGAAGGGAGGCTTCATTTTGAGAATCGGTATATTAGGCGCTGGATATATGGGGAAAATGCATGCGAGTATCTTTAAGACATTCCCGGATGTAGTCTTGAAAGGAATTGTTGGCAGGGATGAATTCAAAGTGATAGAAGCTGCAAAATCACTGGAAACCAAGGCTTATACGGATCCTTATGATTTAATAAACGGTGATGAGGTTGATGCCATAGACGTTTGTTACCCTACAGCAATTCATGGGGAGTATGTTATTGCGGCTTTGAATAAGGGTAAACATGTTTTTTGTGAGACACCGTTAGCTTATAGCGCCGGGGAAGCGGAAGACATGCTGAAAGCCGCCGAATCAAATAATCGATTATTATTGGTAGCGCTTTATGATAGATTTCAAAGCCAATATAAGTATATTCATGATTACATAAAGTCAGGGAAATTGGGCAAACCCAAAGCGATTTTTGCCAATAGGCGTTCCCAGGCGTATGGGTCAGGTAAAGATATGATAGTGAATTTAATGATCCATGAGTTCGATTTTTTATACTGGCTGCTTGGCAAACCCAATGCTGTCATAAGTTTGGGAACTAAGACCGTAGACGGGAACGATGAGAATATTTTTGTTTTATTGGAATATGATGATATTTCCGTGGCGTTAGAAGGTAGTATGATAATGCCGGAAAGTTTTCCCTTTAGTACCAGCCTTAGAATTGGATGTGAAAAAGGGGCTATCGAATTAAATTGGTATTGGGGCTTAAATGGACCGGTTAATAATGTTACATTATATCCGGAGAAAGGAAATCCGCAGAAACTAATCATACCGGATTATGATCCTTATGAGCCCGAATGCAGGTATTTCATAGATTGTGTTACTGGAAAGACTGACCCGAAATTGTTGGGGATTGAAACTGCATATCATTCACTGAAAATTGCGGTTGCGGCCAGGCAATCATACTTGGAAAAAGGAAAAAAGATTGCGATTTTATAAGGAATTTTTTGTTTTCATCGCGTAACACAGGATTATAGTTACGGATTAAGGGAATAAGCTTTATGAAGTTGGAAAAGTGAGTTGGGATAAAAGATGAGTCACAGCTGCACTTTGAAAGTATTCTGTCAAGTCATGATGCATTTTCAATGAAATTTATTCATGAAGCAGTCACGCTCACAGTTTCAAAACCAAGTCGGCTTCGCCACGCGGTTTTGAAAACGTCAGGATCGGGTGGAGGTTATGTGAAATTGGATGGAAAGGAACGATGATATCAAATGTACCCAATGCAAAGAAAAAAGGTTGAGATTCGTCCTTTGACACTCGAGAATTGGGAGAACTTCGTAAGTTTGTTTGGAGAGAATGGTGCATACGAAGGTTGTTGGTGTATGTGGTGGAGGATTCCAGAAAAGAAGTTTCAAAAACAACTCGGAGATGGAAATAAAAACGCTATGAAGGGGTTAGTACAAACAGGGAATATTCCGGGGCTCTTAGCATATGTGGGAGAGCAGCCCGCTGCATGGTGTTCGCTTGGACCTAGGAGCAATTTTCCACAGTTACATAATAGTTATCCTCAGTTAGATAAGGCCGAGGATAACGAAGTTTGGGCGATTGTCTGTTTCTTTATTGGAGAGTCATTTAGACATAAAGGTCTAATGGTGCCCCTCATCCTTGCTGCAACAGATTATGCTATTTCTCAGGGAGCCAAGATTGTGGAGGCATATCCAATCGATCCAACAGAGGATTTGTCAGGATGTAAAGGATATACAGGAATTCGTTCCTCTTTTATAACAGCCGGATATACCGAGATATTCAGAGATAAGGGACAATTCATCATGAGATGTTTTTCGGGGTTTCCAACTTCCCATAACAACTAGCGGCGTTTCTGAGATTCAGACCATAAAACATCAGATAATTGTCATAAGTATCTTATTTTTTAGGCTTTTCAAGCAAAGATCTTTTGGAATGACACCAGTATTGGGGAACTGCTCAAGTCCGGAGAAAACCGCATCGATTTCTAGATTTTCTAAGTTGTCGTCCACCCCGGCCCTGGCGGGGCACGTGAAAGGGTGAGAATAAGTTGTTTTTCTCCCGCGGGGGCGCCGTCTCCACTGGTGAGGCGCACAGAGTTTTTTTAACAATGTTTTTCGTCTTTTCTCAGCGTCTGCGAGGCTGTCTAAAAAGCAATTCAGAATCAATAAGAAATACAATATATATCGCGTACATACGCGACTTCATCGAATGGTTTGATTTCAATATATTGTATTTCTTTATCGTTAAAATTTACTTTTGGGACAGCCCCGACGCCTCGGCGGGAGAATTGATCTTTTAGGCTTCGAAGTATTTTTTAAATAGTAAAGGCTAATGTGCTGGCAAAGTCAAGGCTTTACAAATGTGAGATGGCTTCCCGTGTTGTCCAAGTTACACTGGCAAATGCTTTGTAATTGGTAAAGGCTGCTTGAAAATCCCTTTCACTTATCGTTGCAGTGGCATCGTATACGACAGCAGTTTCAAACCCATTTTCGATTAAATGCCTCATATGGGACTCTACACAAATGTTGGAGAGCACTCCTGCAATAATCGTCTTCTCTTTTCTGTGTTGGCGTAACTGGTAAACCAAGTCATTGGTTTGGGGGCTGGCAACCTTGTGTGGAGTTGAAACGACGGTTCTCCTATCCAGAATATAAGGTTTGAAAGAAGGAACAAAATCAGCGCCCACAGACGGTGGTGTATACGAATTTTCCTTTTGATAGACTCCAAGGCCTAATAACATATTTTGTTCATTTCCTGTAAATTGCCAACCACAATCATGAGGGTATAAATAATGGGGTGATATGAAAAGCTGATAACCTTTATTCAGGGCGGTGTTCATTAATAGTTCAAGGTTTTGGATGGTGTTGTTTTTCTCAATGTTATTCTTTGTCAGATGATAGCCTCTACCTCCAGGACTTAGAAAATCATTTTGGGGGTCTGTGATGACAATGGCGGTATGATTAGGATTTGGTTTAAAAAGCAAAACACTCATCTCCCTCACGGCTATGCTTAAAACATGATAGGCATTATATGTATTTGCAGTGGGTATGGTGTCCGTATAAAGCCAATGGGTGAATCAAGTATGCTTATAGAAAATAATCACAGAGGTATTGAGGATGAAAATATTAGCGATTGAAAAAGAAATGCCAAATATATCCGATGATGATTTTAAACCCCATTTGAAAGCAGAGGCTTTATGTGTGTGGGAACTTTATCAATCTGAGATATTTCGTGAGATATATTTTGATAAAAACACTCATAACGCAATAATAATTCTTGAATGTAAGGATCTCAATGAAGCCGAAAAGGTTTTGAATACATTACCTTTAGTAAAAGAAAGATTAATTGCTTTTGAAATGATTGCTTTAGAACCCTATTCAGGATTTGCAAGATTGTTTAATAATGAGTGAAAAATGGACCCCTGGATATGATGTCCCAGAAAATGTAACTCAAGCAATTCGAGGAGGAAATTATTTTAAGATAACCAACGAAGGAAAAATTATTGATGGCATTTTTATTGGCACAAAAGGCGAAGGGCCTTATCATATTGGAGGTGCAATTATAATGGATTTGAGACTTACATTTAATGAAGTTGCGGCCGAGTATGATCAATTGCGACCAACATATGTTCCACAGTTATTTACGGATCTTGTGGATTTTTCTGATCTGAATCAAACCAGCCGTGTGCTTGAGATAGGTATTGGAACAGGTCAAGCCACTTTCCCGATACTTAAAACCAATTGCCATCTTACTGCTGTTGAATTAGGCGATCAATTAGCAGCGTATTCCGGAAGAAAATTTGAGGATTATAAGAATTTTGAAATCAAAAATATGGCTTTTGAAGACTATGAATGCCCCGATAATTCATTGGATATGATTTATTCCGCATCGGCTTTTCATTGGATACCGGAAAATATAGGTTATCCGAAAGTTTTTAGATTTTTAAAGTGTGGAGGCGTATTTGCCCGTTTTATGAACCATCCCTATAAAGATAAAGGAAACCAAGCGTTGCATGTTGCTTTGCAGGAGTTATACTCCAAATACATGCCACATTCTAATGAGGCGACAGAATACAATGAAGAAAAATGCAAAGAAATCGCTGATACCATTGAGAAATATGGATTTGTTGATGTAAATTTCAAATTGTATCATCGAACAAGAACGTTTGATGCTGAAGGGTATGTTTCGCTTCTTAACACGTACTCCGATCATAGAGCACTAAGAGAGGATCAGCGGATGTTATTTTTCGAAGAGATAAAGGAGGCAATCAACAGTTTTGGCGGTAAAATAAATGTTTATGACACCATCGACTTATACCTGGCAAGAAAACCCTAATCTTCGTCAAAAGGGGCGCTAAGCTGTATTAACGTCAGTAACACAGTTTCTTTTTGGAGGGAAAAAATGAGTGATGATTTTTACATAGTCGACAAACTTACTGAAGAACAAATCAATCAGTTGTTAGAGATGTGCCGAAACGAATGGTGGTCAAAAGAACGGACGGTTGAAGATGTAAAATTAATGCTTCAAAACAGTAACATTATCGCATGCATTAACAAAGACAGTAATGAAATTATCGGCTTTGCCAGGTTTTTATCGGATTGTATTTATCGAGCGACAATTTATGACGTAATGATATCCAAAAACTATAGAGCTCTGGGATACGGCAGGATTTTGTTGAAGACTCTACTTGGGCATAAATACTTAAAAGACATTGAGCGCCTAGAACTATGCTGTCAAGATCCGATGGTTCCGTTTTATGAAAAATTTAATTTTAGGAGAGCTCCGGAGGGGACTCATTTTATGAGAAGAACACCGGTTTTTCGGGATATGGAGCGAGGATGAATATTTAGGAAATCATATGAGAAATTTGGTGAAGATAAGCATCGGAAATGTTTGTTGCCGATTTAGTATCAAAAAGGAAAGAATAAATAGGATTACTTATCATATCATTGGTGCTCTTTTTGATTATCTTTGTAAAGTGAGTTCATTTACTATAGAGTCACCCTCACCCACCCCGGCCCGCCGGGGCACGTGAAAGGATAAAAATAGGTTTTATCTCTGTGTCTCTGTGGCCTAAATGCTTTTTGGCCACAGAGACACGGAGAAAGAATTGAAGCAAAAAAGTATTTTTTAGATAAGAAGCTTATTATCAGTCGAAAAAGCTAAGATTGGAGTTGCAAAAGTGGAGGAAGATATTAAGGAATCACTGATTAAAACGGAACAATTCAAGGGATTTCTGGAACATAACTGCGAGACATCGTATAATTAAGGTAACAAAATCAAGGAGAAATCCATGAAACAACAAACTTTCAGCGATATGGA
>JAEVYU010000068.1 GCA_023392595.1 Bacillota bacterium | reverse complement strand
TCCATATCGCTGAAAGTTTGTTGTTTCATGGATTTCTCCTTGATTTTGTTACCTTTATTATACGATATCTCCTAGTTATGTTCCAGGATATCCCTTGAATTGTTCTGTTTTAATCAGTGGTTCCTTAAATTTTGAAAAGAAAAAGAATCACTTCTTCGCACATAAAAAAGATATTGATGGAGGAATTGAGATGGGCAAAATTAATTTGGTGCCTACCACTGTGGAAAGCCGTGAACAGCGTTTGGGCACGATCATCGGTTGGGACGGCAAGGCTTCAAAATTGGTAGAAGAATCAGGCTATTCTGCACACCGTTGCAATGGGAAAAAAAGTGAAGGCTGCGAACTTTGTGAAATAAAAGGACCCTTTACGCAAGGTTCCGTCTGCAGCGAACAAATGGTGGAATGTCAGGCCGGAAACGTGAGAGATGCCGTATTAATTCAGCATTCTCCAATCGGTTGCGCTGTGAGTCAAACAATTTATAATTCAATTTACCGCAATGGCCTTGCAATAAGAGGCCTTCCTGTAGAAAATCTCAGAATCGTTTCGACAAACTTAAAGGAAGGGGACATGGTTTTCGGCGGAGTTGAAAAGCTTGCGCAGACTATACGCGATGTATGGGAGAGATATAAACCGAATACGATTTTTATAGGGACAGCATGTGCTACAGGCATTATTGGAGATGATGTTGACAGTGTTGCCGGCGAGTATTCGAAAAAGCTTGGAATTCCTGTTGTTCCGCTTCATTGCGAAGGTTTCCGTTCTAAACATTGGAGTACAGGATTTGACACGACCCAACACGGTATTTTAAGGGATATTGTAAGAAAAAATCCCAAGAAACAGGAGGACTTGGTGAATGTAATCAATCTCTGGGGCTCTGATGTATTTAAACCTATGCTGAAGGAACTTAATTTGCGCGTAAATTATGTTATCGATATGGCAACGGTTGAAGATTTGGCACAAATGTCAGAGGCTGCCGTTACGGTTGGTTTTTGTAATACGCTTTCTTCTTATTTGGCACAAGGTTTGGAGCAAAATTTTGGCGTTCCCGAATTGAAAGCTCCCCAGCCTTATGGTTTCGCCGGAACGGATGCCTGGCTCAGAGGTCTTGCGAAAATCACCCAACGGGAAGAGCTTTGCGAGGTATATATAAAAAAAGAGCGTGAGCGCGTTACGCCTAAAGTTGAAGCGTTAAGAAAGAAACTAAAAGGCATCAAGGGATATGTTGCCACTGGCTCAGCTTATTCACATGGCCTGATTGCTGTTTTAAGAGAGCTTGGCATTGAAGTGAACGGTTCATTGGTATTTCATCATGATCCTATTTACGATAGTGAAGACCCGATACAGGATTCATTGGCTTTTCTTGTTAATCATTACGGCGATGTGGCAAATTTTAGCGTCAGCAATAGGCAACCGCATCAGCTTTATGCTTTACTTAGAAAGTCGAAACCGGACTTTCTATTAATAAGGCATAATGGTCTTGCACCTCTTGCATCCCGTCTTGGTATTCCCGCAGCTCCCCTTGGCGATGAGCATATTGCAATAGGATATGAAGGCATAGTGAACCTGGGTGAAGCAGTATTATCGATTTTGCAAAGAAAGAAGTTCCATGAAGATTTGGCGCAGCATATTAAGCTACCGTATACCAAATGGTGGCTAAGCCAAGCTGATCCTTATATCCTTGCCAAAAAACCAGATATTATATATCAAAATTAATCATGGGGGGTAGATCAATATGTCACAGATTGAAATTTCATATGAAGATCAGAAAACAAATTCGATCAGCAGACCGCGGTATGGCTGTTCTATCGCTGCGATGTATTCTGCAAGTGCAATTCCCGGAGTAGTCCCTATCACTCATTGCGGACCGGGTTGTTCGGATAAGCAATATACGAATCTTGCTTTTTACAACGGCTTTCAAGGGGGCGGCTATGGCGGCGGAGCTGTTCCGCCCAGCGTTAATGCTTCTGAAAAAGAAGTTGTATTTGGCGGCAATGAACGGCTGGAAGAATTGATACAGTCCTCGATAAAGGTGATTGATGCGGATTTGTTTGTAGTGCTTACGGGTTGCATCGCTGATCTTGTCGGAGATGATGTGCCGTCAGTTGTAACAAAATTTCAAGAAAAAGACGTTCCGATTGTCTATGCCGAAACAGGGGGATTTAAAGGAAATAATTATACAGGTCATGAATTGGTAATCAAGGCGATTATTGACCAATATGTGGGCGATTACAACGGGGAAAAGAAAAGTAACGTGGTGAATGTTTGGTCTGAACTTCCCTATCAAAATCCATTTTGGAGAGGCGATCTTTCTGAAATCAAACGTGTTCTCGAAGGAATCGGCTTAAAGGTCAATATTTTATTTGGCCATGATTCAAAAGGTGTCGAAGAATGGAAAGAAATCCCCCAAGCGCAGTTTAATCTGGTCATTTCAACTTGGCTTGGGTTTCAGACGGCAGAGCACCTTCAGAAAAAATATAATCAGCCGTTTTTACATATACCGGCAATTCCTATTGGAGCAAAAGCAACTTCTGAGTTTTTGCGAAAGGTATCGGATTTTGCAGGACTGGATTTGAAAAAAACAGAGAAGTTCATCCAAAATGAAGAGAAACTTTATTATAAATATTTGGAAGATTTTTCGGATTTCTTTGCTGAGTATTGGTGGGGTGTTCCATCAAGGTTTGCTGTTTTAGGTGAAAGCAGCTATAACCTTGCCATTACAAAATTTCTTGTCAATCAGCTTGGATTAATTCCGGTCAAACAAATTATTACAGAAAATCCTCCCGAAGAGTATAAAGACAGCATTAGAAAGGAATTTGCAAATATTGCGGAGGATGTCAGCGTTACTCCTCTTTTTTTGGAAGACGGTTATCTGGTTGAACAAGCCCTCATTCATTCTGAGGAAAAACCTGCTATTATTTTAGGCACAAGTTGGGATCGAGATGCCGCAAAAAAGTTGGGCGGAAAAATTGTTGAAATTGGCTTTCCTGCATCCTATGAAGTCATTTTATCAAGAACAAATGTTGGGTATAAAGGCGCCTTGTCATTGCTTGAAAAAATATTTACGATTGCGATTAGCGCAAGTGCTTAAAAATAATTCTATTAACCGTAACGTTAGAACTCTATATTGTATTAAGGGAAATCAGTGGGTAACAAAAAACACCCAAGTAAAAACTAATCTGGGGAAATATTTATAATGCTATAAACTACTTCACCTTTCAAACTCTTTCCAGGTCAAGGGTTCAATTCCCTTCAGATCCACCATAAGAAAGACACGGGTTTCCGAGATTTCGGGGACCTTTTTTTCATGCCTAAAAATAGCTCCATCTATCATTTTTACAACTATTCTTTGTAGATGCTTTATTATCAATGGTTTAATTCACTTTATTATTTAAAAATCTGCTCAGCTTGTCTGTAGATTGTTTTTTTATTTTTTTGAAAAACGGTAAAATAAAAAGTCGTTTTGAGTAAACGTAAAGGAAACGAATGCACGCTGAAAGGCGGCTATTTGTTTCTTTTTTTGGCAGTTCGAAGGGTGGAGTGCTTCTTCGCAAATTCACTATACCAAATGAAGGGGTGTTTTTATATTGTTTCTATCGATTTGTTAATTCTTGTTCATATTAGCTGCTATCTTATGCGATTAAGCTGTTTCCCTTTGTTTTCAAGGTGCGAAAGTTGAGATATTAATGAGTATATCTTGGCACTTGATGTTTTGTATGTGCTTGGAAAAATAGAAGTTGACGAGAGAGGAGTAATAGAAAGCCATGCTAAAACAAATTAAGTGCAGTTTATTTACAGAGAAAGTAATTGCATTTCATAAAGGGTTAAATACAGTTGTTGGTTATAATGATGCAGCTAATTCTATTGGCAAGTCCACCGCATTAATGATAATCGACTTTGTGTTTGGAGGAGACGATTACATTAGAAAGAGTGATGCCGTTCATAATCTAGACCCTCATGAATTCTTTTTTTCATTTGTATTTGGAAAAGAAGAATTTCATTTTATGCGTTCAACTTCTGAATATAAATATGTCTACAAATGTAATTTAAGCTATAAAATAGACGAAAAGATTTCGGTTGAGGATTATACAGCATTACTCAAAGAAAAATATGAAATAACCTTATCTGATGTGAAGTTTAGGTACATTGTTGGACGTTATTTCAGAATATATGGTAGAGAAAACCTTAATGAAAAGAAACCATTCCTTTGACAAACAGATTTTTATTGCTATAGATAAAGTGAACTCATATAGTAAGGAAACAGCGGAATTAATCAAAAAGAGAATGGTCTTAAAGCTTTCAAAAGATAAACTGTTATTCAATAAGAATTGGAAAAAGGATGTAACAGATTCAGCCACAACAAAGGAGGCATAGTTATACTGAATCTAGGTGTGGAAATTCACTATTAATCGGAATCAAGATTTTCAACAATTGAGGCCTTATAATCGCCGTCAATCCATGATAAAATAAGAGTAACGATTTTTAAACTTTGGGAGAAAAATGCGCGAATTATTTTTAATTGCCGGTGCCAATGGCAGCGGTAAAACAACCTTAGCCAAAGAATTGCTACCCGAATTTGGGTTGGAATTTGTCAATGCCGATGAAATTGCCGGGGAACTAAATCCCGGTGATGTTGACAAAGTTAAGATCGCCGCCGGGAAAAAGTTCTTTATGAAGATTGATGATTTAGTCGCTCAAGGTAAATCATTCGCGATTGAGACTACCCTTTCCGGGCAATATCTGATTCGGTTAATAGGTGAGTTGAAAGAAAAAGGCTATCTCATCACACTTATTTATGTTTTTTTGGATACCCCGGAGATTGCTATTGATCGTATTAAAACAAGAGTTCGCAAAGGCGGGCATTTTGTACCGGCTCAGGATGTCCGAAGGCGTTTTTACCGGGGAAAAAATAACTTTTGGAATATTTACAAGGACTTAGCGAATTATTGGGAAATATACTATAATGGAAATTATGGATTTGTCCAAGTAGTTACCGGGGAGGCCGGGAAGCTGACGATCATTGATGAAACCTTGTTTGGACTTTTTAAGGGAGGCCTTGAAGAATGACTTTGGAAGCATATGAAAGATTGTTGAAAATAACCAGGATTGGCAACCGAGCGGTGCGCAAAGCCCAAGAGGAAAACCGGAGAAAAGGGATTCCGAACGTTTATGCCCGGAATGGCAAGCCATATTATGAATTGCCTGACGGGACGATCACTACTGTATCTCCGTTTACTCAGGAGGAAAATGATCGGTTCCGGTAAAGTCGATTCGGATCGGCATCTGTCAAAAAAATCTATTGCCATTTTACTGCAATAGGATTCAAAAAAGCCGAGAAAAAAAAGATAAGATAAAACATCGCTTTGAGTAAAAGCAGTAATGATAATAGGTTGGGACCAGCGGATATAAGCTGTAACAGTACTTTTTCAAATGGCATTCAAGAGGTTAGCATTCGTTTCCCCTCAGCCCCACCAAAAGAATGATGCGGGTTTCCGGAATTTCGGAGACGCCTTTTTTATGCCTAAAAATTGTTTCATCTATTGTTTTTAAACTATTCTTTGTATATGAGTTGAAATAAATAATTTGGACAAAAGGCAAAACAAGTACTTAGGCAGACTGTAGATATCTATACCTCTCTCTTGCTCCCCCAATGGAGCTTTTTAATGAAGCGGATTCACTGGGAGAGTAACCCCACGCACAAGTGCGTGCTGCCTTCGAAGCCAAAAATCTTTTAGAGGTCAGCGGCTTCGAACTTAAAGTTCGCGGTTACTCTTCCACTGAAACAACAATTTTGAACAACATCATTGGGGAAGAGCTCGCCTTTCGAGAAAGGCGCGAGTTAGGTGCGTGCCTAGATTAAGATTCCGATTGCTAACTGGTGAAAGTCCAGTCCGGGTAATGGTCAAGCAGCCCGGTA
>JAEVYU010000045.1 GCA_023392595.1 Bacillota bacterium | reverse complement strand
TATTCCATATCGCTGAAAGTTTGTTGTTTCATGGATTTCTCCTTGATTTTGTTACCTTTATTATACGATATCTCCTAGTTATGTTCCAGGATATCCCTTGAATTGTTCTGTTTTAATCAGTGGTTCCCTAAAAACCATTCTCGGGAGAATGAAAATCACTCTCCGGAGAATGAAAATCATTCCATCGTTCAAATAATCCTTTGCGTCACGGAAAGTCCGCTTCGGTTTTTCCTCCTCATCAAAGCATTGAGTCTTTCCGATCCAATCAGCATCAAGACGATAAAGAAGGCCAGAAAAAGCGGTACGACCCGCATGGTGGACCCTGAGGCGATCAATCCGACCAGCGGCGGTAAAAAAGTGCTTCCGGTATAGGCCACTGCCATCTGGTAGCCGATAATGGTCTGTGAATGTTCCGGTCCGAAACGGCTGGGCGTTTCATGCAGCATACAGGGATAAATGGGGGCGCAACCCAGTCCGACCAAAATAAAACCGACAAGCGCATAAAAGGCTGGCAAAGGCAGCAAAAGGACCACCGCGCCGGTGAAGGCGATCATTTGTCCCACCCGGATCAGGATGATGTTGGCGAGCTTCATGGTAACAAATCCGGAAATCAGCCTGCCGACTGTAATTCCCGCGTAATACAGGGATACCCACCGTGCCGCCGTCGCTGGAGGCAATCCTTTGATATTCACCAGGAAACTGCCGCCCCACAAACCCAAGCTGGCTTCAGCGCCGCAATAGAACAAAAAAGCTACCAATGCGGGTCTGACACCGTTCAGTTTTAAAAGTTTCGGGGCCGGCTTCTTTTCTGCGGGCAAATCACTTCCCTGCCCCGAAACCTCGCCCGAGGCTGCCTGACTATTTGCCCCGGCATTTTCCGTGCGGTTCCATAGGGGTAAAGTGAAAAAAAGCAATACCGTCAAGGAGAACTGGATGATGGAAATCGTCAGGTAGCCGCTACGCCAGGCGTTTTGACCGGCAATATACTGCGCCATGATTACCGGTCCAATCGTGGCCCCCACTCCCCAGAAGCAATGCAGCCAACTCATATGATGAGCCTGGTAATGGGTGGCGACATAGTTGTTTAAGGCGGCATCGACCGAACCCGCTCCCAACCCAAGCGGCACCGCCAACAAAATCAGCCAAAACAATGAGGGCGCCAGCGAGAAACCCAGCAAGGCGCTGGCGGTCATCAGACAACTGATAAAAGTAACCCTGCCGGTGCCTAGCCGTTTGATCACAGTGCCGCTGGCCAAACTGGAAAGGATGGTCCCGCCGGCGATGGTCATGGAGACAATCCCCGCCGCCGCCAAGGGCGCTTTGATATCAAGCTGCATAACCGGCCAGGCCGCTCCCAGTAATGAATCGGGTAATCCCAAACTGATAAAGGCCAAATAAATGATGATTAAAAAAAAGGTTGCCATGAATGCCGAACTCCTTTACCTATGAATGATTTCTTTATATCCTTTTCTCAACCAACTGCAGGTGATAGGTTAAACTTTCCAGGGTGATGGCTATCAGCCCGTTCAGATAATCGGCGCGGACATCTTTCTGCAAAAATATCTCCGGCATATGTTCTTGGGGGATTATTTCAAGGCAGCGGTTATAAATGTCAACAATTTGATCATTCTTAAACAACTCTCCCGTTAACGCAATGGTTTCCGGATTAATGATAGCGATTATGGAGACAATGGTTTTTACCACTAACGGAATAAAGGTGTGCTCGTTATGAAGCTGTATTAATTGGGCTTCCTGTGATAAGTCCAAAGGTAAAAAAGATACTTCACCTGCAAATTTTGTATTGCCTTTTAAAATATGTCCGTCCACCATAATGCCCCCTCCGGGCAAGTTATTCTTGGGGAAGTATAAAAAGGCAATGGTTTTATCTCCATCATAATTTTGTTTTTTGTAAAAACCGTAGACGATAGTATTCATATCATTTTCAATGGTAAATTCCAGCTGATATTGTTCTTTAAGTTTAATCCCTAATGGAACATGCATTAACTCTTTAAGATCACAAATATCTATCACGCCCCGGTTAACAACACCGGGAAGCCCAATCCCGATAGCTTTAATATTGGGGTATCGATTAATCAATTCGCCCACCAAACGTTCAATGACTTCATAATTAATTCGAGCGAAGTTGGCCGAATTTTCCTCAATAATTTCTCCCATCATGTTGGCAACAGTATAGGTGATGGTATGGACACCGCCTTCTGCTCCGGCATATAAACAGGCAATCAAGGAATAGTAGGCGTTATATATGAAACGTCTTGCCGGACGACCGCCGTTGGGCTGGGCCAAATCGATCTCCATAATTTCTCCGGTTTGTAAAAGTTCATTGAGGATATTGCTGCAGGTGGCGACACTTAGCCCGGTGGCGTTTGCCAGAGTCAACTTCGTTCCATAAGTTAGAGCTTTTAATGCCGTTTTTACAAGCTCAGTATTGATTTGCTTGACTTTAAACCCGTTATTGGTGATTTGCGGCATGGTTTTTTCCTCTAGCAACTTTCGATAATGGTTGTTGAAAGTGGTATTTTAAAATAAATTATACCTACATATTTTGGAAGTGTCAATCGGGAAATACATATCCCCGATGGGTTTATGAGTACTTCTTTAGAGGGCGCGATTTCAGGAGTTAATCGGGAACATAAAAAAGGGCAGCTGCAAAAATAGTTAAAATCGATGAGAAAGGCAAAGTAAAAAAATAGTTCATGTAAAATCTTCGGGTAATATAAAAGTGAAATCATGTTGAGGAAAATAAGCCCCACGTTTTGCTGCAATATCAACATATTGTAGATTTTCCATAAATCCGGTGAAGGTATCGGCTAACTTGTAAACATTATGGTCCTCGGTGGATTCTGCGAAGACAAACTCATCATAGAAAAGGTCGCAAACATAAATACCCGCTGTCTCTTCCGCGGTGGAAAGCATGATAAACAAGCCGCCTTCACCATAACAACTCCCAATCATGAGGTATTCCGGTGGAATATCAAAATTAAAATTATAATTATAGTTTAAATTCAAACAATCGCTCTGAACAGCCAGGTCCATTCCATACAATACTTTCACGACGGCTCCCTGTTTTATCTCCGGAATAAAAAAGCAGTGGTAATCTTGAGGGTATATACCGTTGCAATCAAGCAAAAACCGCCGGTAATCTTCGGGGAGTTTTAAAGCCGTTTTATCCAGAAATTGGCCTATTCTCGTTTCAGAGGTTCGTTTGTTCTCTTTTTGCAGTTTAATATTGGCAAACATTTTCTTTTCCGTCTCCCTTCCGGTGAGCGATTTTGGCTTACCTAAATTGTTCAGGGTCATGGGTTTTAAGGATCGGCGTTTTATTCTGGAGATACCACTCGACAATATGATCCGTCAAGCGATCATAAAGGTCATCTTCCAGATAGGGGTCTTGATAGTCCAGAATTCTGGCGACATCGTTTTTTATTTCCGCTTGAGTCGGTTCATCAAAGATCCCCGACCCGCAAAGCGTAGTTACAATAAACCCGCCAAAGATTTCATGGTCTTTGTCCCAATTGATATTGCCGTTTCTTTGCGCTTCATCCCTCAATCTCTCTACCGCGCGAATCAGTTCACCCTGAACCGTATCCGCCTGTCCGCTTTTGGGACAAAGTTTTGCCAGAGAAATTTCGCTTCCTCAAAATACTTCATGGTCAGCCTCCCGAATTTTTACCGCTTATTCCTTTATATACATATTTATTTTATCTCTGATAAACCCTTCAAAGGTCATTGTAAACATATCCAGGTAATGCCTGAGAATTAAGACTTACCTGATTCCTGCTTCTTATGACAAGAAGCATAAGCATATATTTTATCAACTTTCTTATCCGTAACTTCTAAAGATAACGAAATAAGTTCCGATTGCAAATCCACAAATTCATCTTCAAATTTTTTACTCATCCCTTCGCTCCCCTCTTGCAAGCTAAATTTCAACAAGACAAAACTCCCTGTACTTCACCGCTAAGGCTAAGCCGCTATATATCATATAGTGACCATCGCCGATATCTCCATAACCAATTTCCCTTAAAAAATCAATATAATCGGCAGGCGCATTTGGATTTTCCTCAACTACTTTTTTTAGCTCCGCTTCGGAAAGCTTTTGGAATCGATCCGCTAAATTTTCTATTGTTTAATACCTTCCTTAAATCGTCGTATCGCTGCATTCAGACATCCCCCATTTATAAACACTTCTTTATATTTAGCCTTACAGACTGTTTAATTCGTTACTCCAAAAGCAGCCGGCCTGAACAGCCAATGGATCAATGTTTTTGAGTTCTTGGGCAATCCACTCCTGCAATCTTTGGGGAATATGATTATCCAAAAAAGCCTTGGCCCCATTTTCCTCAATGGTTTCCCGGATTAGCCGCGCATAAGCAAGCAATGATTCGGCTAGCTGCGAAACCGAAGCATTCATAAGCACTTCCCGAAAATCGTCATCGTGGTTTAAATAAACGATATGTCCATTGGGTTCCTTGATGCAAACCGGGTCACCGGAGCCATTGGAACCGATACAGTGGTAAATGTTATACTGCTCTGGCAAGCCCCATATTTGCGAAACCGTAGGTAACCTTTCTTCATTCGGAACTAAAAAGTCAAGAAATGGTGCTGCCGACTCCGGTAAACCCGCTTCCATTAGAAATGCCTTGGCGGTATCATCAATGTTTATATTTTTAAATAGATCAGCGCCGAACCTCAATAATGGCCCGTCTTCCGCGCTATCCCAACAGTCGATGAATTCACTCGGAATGATCATTATTTCACCTCGCTTTCATGTATAACAGGGTACACTCTTGATATTTAAGAATTGTCAGATAGCAAGTTTTGTTGTTGTTATTGACCGCAAATAGTTTTTCTTTATTACCCTTTATTGCTTGGGTCAATTCATACTCAAGCTGTTCCGCTAAATGCTTGAATTTCTTTTCCGGCATATGATCCTCCCGGTCTCTTTCGAACATTCCCAATCAACAGTAACTCTTTACGTTATAGGCTTTCACCGAGCGTTTATTACAGAACATGGACATCATCCATCTCTATCTTCATGCCACCCTCGCCCAAAAAGGCACACACCGCTTTTATAAGTGAAGTACGCGATTTTTCTAAAACACTCATTTGATTTTTGAGCATTTGAACCACCCTCTTTAATAAAAAAATATTTTCACTTGCTACCACCTATTGTCTTCATTGATGGCGTCGTCTCTTTCGCTTGGTCCACCAATTCTGCATCAAAAATGCTATCAGGAGCTACGCCTTGAATTGTAACGGGTTTTTGTTTGACGAAGAATTCAAGGATATTTTGCGGGGGCTGGTCATGAAAAAGCTGTCTATAGCTTAGGCCTTCTTCGGTACATAATTGTTGTGACGGGAAAAAGCTTTGCGCAGCTTCATGGTCGACCAAGCAAGTAACCGGTTGCTTGGAAAAAAAACGGCGCGGAGCTAATTCGTTTTTATAAAGAATGACTTTATCGACTTTGGGTAATACCATTGGTATGGCATCAGGCCATATCACGAATGACTTTACCTCATTTTGTTCCCGGCAAAACATGATCCGTGGTACAAATACGTCCGCTTCCATTTGCTCTTGCAGTTTATCGCGATTAAAATTCCATTTCCAATATCGTTCTATTTCCGCGTAAGGTAAGGTCAATAAATCGTGATTTGAGACATTGATATCATCGTGACTCATCATTGCTGTTATCCCAAATAAATTGCCTTCATTCCACCCTTGCAGAAAACCAGCCCTGGAATATGGCCCCTCGCCCATCCCATTCCCATTCATCTGGGGATCAGAAATATCTAGCTTGAAATGGTCAATGATACTCTTTACTTCCGGTTCGGCTTCCAGTCCAAAAATATGCGGCCGGTTATAATTAATATTGAACGCAGCAACATAATCGAATTCCTCCGCATCGAAGCTGCGCTCATCCTGGTATTCAAAACTAAAATAGACTCCGGTATCTTCATTGCTGTACCAGGTCTGATTTTCTGCGGCTTGATAGCGGGGACGATTAGCAAAGTACTCTATGAAGTCCGCTTTAGTTAATTTGCATTCATCATTTTTCGTAATAAAATACAAATCGTAACTCATGAAACCAGCTCCGTTCTGTTATTTTAAAGGAGGTCTATTTACTCGGCTCCAGCCGCAGTATTTCCTCAAGCGGCCTTTTTTGGGGGCCGGCTATTTTTGATAAATCCATAGCAATCCTCGCCTTTCCGTAAATCAAACTATTTAAAACTCTTGTTTAATGGTTTTATCAAATAACTGATGATAAATATCAGGATACATATTTTCTACCCACTGCATAAACTGATCAACATCAAACAGATAACCATCTTCCGTTTCAATTCTTTCACCTTTTTCAATTCTGGATCTTAGAATTGATAGTTTTCTGATCAACCATTGTATCGTGGTTGCACTATCGTATGAATATGCATCGTTAAATCTATGAAGTAATTCTAAAGGTAACATTGGCGTTTCAGATAAAAATGCCTCAAGCTCCTTATTATACTTTTCAGCTGGCCCGATTCTACAAATATCCTCAAAATTCATATTTTCTCACTTTTTAACGCAATTTCATATCCGATGAACTACCAATTTCCCTCTTCAGGAATGGCGCCCGGAATTATCCAATCGATCTGATCGGTTTTTTCCCCGGTTTTACAAAACTCCTCAATGGCCAGCCACGCTTGTTCTTTCGGCAGAAACAATCCAATTGAGGGATATAGTTCCTCGCCGCATTCCGCAGTTCGATTCAATTCCCGGGCATTAAATAATGAAAGCCAGGTTTCCTTAGGATCATCTTTTTTGATATATTGCAGATAAATGCCGTGTTCAGCGTTGGGCAAAATCAGCAATCGCCGCCGCCTTTTGTTGTCATCATCAAAATCAAGTATTCCATTGCCATTCCCTTGCTGCCAATAGCCCGGAAACTCGTGGATAATATGCTTTAATAATTAATTCAGTTCCGGATTCTCAATTTCCAGGCACTGGGGTGTTTGAAACACGATTCGGCGCGCCATTTGTTCCTCCTCCAAAAAATCTGTTTAAGCTTAAGGATTGAAATCCATAAATGTGTCATTAGTGTCATAAAATATAATGGCTTCAAGAATTTCTTGATCCGTGGCGGAGGGTTTTTGATGCAATACGTTATGGATCACATCTTGAACCAGTTCCTCTCTGAAAAGCAAGGATAATCCATGTTTTACGACAAATTGCGGATAGATTTCCCGGTCATCGTCGGTGATCTCGGGATAACTGTCCCGATAGCACATAGTATGCAATGTTAAATCAGCGGAGTCATCTAAAGCGGCATAGATGCAATACGATACATTCTTATCCGATTGTGCTTTGACGATTTGTATGAGGTCGCGAAATTCAACAGGTTCCCGCAATTTCATAACTCGCTCAATATCCATAAATTATATAACCAATTCCTCTTGTTTCATGTTCCCATATTCATCTATTTCAGCCTGCCAGCCCTTTATCGTAACATCAGTTATTTTATCGCCTTTTCCATTATTGATTAACCATCGTTTTCGCTCCTCAATCGTTGGTATATGACCTAATTTTTCACTTTTGCATTGTCCTACAAAACCCTTAAAATCTTTGGCTAACCAAAGATATTTTTTGGGTCGATCATGATATAAAAAGTATACCTGGGCTTTGACATTCCCGGCCAAACCAATTGTAATCCTATCCCCAAAATCGTTTGTTGCCATCGGCAGCATTTGATCGGTTAAGTAGCTATTGAGAACATCTAGCTTTATCAAGCATTGAAAGTCCAAATATTCATTGGTACTTTGAAATCCAAAAAATCCGGTAATATCAGAAGACACCTGATTCATTTTAAAATGTGATTTTGGGGTATCGCCACCATTATACTTCAGCAAAAATCCTCGATATGTATCCGGTAAAACAATTTTATACTTGTTTTCAAAAGCGGTAACATCATCTTCGATATGTTCATTAAATCTTGAAATTAACATTTACCCATCTCCTTTAATTATCCGAGCAAAATCGTCGGATTAAAGGTTTTACGAACCCTGAGTCACAAAAACATTTCCGTCAATATAGAAATGTCTTCGCATCGTTTAAAATTTTATTTCGATATCTTTTTTTACATTTTCATTCTCAACTTCAAAATAACTCATTGCTTGAAATCCTTTCATTTTAGCTATGAAAGAGGTGGGAAAAGTGCTGATTGCCGTATTGTACTCTTTAACCGAATGATTGTAAAACCTTCGTGCGGCCGATAAGTTTTCTTCCTCTTCATTAATCGATCGATTTAAAGTTTCAAACTGCTTACCAACCTGATCATCCCGAAGATTTCCGATATTGTTGATGAGTATGTTTTTAACTTGATTCTGTAATTTAAATTTTTCTTTAAAATTAGATGCTGGGTTCTTTACAGCATTAAATAAATTGGCAATTGATTCCAACTCATTTTCCTTAAATTTGATATAGCCTTTCGTTGTCTCATAGATTTTTGATAATATATCATGTCTTTTTTGAAAAGCGTCATCAATGTTGCCTTTTGCCTGGTTTACAGATTCTTTGCGTTGTATAATATCTATTTGAGAGCCCCAGACCAGTAAAAGTGTCAATAATATAAACACCCCTAGCATTAACCGGATATCATTTGTGAAATAGTAAAAAACATAACTGCCTATTAAGATTAATAATAATTTGTACACATTACAGTCCTCCTTGTACTGTATTTTCTTTTATCCATATATAATTATCGATATTTAGTTCCTCAACTATTGAACCGATTAATTTGAAAATATCCCTTTGTTTGACGATAGTTTTTACCGTAATTCGTTTACACAAGGTTGGCTCCAAGAAATTTTTATTGCCCTTAAAAGCTATGTAAAGCTTGTCTTTATAAAACAAAAATGAAATCATGTTTTTATACTTGGCTTCAAAATCCAGCATTCTTGCCATTAAAGCAGGGGTTAAAATATACCTTGCCTTAACCGGGTCATCGGAAAAGGTGGCAAATCTTTCATCAAATTCTCTGGCGTCAGTTGGCATTTTCTGCTCGTTAAAATCCATGCTGCCAAAATCTTTAAATAAACAAGGTCTAACATATAACTTGGATTCAGTAAATTTATTATTGTCAAATATAAAAAAGTAGCCATGAAATATTTTCTTAGGCAACTTGGCTCCAAGATATTGATTTTTTAAAACTTTAATCTCTGAAAAACTAAAATTGGTTTGACCGATAATTCCTGTTATATTATTGGTTATATCAATGCTGCTGCCCTTGTTTATCAAGTAAGTCTGCAAAACAGAATCGGCATCCATTTCAGATTCTTGATGATAAGACCAGTCTGGATAATAGCTGCGTATTACATCTTCAATAATAAATTCATTATATAATGTGTTGAAATTGCTTTTTTTCCTTTTTAGAAAAGAATATAAAATATAAATAAGCGGTAAGCTGCCGTACCTGATTAATCTGCTGCTAATATTGAAAGTATCGCGTAAATAAAAGGCCGTTTTTAAATATAGGATCCCAAACAATACTATCAATAGTATGTTGAAAAAAAATAAGCCCAACCTTTTTGCGTTTAATTTTTTTAGCTTTATAGCCAATTCATTTTTAATCAAAGATTCCAATTTCGTATTCTCCTAAAAGCATCTATACCATTATTCGCTTTTCACAAAGGACTTTGGTTGATGGAAAAATGAATTTAATTCTTAGTCCTGAAAAAACTCAATGTAGTACCTGAAAACGTTTTTATCTCCCCAGCCACTTCAAAAAAAGCATTAAACATTTGACTCTTTTCTTCAATTGAGGCATACGCATATATTTTATCAACTTTCTTATCCGTGACTTCTAAAGATAACGAAATAAGTTCTGATTGCAAATCCATAAATTGATCTTCAAATTTTTTACTCATTCCTTCTCTCCCTCTGGCAAGCTAAATTTCAACAAGACAAAACTCCCTGTACTTCACCGATAAGGATGAGATGAACTTGATACTTCACTTTTTTCAGGTTGGCGACGCTCTCTGCCCCACCCAGGCTTAACAATGGTTCATATCCAAAGCATTCATCATATTCCGGCTCGCCATACCGCTCCACCGCCTCGAAATAAGGATGCCATTGCCAATATTCGTCCTGGAAATAATGATTCAAGAAAAAATTCCACCTTATCTTTTTTGGGGTCCATAAAACTTTGATGCGCTGATGACGGTAATCCAGTATCACAAAATTTCCTCTGCTGTCACAGGCAATAATATCTCCCATTCCCGTTGCAAAAACGGGGGTTTCGTCAAGGGGCATAATGTAGGTTTCTTCCAGCAACTCCTGCAAATCAGCGGGATTTATGATTTTTAAGTATCCTTTAAACGTGCTTCCAAAACCATACTTTTCCCAGATGGCGACGACATCTGCCCCTACTCTCTCCTTATACTTGGTTATTGTATCTTGGCTCACTTTTTCAGCTAACGTAAAATCCTTAAATACTTTTTCCATCGATTCGTCCATAATGATTTCCTCACCCGATAATTTCGTATTGAATGATACAATTAATTTTCTTCTTCAATCATTGAATGAATAAAAAAAGCATTTCTAAAAATTTTCATACCAAGGAATTTGCTCCCAGTTGTTTTCTCCAGTTAAAACCTTTGCAAATTCAACTAAAAAATCATAAGCTATTCCTTTTTTACTCATGTCTGCCGGATTAAATGATTCTACGATTCGGCACTGATATAAGCCGTTTTTCATTATAATGTTTAAATCTTGCTGATGCTTTTCCGGCAACTTCCCATCAGAAAACTGAGCGGCCATTGTAAGACTTTCGTAATTGGTTAGGCAGAGCATTTCTTGCGTTACTTTTATAAAGCCTTCAAATTCGCGTATTCCTTTTTCTTTTGAAATTTCGTTCCTAACTTCAACTTTCCAGATTCCTTCACCGCCTGTTCCCCACAAAAGGAGATTCTTCTTCTTTATTTCCATTTTAAAATGCGCAAAAAGCTGGTCAAATTCCCAGTTTTCATCCACAAACGACTGATACAGAGCCGGATTAATAATTCCTAAAAAGCCAGAGTCATCGGTTACTTTATAGACCATCATACTTCCTCCCATCAAAGCGGCAATACGGCAATAGTCTTTGCGTCCCAATACCAACCTTTGATTTTATATGTAATATAATCTAATATAGAATCTACTAATTGGTATTAAAATCATAAATATGCGTCCAAATCTTGCAAACTTTTAATTTCAATTAATTTCTCTATTACGAGTTTCCTCTTCTCCGGTGAAAGACTGAATAATTTCTTTTCCCACTCAAAAGGAACCTCGCCTAATGTTCTAGACACTTCTGAAAGTAAGGCTTCTTTTGAATAATCATATCGAGTAAAGCCGATAAATTTTAAAAATCCAAATTTATCACTAGAAATTTCCCTTCTTTTTTCACCATACTGAAAATTATAAAGAAGAATTATGGTATTGTAATTCTTCCCAAGCTCATTCTTAGTAATATCCGCAAAAGAGGATACAAACTCTTCACTATAGGAAAACGAGACCAACGCATCCACTATATTATTAATTCCATTTTCAAAAAAACAAGCCTCCCTAAAATCATCATCATATCTTCCAGTCTTAAAAAGTTTTGAAAAATCCGAAAAAATCTCCTCTTCTTCATCTGAATAATTTTCTTCCATAAGTTTTTCAAGGTTATTCCCAGATTCTAAATTTCCAATCCAGAAAGAAACAAAACCGTTTTTTCTATAATCCATTTTTTTCAATCCCTTAAATAAATATTTTTATATTACCTGTAGCTTTGTTTTTTAATCCAAATACTAAAAAAGACCCCTAAGTTAGGCTTTCACAATTCGCAACACGATGTCCCGTCTCAAGCAGCCAATTTCGCTTAACGCGCACGTGTTACAGGCGTCCACAAAGCTTAGTGATACTTCGACTTAGCTTTGTGGATGTGACCATGCCGCTTCATGAATTAGCTTTATTGAAATTGCATCGTGAATTTACCTTCTTCTTCGAATTAACTTCATTGAACAACGCAGCCCGTTAGCTGCAACATATTGATATATAGAGTACTATCGGCCCTCATTCAAAGGCTATCCAAGGAGGGACAACCTTTTTTAAATGCTTTAATTCCCATAGCTTTTTTTAAAATTAATTGGAATGCCATCGATATCATTTCCCCAGTATATACTAATAAACTCTCGCAAAACAGAATTTATGTCATGATAATCATTATATTTGCTTTCAGCCAATTGATATGGGTTTAAGGGATGAGAACGTTGTAAATGTAGTCGATACTTTCTAGAATTTAGTTTTTCAATTAAGGCATCTTCCCAAACTGACTGTCCTGGTTCCCAAAGTCTTGCTTCAGTCGGAAAAAACTTATTTTCTTTTAAAAGATTTTCCACACATATTAAAATTTCTTCAAATGTGACCGAAAGATTTACTAACTCTTTTCTTTCCAAAACATTTAAATGACCTGTTTTTATCAATTTGTTGATTACTACTTCCCTAGACAACTCTCTATCACCTTATTTTTTTGCAGCCCGGATGGCCGCTTCTTTTCGCGGTATGTCATATATCGTCCACATGTTGCCGACGTCAATGAACCTTAGTGATACTTCGACTTAGGTCCATCGATGGGGTCGCGCCCACTTCATGAATCTTCATTTCGTGTAAAACTCTTTAAAATCCTCTGGTAGCTCGATATCATATTTCTTCTCAAGACTACTTAATTCACTGTCCGCTGTAGCTTCAATCTTTTTGAAATTCTCGTATTCCTTTATCCTATCTTCTGCCACTTTAATACTTAATAACTTTTCTAAAACACTCATTTGATTCTTGAGCATTTGAACCACCCTCTTTAACAAAAAATATTTTTACTCGCTACCACCCATTCTCAGTATATCTAGAACTGTTGCCAAATTGCGTTTGCCATATTTAATTGGAATAAACCAGTTGAATATATATCTAAAACCATCACTATCATTGAATATTTCTTTCTCCAAAGTTCCCCCGCTATATGCAAGATAATGCTCCCGCATTTCTTTGGGAAATTTGAAATTATACTTTGTTTCCATTTCTAATAAATCCACTTCAGTGAGGCATTCTCTAACGTCTGTAATTGAATTTTTATAAATGATGCCCATGAATACTCCTCCCAAAAGTATTTTTTAAAGATTCTAAAAGGAGGCAGGATGCGGACCAAAAACAGCTTCTTTTTTCAACCGCTTTGGTTCAGGAAACTTACCTAAATTGTTCAGGGTCATAGGTTTTAAGGATCGGCGTTTTATTCTGGAGATACCACTCGACAATATGATCCGTCAGGCGATCATAAAGGTCGTCCTCCAGATAGGGGTCTTGATAGTCCAGAATTCTAGCGACATCGTTTTTTATTTCCGCTTGAGTTTGTTCATCAAAGATCCCCGATCCGCAAAGCGTAGTTACAATAAACCCGCCAAAGATTTCATGGCCTTTGTCCCAATTGATATTGCCGTTTCTTTGCGCTTCATCTCTTAGTCTCTCCACCGCGCGAATCAGTTCGCTTTCAACAAATCAAACAACCCTTTGTTGATGTTGAATTTCTCCTGAATTTTTCTTAAATCCTGAGCCCCGCGGGTTGGCTGGGCAATAAAAATAGCACCGCCATTATCTTAACTTATTCATCTTCGTCATCAAGCCCGCTAAAGATTCCTTCAAACGTTCTAGGAGCAGTCATTTACTTTCAATTTCTCCAATTACCATCCGGATAATGTCCCATAACGTTTTGCCATTATCTGCATTTTCCAATTTGCCTTCTTTTATGTAGTGCATAAGTTATTTTTTTAGCGTAAGTTAATCTTTATTTGCTCCAAATGCCTCAGGTGTTTGGGGCTTTTTCTCGCTCAATCCCGGAAACACTCCTAATCGTTATATGAAAGTTTTTATTTCCCTTCCAATTACTAAATTTGTTTTATATGTTTTGCTGATTCATACATTTTTAATGCAGATATTGCTATTTGACTATCAGGGAATTTTAAAAGGGTTTTTTCATATAATTCTTTCGATTTCTCTCCATCACCTAATTGCCCGTAACAAAACGCCATATTAACCATAGCCATTTCAAGATATGATGTACGGCTTGAAGATAAAAGAACTATTGATCTATATTTATCAATCCATTCATGCTTTGTAAAGAAATTAAAACTTTTCTCGAATTCTTGAATTGCTTTTTCAAATTGGCCAGACTTATAAAACTTCATTCCTTTTCTATGGTATCTGGGAATTAGATTTCGTAATAATAAAGACAAAAATAAATAAGTTCCTGCCCCACATAATACTGGATCACCAGCTTTTATTTGAGAATAAAGAAATATACATAAAAACAAAATAATAAACTGAGGTATTATTGCAAACCAGTTAATTTGTCTTACAACAGGTCGAGATGAAGCCATAATTTCTCCTCCTTAAAATGTTTAAATAACTCGCTCAATACATAAATTATATAACCAATTCCTCTTGTTTCATATTCCCATATTCATCTATTTCAGCCTGCCAGCCCTTTATCGTAACATCAGTTATTTTATCGCCTTTTCCATTATCAATTAACCATCGTTTTCGCTCCTCAATCGTTGCAATCGGGCCATCCAGGTATATTTTAAATATCGGTATATCCTTAACAATATCTTAAAAAACGTAATCCGTGACACCGACAATAAAATCAAATTTATCGTAAAACAACATTGCCAAGATTCTTGTTGCTACCAATTGAATGATATACAATGGTCAATGATTCTATTCTTCCTCAGACTCATGTATTAATGATAATAACTTGGTAAACGAGCCGCAGACCGATGTAACTGCCATATCCTTATTATTGAAAGCTTTCTCGTGATCCCAAAATACAATAACAGGTTCATGACTATTCCTATAATCAAAACACAGTAAATTTCCAAAGGGATCTTCCGCAAATGGCACAACTTGTGCAAGTAACCCATCTTCAACTGCTTTATAAGTATTGATAATGCCGCTTTCATCTTCTTCATCAAAACTCAGGAGATTATTAAAAATTTCTTCATTTCCATTCAACTTAAATCTGTTAGGCTTTGGATAACCGCCATCGTTTTGGATGACACATTCAGTATAGTCCATTGGAAATTTAATGTTGAAGAAGGCTTCGGTTTTTACAAGTATTTCCGTCTCAATATTCCCGTTGCTACCGATCCATCTAACTGTATTACCCAAAAGGACTCCTCCCTTAAATATTACTCTTTCAGATTTCCTTTTAAATCAAACAAAAAAGAACAGACTATTGTCTACCCGTTATTTTAAAGCTTTATTCACAAAAAGTTGGCACGCCAGTATATTTTAGCTCCGGCATGCAATCCAATTTGTTAAAATAAACATTGATTACTTGATATCTCCTAATCGGCCCGATACCGTCTTGTTACCATATAAAGTAAAATGATAATAACTATCCTCAATTTCAATGGATTGTTCTTCAGGTACCCATGAAACTGAATATTCAATCTCATCCCCCCTGTAAGCATAAAATCCAAGGAGCGCGCGACGCAGCCTATACTTTGTTATTTTCAATTTTTTAGCTATTTTTTAATTTCACCATCGCATCAGTTTTAAAATCACTCCCGTCACAGATTTCTTACTTTAATCTATCTCTTATATAATCCATTCTACCCATATGGTAGGAAAAATCCCTGTCAGGAAACAGTTTAGGCAAAAGTTCCACAGCAAGTTCTACATTCTCTATCACAATATTTTTATTGATTCTAACCAAATTCGGAAAATCATCCGGAATATCAATATAGAAATATTGCCAGCCCCGGACCGCGCAACTTGCAATCATCGCTTCAAGGTATTCTTCAAGAGTTAAATTCATTGGGAAATAGACGCTATTATCATAAAAATAGATCCCTGGCGGAAAATCTCCCGCTTCTCTTAAAAAACAACCATACCTTCCATCGTCTCCCCATGATTGTTTTTCAAACCAGTTTAATTTTTTCAATAATTCCAATTCTTTTTCGTCTGGTTGATGTTCATTGATAGAATTGGATACATCCCAAAAATCCGAATCTTGGATTAAGGCTTCACTAAATCCGTTAAACATAAATCCGCCATAAATAAATTGATTGGCTTCGTTTGTATACGACCAGCAAATTGAGATGCCGGAAAGGTTGAAATATTGGAGTTCTTCTTCCTTAATCGTAATATTCCATTGATCATATAACAAAGGGATGTTTCGCCTAAGTAGCCTGTCCGATAATGATAAGAAATTGGGATTCGTCCAACTTTCCATAATTTCTATTTTAGAATTCCGTAAGTATTTGAAAAAACTATTCAATGAATCCATAAAGTCATACATTATTTTACCTCCAACGAGTCTTTTTTTGATAAGCAATTTATCCAGTTTTTCTTGATTGATTAATTCATCCTGCGCCAAATTAAGCATACATAGGATAAACATCTCCGACATATCTTCCCCCTGAAAACGATCAAGGAATTCCGGCAATGAACAGCCCGGGCCAACCTTCTTATAAAAAGCGAGTGTAAGTATGTAGCAGGCAATGCTGATAATATAACCCAAAAATAAAAGGAGCTCAGGATTTCTTATCTCCAAGGTAAGCTCAACAATATCCGAACCATCCGCACTATCCAAAAGAGGGTACAGTTCATCAATTGTAATACCTGCTCCCTGTACAAAACCTTTGCAGCTTTGAAGAGTTCTTTCCGTAACCTCCACCCAAGAACTGCCGTCCGCTAATTCTTCAGCTTCGGGTGAACCATCCTGTGCATGATACTGCTTCATATCTTCCAATAGCATTTCACCTATAGAAACCAGCAGGCTTCCAAGCTCCATATCGGATAACGATTCAAGACTTCCCAGCCATTCCAGAGGCTTTCGATATTCCGACAGCAGCTTGGGAATTTTCAGCAGGACCTCTTCTTCCGGCTGAAAATTATCCGGCTGATAATTCTTTGCATGTTTTAAAAATAAATCCTCACTCGTCTTGTAACGCTTGATTACTTTCGCTTTTTCATCGAATCCCATTTCATAACCAAAACCGTCCATCAGACAATGGGCCTTGGTTTTACTGCTGAAATATATCAATAAATCACCAAAATCGGGATTGTTTTTCAAGGCATCGGCTACATTCGGACCAATCAGCTTCCCGACAATCAATTTCTCCAATATCTCGTTCCGGGACATAAGCCCACCCCTTTATTAGCACTCCTGAACTCATAGTTCTTGTTTTGCCGCTCTTTCTTTGATAAATTTCGATTCATTGATACCCTCCGATGAAAATATGGAGGAGGTTGATCCGGCGATTACAAATCCACCGACTTCTTTTCGCGGTCATTGAATATCTTGAGTATTGTCCATAAATACATCAGTTTCTTCTGTAAACATCCGTTTCAAATATGATCGAACCTCACTCAATTGCTCATGGTTTTGGGGAAATTTAACACAAACATGTTGTGCTGAATTAATTATCCAGGCTACACTGGGGCGTAAAGAAATTTTGCATAGATAATCGATACCACGATCCAGCACCTCAGTTCTTAAAATTCCCCTTAGATTAAGGTATTTAAACATCGTAATACAGCAAGGTTCTTAATTCATTTTTTGTACTGAAAAACCCTCACAGGTATTAATCAAGCCAAGACAGTATCTTCCCTGAATATTTCCGAACCGTTTCCAACATTTTTTGAACACCTACGCCATAATGATTGACAGCATCTTTACTTGCCCCGTATTCAAATAGTAATCTCACCATGGCATCATCTTTGAAATCACTCCGGTCATACTCAGAAAGCGCATTCAGTACTTCAAATCCTTTTCAATGCCGTTGCCATAATAAAATAAATCACCGATTGCTTTGGCGTTGCAAAATACATCTTGCTTTAGCGCTTTATCCAGATATTGAACCGATCTTAAAGGGTTATGTATTTCTTTGTTCTCATCGAGATATAGTTCCGACATTTTGCCATACATAATAGCCATCGTATAATCACTGACATTTTGGTTATCTGTTTGGAATATTTTTTCGGCATTCAAATAGTAGGCAATGGCCTCCGCTCTTTTATGTTCCAGTTGCAAAATATCTCCCATTAACATCCATGCCATTACTTTATTGTTTTTTATGGCTTCTGCCAATATTTCTTTGGCTTTTTCACTATTCTTGCTTATTCCCTGACCGCGGAACAACTTATCCGCTACTCGAATCTGCGCATCCAGCATACCCTCACTTGCGCAGAGTTCAAATAGATGAAAAGCCTTGGTATCATCCATTGGAACTTCTAATCCTTGTTCATACAGCCTGGCAATTTGATAAATAGCGTGTATATCTTCTTCCCCGGCCTTTTCCATCAAATCTTGCGGGAAGTTATTGATATCACTGGCGACAATTTCTCGTACTTCGTTCCACACGGCATATCCACTCCTCTCAATTCCATCATTACTTTTCCTTGATAAATTCCATCAATTCCTCTTTTTCAAACATATGAATCAGTTCTCTGGCAGTATATTTGCCGGCTTTCAAATCCAAATCCGCCCCTTGGGTGATTAAGTATTTGGCGATTTCATACATCCGGGGATCCTTTCGACTTACGGCAGAGATTAGAGGGGTGTTTTCGTATTTATTGCGGCAATTGATCTCCACTCCCGTCTCAACCAATAATTTGGTGATTGCTAAATCGTAATTCATTACCGCGATATGTAAATAAGTATCTCCCTTGCCGTCTCTATAATTTAGGTCATACCCTTCCTTTATTGCTTCTTTTAAGCTCTCAATATCATGATGAGCTATTTTGTATCCCAGTTCTTCCCGCGGTCCATGGAATAATTTCCTCCATTGGTCTTCATGTTTATTCGACCGAACTTTACACAATATCATCCTAGCCGCCTCTTGGTCATACTTATATTCTTCCTTTTTATTACTACACCGTTCTCTTCCTCAAACATATTCGGAAAACAATATGATCACCATACCACTAACATCAATAATTATTTCTTTTTCCATAATATAATCATTTATGCAAAATACCAACCATCCATCACGTAACAGTTTATTTAGATATTTTCTATATCCCAAACAACCTCACTATCTATTTTGTCAAAATATAAGTATTTCTTAATTATCGCATCCGCCTCCTGATACGTTATAAATGCCTCATACTCATAGCTTTTCTTACATCGATCATCGACACACTTTTTTAATTCTAATGATAAGATTTGCTCTATTTCCAGATTCCATTCGGGTTTGAAATAATTACCAAATTTATTCCTCCAATTCGCAATATTCGTTTTGGCCTCTGCGATACCCATTTGGTAGCTTTCACCTTGAGAAGAATAAAAATTGGCCTCTGAAACAAATTCAATTATATGTCTAAACAAAGCTGATTCAAAATTTTGTGCATAAACTAATGCAGTAGATTCATCATGATAACATAAAACAACAAATGGATTGTTTCTGTCTTCGATATACCAACCCCAAATGTCGCCTCCTCCTGTTTGCGCAAAAGGGATTACCGATGGTGAATTAATAAGATATTTTTCAGGATGTTCTTTGCAATGAAGGATTTCTTCTATTGAAATCCATTCCATATCATTAAACCAAACATACTCATTACAATTTTTAGTCCAACCCAGTTTATCAATATTAATGTATATCTGTGGGATACAAAAATCGTCGATTATCACGCTTTCCCTCCTCTAGACCCTCCGTATATTCCCTATGCCACCATGCCTTTAGGGACATTTCGAATTAGGATTGGCTGTGTGGACGCAGTCTATCACAAGTCAGCTCCTAGAAACAACATCATGAATCCTCTTTCTTCCTCGAATTCCTATCAATCCTGGTACGATGTCCACCATTCAATTTGAGTGAATTCTAATAAATAAGCAGATTGCCGTCTGGCCATTTTCCTTTCCAACCGCATGGGAAATGACCGGCTTCATATAGTTTTAGCAGTTCCGTGTGGAAACCCGGTTTCACATAAGGACTATATGCATACTCCATCATTCCAGTGATTATATCCCATTCAACACCATATCTAACATCCATCAATCCTCCCAAATTTGCAATCTAAACATTTCAGTCATATTATCCCAACGTGCTATATCAATTTATCCCCGTCAATAAAAGCCTCAAACAACCCTTTACAGTACTGATATCGATTACCTAAGCTGATCTCAAGTTTGCTTTTTATAAGCATCACCTAAACAGGTATGGTTATCATCTTTCTAAAAAAAGTAATCCCCTTTGTAATCAAACTGCTACAACCTTCATGCTCCGCAATCTTTTTTATCCTGGTGCATCACTCATGATGGTTATTCAAGCCAAGACAGTGTTTTACCGGAATATTTCCGAACCATTGCCAACATTTTTTGAACACCCACACCATATTGATTGACAGCATCTTTACTTGCCCCGTATTCAAAAAGTAATTTCACCATGGCGTCATCTTCGAAATCATTCCGGTCATACTCGGCAAGGGCTTTCATTACCGGAGTATTTCCATATGAATCTCTTATATCAACATTTGCTCCCCTTTCCAATAAACTTTTGGCAATATCGACTTCCATCGTTTCGGCTATCAAACACAGTAATGGCATTCCCTTTTTCATACAGTCGGGAGCAATTTCATTATTCTTTAGTTGTTCCCTTATCAGATCGTAATTCTCATAACGTGTATCAAACCAAATACTCTCTGCTGTCTTCATACAAGCGGCCTCCTTGAAGCTATCCAAACATTTCAGTAATATCTCCAACCCACAATATCAGGCAATTTATCCCCGTCAATAATATGTTCGCTACATTTTTCACGGAGTCCTATAACATCATGGGGTGATTTATTTCACCCCTATTTTCACATTCTGCCCCACAAAATTGGCCAAGACTTGAAATGAAAATATACCATACTCCCAGATGAGGTGCTATATCCGTTACGATAATGTATCTTTTCAAGACGATTCATTTTGTTTCGGACAAACAAAATTTTCCGGATGGGTGATAAAGTTCACCCTTCGCATAAGAAGGGATAAGAGATTCATGCCGAAATAATTATTGAATAAGTAATTTACTGAATAAAAGAACTATTGCAATGAGGAGGGCATTCATGATTAAAAAAGTATTGATGGTGGTTTTAGTGACCATTGTGGCATTACTTGGTGTTGATTTCGTTGTTTATGCAATGGATGCGGCGGAATCGGATTACCCGGAAAATTGTCTCACATTTGGTGTTAAGCCTTTTATTTCTGTGGAATACGAACGATGTCTTGTCAATCAACTGGATTTGGTGGTCAATTATAGTTTTCTTCCAAATATATTCAGTTCCGGGGACAATGACAAGTTTACCATTTATTCGCTGGGCTTAAGCTTTTATCCGCTGAGTGATTCGTTACAAGGGGTTTATATCGGGGCAGATGCAAACCGGTTCAAAATGACAGGCAGCTTTTTGGGGCTTAAATTCAAGAATAATTCTTATGATGATGGTTATGGCGTTTCCTTAGGCTATAAAAAAGTCTTTGGTTCGGGGTTTGCTCTTGATTTGGGCGCCAAAAAATACTTTTTTGATGATGACAATGGAACCATAGCCTTTTTTGATCTGGGCTTTGGTTGGTAATACCCATTTTACTGTAGAGTATCAAGAAAAGGGGTGTTGCGCAATGAACTTGAAAAGTTAATCAGCAAAGCCCCTTTTCTTGCATAAATGGTCTTCAAGCTATTGTAGAAACCTAAAACTTATTCCTCGGCTAATACGATCACCTTATCCTTTTCAGTAAAGGTCACCATCTCCGACTTGTTCACGTTCACCCGAACTCCATAGGCGAGGGTCGCATCTTTCCCTTGATGGTTCAGGCGGTAACCGATGGCAATCTCATTCTGACGTCGAGCTGCTTCGCTCACTGTATAGAAATTTACCGGTACGCCGGGTTTCACATAGTTTAATGCCGGTTTCAGATAGAGTTCGGCGCCCTCGGGATCGAAAAGATCGGCAAAGACAGGCATTAGTTCCTTATTCTCGGCCACCTGCGACATCATTAGGCTGATCAACCGGTCGCTGACAATGAAATCATCCGCATGAGCGATCTCCGCCAATTCTCGGTTTTTGACATCCAACATTTCGCTGGTGATTGAAAAGACGGAGTTGGTTTTCTCGGCAATATCCCTTAAATGAAGTAATGTTACCAGGGTTTGAGCATCCGCGGAATCTTCATCCAACATCCCGGAATAACTAAGGACGATGATATGCTGGTAGGTAGGAATATCTAAATCATCAAGGATTTGACGGTCGACCGTATCTCCCGGATAGAACTTGACCTTTTGATTCCTCCACTCCCTGTTGCGATTATTGATTGCTTTGGCAACTTCCTCCCAAGTCTCAGGCAGATTGGCGACTACAGTTACCTCCGAGTCCGCCGGCATATAATTATCAAGCTCGTTGACGATCGTCATACCCCAGGCATTCCATCCCAAAACCAAAGTCCGTTCCGGAGGGCGCTGTTCCCTTTGAGCGGTTTGGATAGCCGCTTCATTGATCTTATAATCGGTCAGTCCCGAAAGACGAATGGTATCATCATCCTCTGAAATGGCAATCATCTTGTCCCCAGCTTGAATGGCAGTTTCAAATGGAGGTTTTAATTGAATCCGGCCATCCTTGAACCGTATCCCAATCAGTGTCGAATCTTCATATGCCATCATTGCTTGACCGAAAGTCTTGCCGATCAGTTTCTTTTCCTGGTTAAAGTAAATCTCATCACCGCCAAAATCCAACAACTCGGTATAAACAATGGAAAGGCCCGATTGGCAACAGGTTTGAACCGCGATCCGGGCAATCAGATCTCCCGCCAACAAAAGTTCAACCTCATCCCGGCCCACCATTTTAGCGACTTGTAGATTCTTGGGCTCCCGAACCTCGGCCACAATGTGATAAGGATCTTTCCGGCGGCCCGGATTGTTTGTAATCGCCAGAATTGTTTTGATCACCTGAATATCGGGATCCCCCTCTTCCGGGGCCAACACCAGAATCACTTTAGCGTCGTTGGGATTAACCATTTCCAAATCATTCAACCGCATTGGATTGCCACTCCGGCAGACAATTCTGGTCTTTCCGGTAGAACCTAGCTTGGAGCGGATCTCTTCCTCCATCTCCACCTTATCCCGATCCGCCAGAATAACGACACAAGAATGACGTTTATTGCTATTGGCCACGACCAACTCCGAGATAATGGCGGTCACATGGGATGACCAGCCGAGAATGACGGTATGCCCGCGCTCAACCACGAAGGATTTTCCCTTCCGGAGATTTTCCAATTTTTGCTCAATACCAGTATTTAAAATACCAATCAAGGTGCTGACGATAAAAATACCGCCTAAAGTCACCACCAACATCAAGGCCATAAAGAGAAGTCCGCCCGTATCCCCGGCAATGGTTCCTGAGTCCATCGCCCGCATCAGACTCATCCACATGACTTGCAGAAAGTTCAACGGTTTCCCATCTTGATCCAGCGCAGACCGGGTAAGATTTAGCGCCAGGGAAACGCCTGAAATCAGAATTAAAGACAATACTGCCAACCAACCGATCAAAGCCACTGAACCTTTGGATAAAATATTATCAAACCAGTAATTCAAACGATTTTTAAGTGTTTTTTTCCGTAACATGCCGAGAGATCCTTTCCATTTATAGCAATATATAAATGATTATTCGCTATCTTTTTCTTGGAGTCCTACGACATTTGTTCTAGCTAAGGGGTGATTTATTTCACCCCTATTTCCACATCCCGTTGGAATTATCGTTGAATTGGCCGATAAAAGCTTTATAATCTTCTCTGCGCCTCAAAAGTATTTCATAATTTGATTCCCACTTGTCACTCTACAAAGAAATTATGGCATTGACCATTGAACCGCGCCTAAAGTTTTCCATGAAGATTACATTATTTCAGCAATATAAATACAAAATATAATAAGTGCTAGTCCATTTTCGCTTATTTTATAACAATCAAATCTCCATCGCAAAACCCTGTAGTAATATGGTAGGCATTTATAATCTTTAAATCTTTTAATTCCACAATTAGTTCTTGTAGATTTCAATAATAACATTTAAAAAATCTTCCCATTTTATATCTTCTACCACTTCAAAATTTGGGCAATCCCTCTGAGTAGGAACAAAATCTTCTTCACACGCCCAATCGCTATTTGCATGTAACTCGTGATAACTTCCAAATAACATAGGGACGCCATCTCTACCCCCTATGACAGTCTCTCGAACCTGAGTCATAAAACATTTCCGTCATATCATGCCAACGTACAATATCCGGCAGTTTATCCCCGTCAATAAAAGCCTCAAACAACCGCTTCACAGTGTTAATATCGATTACTTGATCTGATTTGACTCGAACCACCGACCCTGAAATAATGATCCTTTTCTCCCCGTCACTCTTTGAATTCAATAAGCCCGCTGTCCAATGGGTAAACGTTCCATCTTGAACGGTTGTCCGAACTTCTACGGTAAATTCCAGCGGGCCACCGCCAACTTGAATATAATTTCCTTGATCGTCCTCTAATGATGCATAGGAATTTCCTACTCCGTCAAGTTTGGCTATCGTCTCTAATACCTGCTGTCTTTCCGGGCCTACAATCCTCCGGCCGTTTTGAGATTCAAAAACCATCTTAAGTAAGCCCTCCCATCTTTAGTCCATCATTGAAATCTTTTGAAGCGCCGATTCCAATACTTTTTGTTGCGGTCTGCCCCTATCCCATTGTTCCAACACCCTTTTTGCTTTCTCTTTGTTTCCCAAAATGCAATATGCGGCAGCCATCTGCAACTTATAATAATAATTACCGATCAGGGTCACCCGGGGATCCTCTCTTTCATACCCCGCAATAAGTCCGGAAATTGATGAGAAGTCTTCCCAAAACGGCACTCCATAATCATGAATATAACCGCAAATAAGTTCGCCCAAAGCGATAACATCTGTTGTATCCGTTACCGGCCACTCAATGAATTCACCTTCGGGTTGTAGATTTCCAATATTTCCGCCGGCAATTGGCCATCCTTTTCTAGGTTTCACTCCCTCCAGCTCTGCCACTAAATTATTTAGTTCGTCATAGATAATGCCCGGGTAAACTGAAACGTAGCCCGCGTTTTGACCGCTGATTTTCCGCAATTGGATATTTAGTTCAAGCTTAAATTGCCCAACGGTTTTCTGAAATTTTCTCTTAAAAGATTTAAACCCTAGCCGGGCTAACGCAGGGCTTAAAGCTTCGATCATTAATTTATCAATCGTTTCATCAATCAATGCTTGGGTCAATATCAATTACACCTATCTTCTTTACATTTTTACCTTTGCTGGTTTTTCTCATTAATTTTATCAAGATTGACGTTTAGTGCCGCTATCTTTTCATCCATGCCTTCTATTTCTTGTTCCCTTACGAAAAAATTCAGCCGCAAAGGAATGGCGCAGTTCTTCATAAAGAACCCTTCTTTTTTCAATTGCAACATTACCTGATAACTTTCTCAATCAACATCTCTTTCAAATCTTTCTTTACCCATTGGTATCACTCCACTAAATACTTGTCTACAACATTTTCTGATACTGGATAATATAAAAAGGTCATTGCTCTCCCTTATTTAGAAGTCAAAGGCTTATTACTCATATTGTATCAGTTTGAATATTTCTTTAAATACTCTTCTAAAAATTCTTTGTCATCTTCATCCTCTGGGATCAAGCCAAGATACTTGTATTTCCATATAATACGCCTTTCATAATCATCAGCTTCAGACAAATCCTCATAATCATAGTCTATTTTAAATTTACCTGTATGCTCTAGTATTATTGTTAAATTGGTCCAGACCGGTTCACCATTCTTCTTAAACTCTTCCCATAATTCTTGAAGATAACCTAGTAACTCATCTCTTAATTCCTCATATTTTTCTTGAGGCATACCAAATAGTTTTGGAATATAGTAGCTATAGATTGGTTGCTCATCATCTTTAGAAAAATAATAGAAAAAGCCTTTTTGAACATCTTCCAGAATTTCACCATATATAAATGCTTTTGTCCATTCTCCCGGGATCATTTGTACAACCTTATTTGCAATTTTAGTATATATTTTCTCCATCCCGATTGTGTTCATTTCTTTTATTCTCCTCCTTTTGTAAATCCCAGATAATCTAATATTTAAATGATTTAACTAAGTCTTCTTCTATTAGAAATTTCACCTTATATTTTTCTGATCCGGTGTACCGTAAAGCTGCAATCATCAAAATCATACCTCTCCACCGTATCAATGGTGTATCTCTCAGGTTCAATATGAATCTCGGAATATCCGTATCGCCAATCGGGTCCATAGTCGCACGCAGGAAAAAGATATAATGTATCATCCCGGAGCGAAACCGTTAAACCCATAAGGTTAAATAATTCATCCGGTATTTTTGTAATCTTCCCAATAATTACATGATCATCGATGCCTTCTTTACAATAATTCATAACAACCAGGTAGCCTCCTTGGCCATCCGTTCCCGGAATCCAGGCGCTTCTGGGGACATCCTCAGAGATCACAATCCCATAACCATCCTCAACAGGGATTACTCCTACATAATCCTCAATCTCACCTGCCTGTTGATAATGGTGGGCGCAATTCGGCCCCTGCCATTTTTCGGCGAGCCGCTTTTCCAGGACCAGATGGGGTCCTCCATCACATTCAATCCACGTAAGGCTTGTACCTGAACTCATGAATTTATTCGTCTTCCTCCTCTTCAAACTGGTGCAAATTTTCAAGAAGTTCCGTAAAGGTATCGCAAACCTTTTTGATTGCAGCATTTTTATCAATGAAAGCCGTTTCATGTTCCCAGAAAACTATTTGCGGGTTATCTCCGTTACGATAATCAAAGCACAAATAATTCCCGAAGGGATCTCGCGCAAACGGAAAAACCTTATCCATTAATCGGTCTTTGATACCGTCATAAATGTTTAAAATGCTGTATTTGCTGCTTAAATCAAAAGTAATCAGGTTATTGAAAACTTCTTCATTGCCATCAATAACCTCAAAACAATTCGGTTTTGGGAAACCTCCATTGTTCACACTCGCAGTTTCAATAAAATCCTTAGGAAAGCAGATTTGAAAAATTTCTGCCACTTGCTTGATTTTCTCATCAATTCGCTCAATCTCTTCATCAGAGAATTTCCAAATTACTCCACCCATTTGTGATACTCTCCCTCTTGCAAGCTAAAATTCAACAAGACAAAACTCCCTGTACTTCACCGATAAGGATGAGATGAACTTGATACTTCACTTTTTTCAAGTTGGCGACGCTCTCTGCCCCACCCAGGCTTAACAATGGTTCATATCCAAAGCATTCATCATATTCCGGCTCGCCATACCGCTCCACCGCCTCGAAATAGGGATGCCATAGCCAATACTTAATTCCTTAAGAGCCATCAAAGTATAAAACGGCCGATTTTTGAAAATTTTTGAATCCAACCATTATCTTCATAACAAGCAATTTCACTTCCCATTTTTTCACTGATTTCCACCATATCATATTCTTGCCCATCTTTTCTAATTATTAATTTCATTTTATCCGGATTTTCTTCAAGCATTTCCAAAAAACGATAAACAGTATCTGTTATAGTTTCTGATAACAAATCACAAATAGCTTCTTGTTGCTCATCCGATAGGCTGGAAAGAGTATCATATTGTTTTAATTTAATTGGGTTAACTGTTTTATATTTGGTGATATTCATAGCAATTTGCAAAGATCCGTCCCTGACATCTTCTATTACTAATTTTCCGAAAGAATCCAGCAAATCTTGTTTATACTCTTTACTCAGATTACTCATATTATTACCTCCGCATCCCCGAATCAAAAATACTAGGGTCGTTATATCTCTTAGAGTATTAGGTCATCTTTACCAACATTAATCTTCCCATTTTCAAATTTAACTACTACGCCAGCCTCATCATTCCATGGGCAGTCAAATAAGATTCCGAACACTTCTAACGTTCCAAATATTTCATCATGAATAATCATTTCCTATCCCGGCCTTTCTATTAAATGCATTTATCCCTCCTACACCGAGTCCAAACCCATTATTTCCCCCCATCCTTCGCGTCATAATAAAGAATGGCCTCGAGAATGTCCTCAGCGGTGGCTGATGCTTTCTGGCGCAGTACATTAAATACAACATCCTGAACAAGTTCCTCTCTGAAGAGCAAACTTAATTCATTGGCTGTAACAAATTCTGGATATATTTCCCGGTCATCGTCGGTGATCGTCCACATGTGCCGACGTCCGAGCACCAACTTCAGGACTTAGCATCTTCGAAATAACGCGATCCGCCAGCGGCAACATGTCGTTATCGGCTATGCGTCGACCCTAATATAAAGGTGGTCCATGGAAAGCAACCGCTTTCAAACTGATTTTCTCCATTCTGTTATTTGTTCATAACTCAATGGATCTCCCCAACCCCGCCACGAATCAAAGGAACCATTTAAATATGAATTAAAACTTGGAATTTTTATCTTATGTTTCTTTACGACATCTAAAACTTCTAAAAACATTCTTGTGGTATTTTCATGGTCATATCGGCAATACCAATTTGTCGCGCTAATTTCGTAAATACTTTGGGTGAAAATATTAAAATCATCCATAATATTTTCAGGAATTGCTTTAATTAAATCATCCGGATAGGGGTCACCTTGGCCTGTAATGGGCATTTCAACAAATCCGTGGGCATACTTTTCAAAATCAAAATCGTTAGTACCAATCGTTGTTATTTTCCAAACTTGATTTACAAACTCATCAATTCCCTGATGTTTTATTTCGTACTTCTTACAAAATCTCTCAAAACAAATAACTGCTATACATTGTTTGCCAATTATCGACAGCTTGCTTATCCGAAAAAGTATCATCTGTCTCTGGATTTTATTCATCTTTGCACCTTTTACTCATATAATCACTAATCAAACCTCGTTCACCCCTTGACTGTCTTGTTCATAAGTACTAATACATTTTTTTGCACTTATCTTTGTATAAAACTAGAGATAAAGCATTCTCATCCTTACAGGCATACCAGAAATCGCTGTATAATTTCAAGATTAACAGACTCTGCTCACAAATGTAAAGCGAATGAGTGGGTTCCTTAAAAACATAAAACCCCTCCAGCCAAACCGGTTCTAACTTGGTCCGCACTAATTCATGCTCCGAATCCACCTTGATCGTACCCAAATGTTTGCTGCTCATAACCAATTCCTGCAAACAAAAGGTGACCAGAAAATGTGGCAACGACTCACAAACTAGTTCATGCCCTTTGACGTTAGAATCCCACAATGCAGCTGCATCACAATACACCGGCGACTCATCATTACCCTCTTCAACCTCACAGGTCCAGTTTTCCTGGTTTTCGTAAATAAATTTTATCCGGCCGTTATTCGATTCTAAGTTATTTACACCATATAACCCATCCTGTTCCTGAAAAATCCGGGGTTCTTTACCGGGCCTGAAATAACAGTCATTATTATCCCGCTGATGAGGCCAATTACCGGCAAAAAGATAGAGGTCCCGAAGGGGTTTCGGTAAAGACCGGGGAACTTCGCCCTCGGATAGTCCATATTCCGTTAAAGCCGGACCTGCCCACTCCATAATGAATTGTTTGAGATTTTCAATACTTTGCTTGTCATCTTTGATTATCATTCAACACTCCACATTTCCTTTTTGATTCATCATTTCTTGAAATAGGCCTGTCCGTACGAGCGATTTGGGTCGGATCGCCGGAATTTCTCAAATTTAGCCCTGATCAATCTCATTTAATGCGGCTATCTTTTCTTCCATGTTGTCCATTTCTCTTTCCCTAACATAGAAATTCAGTCGCAGGGGAATACCGCAGTTCGTCGCAAAGAACCCTTCTTTTTTCAGTTTCAACATTACCTGATAGCTTTGCTCAATTAACATTTCTTTCAGATCTTCAATTAAAACCAGGCATGTTTCTTCCAAAGCTTCATCTCCAATCTCGCCCTCTTCGGTGGCTGTGTGTAATTCATACAGCCACTCGTGGAACGCATTGGTTGCCTCAAAACTTATGTTATCAAACTCACACCTTTCTTCCGGGAAAAAACGATAGTATTTCTCAGTTTCATCATTCGTAATTTTACCTTTCAGTGTTTCATAGCTTTCTTCCGTATTGCCATTGGACCACCAATACATCTCGTACGTATTGGGATTCATACAGAGTGAAAACTGATAGGGTTGATTTTCGGACTCGTTTTCCACAAATCTAAGAAAAGCTTTTTTAAGATCCGCTTCAAGATAGGTTACAAAGTCCTTGAGAACCATCACTTGAATGGTTTCATATTCCAGATTGGTTACCTTTTTCAGATATTCCCCATATTTGCAGGTAAGAGATTTTTTAGTCTTTTCAAAACCATCTTCTTGTTTGACTTCAGATTGTGTAATCGCTACGTCTTGTTCTTTAAGTTTTTCTTCAATCATCAATGCAATCCCGGTTCTTTGATAATGTTTTGCATAGGACAGCGTATCCCACCAGGGATTATCTTTTGTTTTGTACACTGGACTTAAATCAATGTCCGCCTCGATTAACATTTCGGCAATTTCAAGATTCCCCGCTTGAATCGCATAAAATAATGGATTGTTAAAAGATGTGGTAGCATCCAATTTTGCACCGAGTTCAATCAGTTTTCGAATATTTTCAACCCTATCGTTCATCGCCGCCATCGCTAGGGGAGACTTTTCATCGACTACCCGGTCGACATCGCTTCCCTTCTTGACCAGATATTCAATGAATTCCGAAGCCCCTTCCCGAGCTGCAATATGTAGCAACGTTCCATCAATTTCTCTCCAATAATTTATTGCATCAGGATATTTATCAATCTCTTCTTGTAATTTTTCCAGATCTTTATTTTCAATTGCTCTTTTCGCAAAGACATAACCTTTCCTTATATCGCTATCATCAACATCATTCATAACTAGCGCCTCCCAAATAAAGAATTAACTGAATCTATAACTTCGATCAATTTAAAACCCTTGCAATGATTGTTTCAACAGTTTTCTTACATAATGTTCTATATTTTTCTCAGCCGGTGAACTCTGAAGCTGAAATCTTCAAAATCATACCTCTCCACAGTATCCATTGTGCATGTCCCCGGTTTGATGTCAATTTCACAATATCCGTATATCCAATCAGGCCCATCGCAAGCGGGAAAAAGATAGACGGTATCATCACGGAACACAATCTTTAAATCCGTCGGGCTAAACATTTCTTCTGGTATCGCTCTGATCTTTCCAATGATTACTTGATCAGTAACACCTTCTGCGCCATAATTCCAAACAACCAGATAGCCCCCTTGGCCGTCCGTTCCCGGGATCCAGGCGCTTCTTTGAACATCATCGAATATTACAATTCCATACCCGTCCTGAACCGGCATTACTCCTACATAATCCTCAATCTCACCTGTCCGATCATAATGAAGCGGGCACTTTGGTCCCTACCATTGGTCGACGAGCCGTTTTTCCAGGACCAGATGGGGTCCGCCATCACATTCGATCCACGTAAGGCTAGTACCGGAACTCATTTCAAACCCTCCGCGCCTTTTTAAATGTCCTTACAATAAGTTCATATCCTTTAACACTTCAAGGAAAGACTGATAGAAATAATCACCGGCCTCAGCCTCGGTTTGAAAATCTTTAAACCGGTCTTTTGACCGCACTCGCTATAATAGACTTCCCATCCATCGGCACCCGGGTTAAGACAATACGCTTCACTGGGCAATCCGCCGTCCAGCGAGTAAAAGTCCGCCGGGATATTCTTCTTGACCAGTTCCTGCCGTAAATCATTTTTAGTCTCCGTTGCAGCCTCCCGATACCCACACTTTCAGGTAATGAATTCGGTTACCTCATATTAGTCTCTCCAAACTTCTTCAAATTCAAAACCTTTTAACCCATATTCCAATACACGATTCCTGAATGCATCTGATACAAAAGGTCTTTTGCTGGGTTCATCTTTAATTTTGAATATATGAGTATTCATCAGTTTTTCTTTAATAAATTCGTATTTTACAAACCTCATGATTCTATTTGAGCTAGTAAACTTTTTATACTCCGATTTGTCATAATCCACACAATCAAGAACTTTGATTACGTTTATTGCAAAAAGCTTTTCTTTATTATGTACAAGAGGAAGTACCTCAACAGATTCATTAATGAGTTCATCTAGGTATTTCAAAGCTTTTTTGCTAAACACAGGTACTCCAGGCGTTAAAGCGGGAAAATCACTACATTGTATTTCTTTTAGTGTCTTCACTTCTACAGGGTTCCAATCATTTTGAATCCAAGTACCGTCAAATTCAAACTTGCTCCAATCACTTTCATTTACTGGAACTATATTATTAAAATTATCTGAATCTGCACTTAAATGCCATATTCTCATATTCGCCACTTCGTTTTCCTATATTTCACATACACTTATCCAATTGCAATGATTGAATCAACCAGCAGCAATCCGGCCAAACTACCAAATCTCTACTGCCGGCTCCTTCAAGTCCCTTAATTGTCTGCCGCCCGGAACATCCGCGCCGTTTTTCCCTGAGATCACTTGAATGCAGCTTTCTTGTTTTACATTTCGATGAAATACAAATTATCACGGCTTTGGGTACCGCCATAGCCATACCATTCCCATCTCACTTTGGAAGCTTCCTTGATCGTAAATTCCTGCTCGCCGACAGAGTAATTTGCCGGGTTCCAGACT
>JAEVYU010000059.1 GCA_023392595.1 Bacillota bacterium | reverse complement strand
ACGTTACAACAAAATCTTTGGATTGCTTGACTAGCTCTGATTACTACTTCTGGCCATAGTATTTTACTCTACCATGACGAGTTTGCATTTAATTAATTTAATTGCTTAAATTCTTTAAATGACTTTTAAAAAAGACTTACCAGTCATTTTTCTTTCCTACTGTTCAGTTTTCAAGGTTCAATTGGCTGCGTGTCGTAAAACCGTGTCTATCAGTCCGACAACGCTTATATATTATATCAAATCGCTTGCCGTTTGTCAATAACAATTTATTTTTTTAATTTTTCAATTGCATTTATCTCGCGACAGCTATGTTAGGATAACACATCACGAATCTGATGTCAATAACTAAATTACAAAATGAATCATTTTTTTGATTACATCCAAAAGACCCTAGTAATTATTTGAGTTTTAATCCAAAGAAATCAACCCGCTAATCACTTCACCATTTACCATTGTGGCAATCACTTCCAAATCATTCGTCATAATGACCAGGTCGGCATCTTTGCCAGGATACAGGCTGCCTTTTCTCTTATTTATTCCTAAAAACCTCGCCGGGTTATAGGTCGCCATTCTAAAAGCCTCTGAAAGAGTACAATCCGTATATTGGATAACATTTTTTACGGCTTTATCCAAGGTGATAACGCTGCCAGCCAGCTGTCCTGCTTCATTTCGCAGTACATTCATCGTTGATGTAAGATCTCCAACCGAAGTATGAAAACACCCATCGAGCAGACCGGCTGGAGGCATTGCATCCGAAACCAAAATAATTCCCTCCGGGCCCTTAGCCCGGTATACTATATCGATAGTAGCTTTATGCAAATGAACACCATCCGCAATAAGTTCCACATACAATTCAGGTCTGGTAAGTGCCGCGCCGATGATTCCAGGTTCGCGGTGATGAAACGCTGTCATCTGATTAAAGCAATGAGTCACACCTTTGAAACCAGCCGAAACGGCCTCTAATGTCTGATTAAAATCTGCAGCGCTGTGCCCGATTTCGCTAATAATGCCTTCGTTTGCTAAAGTTTCTGCTACATCCAAAGCGCCTGGAAGTTCCGGAGCCATTGTCACAATTTTTATGCCACCGTTACTGAGTCTTTGCAATGTCGACACTTCACCTACAGACGGCAACCGCAAATGGGGTTCCGAATCAATTCCCGGATATTTATCCGATATATAGGGTCCTTCCAAATGAATGCCTAAACATCGCGCTCCCTTATAGTCCATTTCTTCAAGCGCAGCATAAGACTTGGCTATTTTTTCCAACTTTTCCCGGCTATCAGAAATTACCGTTGCAAGAAACGAGGTGGTACCGTGAGCCGCATGAAATTTTGCCGTTTCAACAAAACTCTCCGTTGTCCCGGAAGCGATTTCCGCACCGCCTCCGCCATGCAAATGTTGATCGATAAAGCCTGGAGCAATGAATAAACCTTCGAGAGAAACTTCCCGAAATCCCGAAGGTATTTCAATAGAATCTGTATGACCAACGGCTACAATCCGTTTCCCATCGATTAAGATTGTTGCTTCTTCGATTAAATTAAACGGTGTTAAAACAGCCGCTTTCGTTAATGCTAGCTGGCTCATATTTAAACCACCTCCTCGAAAATTCTTGGGTAAAAGCAATTTCCTTCAATACAAATAGTTAGCATCCCATATAAAAGGATATTTAGGTGGGAATAAAATCATTAAAATTTCTGCCTGATTATCCTCAAAGGCTTGGAGTTCGGAATGGTGATATTGACCAAAAACAAGCCGTGTAAGCATTACGTTATGGTCCATTTCCGGAACGGTCACAGCTGTCGTTACAATCGTGTTTACCAATTGTTTTTTGATAATCAATTCAATGGATAAACCATTTACACTCCAACGATAACAAATTTCATCTTCAAAAGTTCGGTGCTGGCCGGAAACTCGTCGGCACAACAAAGGAGATAAATATCTAAAAAGCGATGTCCAATCCGTTACTTTAAACATTCCAGCTAAAGGGGCCGGATCGAGATGAGTTCCCCCAAGGCGGTAAAGTGCGACATTTACGAAATGGTCAGGAGTTCCCCGAACATAAAGAGTCTGATGGGGTTTCAGCAGTTTTAAAAAACTTTCAATCATCAGCATTGCAGATTCAACATCTTTTGCAGCCGATTCGCTAATCACAACTTTTTCATCATTCGGCTGGAGAATGTAATTAAAATACTCCTCGCTATAATTCAAATACCCTGATATTTCACAAAGAGTATTCTCCCACACCAACAAATTCTCCTTTTTTGGAAAAGGAACCTCTTTAATAAATGCACCATCAATCCCGATTTCGCGGTATCTTTCCTGCCACCAATCTAGATTTCGAATGGGTTGCAACCAATAATTTTCACGATTTTTCTTATATAAACCATCAATTTGGCTCAAATCCTCAAAGCGACATTGTCGGAGATTACCGGACAATTCTTGAAATCTGACATCGTGAGCCTGCGCCTGTTTTGGCAAGAGTCGGGTTTTGTAGCGCGGCAATAAAGGAACAAAGCCCAATTTGGGATAATAAAAAGGCAATCCCCACAAAAATACTAACGGCACACCCTGTCCGGCAAGATCATCCATGACTTGGTCTAAACATTTTCTGGCTAATTTCTGCGAACGATAAGCCGGAAGGGTAACCACAGGGGAAATGGCCCCCGCAGGAATCGCTATTTCTTCAAACGATAGCGTCTGTGGAAAATAGCCCGCCGCAGCCACTATCCTGCCTTCGTCCTCGGCAATCCGAACCCAATCAGGATTCCAGGTAGATTTGCTATATAAATAGGAAAATAGCATTCTATGCTCGGCGCCTTCTTTGGGATCGATTTGCTCCCCTTCGAACGCGAAACCTTCCTCAATAAGATCCAGCAAAGCCGGGCGATCATTAAAAGTCGATTTTCTGAAACGGATCATTAAACTCTTCAGATCTCCTTAACGAAATGGTCCCTATAGCTACTATCCTGAGAGTGATAAAAATCAACTAACTTTCCGGACTCCGTCAATCTACTCAATTATCGGCATATTTCCTGAATTAATTATGTTTAATTTAAAAACTAATCTATCTTCAATCTACCTGTCGCATTATACCAATATTCCTGAGCCCAAACAGCAGTCCAATAAAGATAATAAAAAACAGTAGCTCGAATTGGAGTCCAGCGATCGTAAACAATCCAGCCTTGCTGAACAAAAAGCCATTCACCCAAGGCATTGCCCATTGACCAAATTGTAAAATAATATATTTTAGCCACTTTATTAAATGGAGTGGGATAAAAACGCATAAATAATCCGCTTTCGGCTGGGGCAATTCCAAGATCCGACCAAAGACTTAAAGTTCCCACTACAGGTCCATGGTAGGCCCATTGATCAAAAGTCACACCACAAAGATCAGCTACCAATGCAAGTAAAGCGCTAAACAATAGGGTTGGATAATATTTTCCACGTTCAGCATCAGCTATAAGCCAAAAAAAGAGTACCCAAAGCGCAACTGTAACCAAAATATAAGCCATAAAACTAGAATGCCCAACTTTATGTATGGTTACTTAAATAAACACACCCCGTACTTTACTAAATTATGGTGTCCAGCGGTTGCCAGGGAAAAAAACCATATAAAAGGAACGAAGGCGCAATTCAATGGTCCGGTTAAGTCCCTTGGATAAGGTTTGAAGGACGAAATTAATTCCAGGATTACCATCAATTATAATCTCCCAACAGGTTTGAAAAAAAGCCTGCTTAGGTAATCTAATAACAGACTGCATAAAACATTTTTAGATCCATGGTGTTGTAACCAAAATGTCCAAACTACCAAACGGCATTTGGCAAACATACTGACTAAGGAGGTGAAAAAATGCATACTTCGAAAATATTTTTGGCAATTTGGTTGTTGATTTTTAGTATTATGATCAATGGCTGTACCCTTTTTCCGAGTTCCAATAAGTCCAGGCCTGCCCCCACAAGACCCAAAATGACTTCCCCAACCAAAAGGGCGCCAACGAATAAAATGGTAAGGCCTGCACCAACCAAACGGACTCCGGCTGTTTCTGGCATGACCGAAAAGGATATCACCAACCGGCTGACCAAAATTGAAGATTCGCTTCATAAAGGCGATTGGTCAAAAGTCAACAGCGAGACCAATTCGTTAGGCGGCGACATGATGAGATTTCAGCCGACCGGATCCAAAGGAAAAAGTCTTCGGAATACCGCCAACTTTGACGTAATGTATACCAAACTTCAGGCTGATGTGAAAACCAAAAATAAGACTGCTGTATCTAAAGATGTTCGCAGTATTAAGGACGCCATGAAAAACATAAAACCGTCCGCTTCTTCAGGGAGCCCCAAGCAGAAATAAAATTAGATGCAGATATACAATATATGGTAAAATTTTGATTACTATATATTGTATATCGCCAATCCGTCATTGACTTTTTAATTAATGAATTATCCCGTTACGATCTGAACTTTATAGGAGCGCAGCCAGGTATCGACTTGAATTAAATATGCGAATAATTGCGGCATTGTCATTAACTGTCCAAACCAGGGACGCTGTAAATCTTGACCTTTTGATTGAATCATTCGAATGACTTTTTCCCGGTCGACCAAATTCAAAATTGGGGAATCCGGATCCGTTAGAATCGCTAATAACTTGTGACTGACTTGTTCTAAATAAGATGGGTTATGGGTTTTAGGATAAGGGCTCTTTTTACGGGTAATAATTTCTTCTGGCAGCAGTCCGCTCATGGCCCGGCGCAAAATGCCTTTCTCCCTTTGATTCCAACTTTTCATCGCCCAGGGAATATTCCAAACGTATTCCACGAGCCGGTGATCACAGAAAGGCACCCGCACTTCCAACCCCGAGGCCATGCTCATCCGGTCCTTCCGTTCCAATAGCAACGCCATAAACCAATGAATATTGAGATAAAAAAGCTCCCGTCTTCTCGCTTCCAGCTCATCGTCCTCCGCCAGTCTCGGTACCTCCTTCAGAGCCTGTTTATATCGAAAACGGATATATTCATCAATATTTATTTTATTTTTAAGTTCCGGAGCCAATATTTGATTGCGAAATTCAGTGGATAAAGACCAGGGAAACGTATCCGCATTTACCGTTTCGGGGCGGTAAAACCAAGGGTAGCCACCGAATACTTCGTCGGCGCATTCCCCTGACAAGGCAACCGTCGCGCCTTTTTTTATCTCTTGGCAAAATAAATACAAAGAAGAATCCACATCGGCCATCCCCGGCAAATCCCGCGCCAAAGTCGCTTCATGCAAAGCATCGACCAGTTCGGGGGTATCCACTAGCACACGGCGGTGATCGGTACTCAAAAACTCAGCCATCCGGCTGGACCAATATTGATCCGAATTGGGTTGGAAATCGCTTGCGGTAAAAAATTTTTCATTGTCAATATAATCAATCGAATAGGTAATTAAAGGGGCTCTTCCCTGCTTACGATATCTGTCGGCCGCCACAGCCGAAATAATGCTGGAATCAAGTCCCCCCGATAAATAAGTGCAAACCGGGACGTCGGAAACGAGCTGACGTTCAATGGAATCCTCAACCAATTCCCGGACTTTGGCAGTAGTTGTTTCCAGATCATCGGTATGAAGCATACTCTTTAGTCCCCAATACCGCTGAATTCTGACACCCTTGGGATCATAGCATAAAAAACAACCCGGTCTGAGTTCTTGAATCCCCCGATAAACTCCGTTCCCAGGGGTGTGAGCCGGTCCTAGACCGAATATTTCGGATAGCCCCTCCTCATCAATCTCAGCCGGCACTTTAGGATGAGCAAGTAAAGCCTTAAGCTCCGAAGCAAATAAAAACGACTGCCCTCGCTGCGTATAGAAGAGCGGCTTAACACCCATCCGATCCCGTGCTAAAAACAGGCTTTGCTCCGACTCGCTCCAAACCCCAAAAGCAAAAATACCGTTAAACTTTTCCACACAGGCGGGTCCCCATTCCAAGTACGAGACCAAGACCACCTCGGTGTCTGAGTATGACCGAAACCGATAACCCTTTTGGATTAAATCCCCCCGAATTTCATCCGTGTTGTAAAGTTCACCGTTATAGGTCAACACATAAACCCGGTCCCCGACTTGGCGGACCATAGGTTGTTTCCCCCCTTCGGGATCAACAACAACCAATCTCCGGTGGCCAATGGCGGCCCGGGAGCCCACCCAGTATCCATAGGCGTCCGGCCCCCTAGCCTCCAGCGTCCCCGTCATCTGCTCAAGAATTCTTCTTTTTTGGGTCAGGTCCTCTTCCCAATCAATCCACCCGGTGATACCGCACACCATCTACCATCTCCTTTTTAATGGTATATGATATGCGCCCGGTAACAGAAGTGGTTATCGTTAATCCTTTGACAGATTTTTCTTGTCCAGGCAAACCTTGAATTTCCCTGGAACTTCTTATTCATGAAACTGTTAACTTATTAGCAGGAAAAAGGCATTTTTATCCGAAATATATTTATGGTTATTTTTGCTTAAATCAAGGAGGAAAATCATGAAACGCATCATCCATATATGCCTTTCAGCTAGTTTATTGGCAACGGTCCTTTTATTAGGATTGGCTTCTTTTGCTTATGCCAGACCTGAATTTTACCTTGGAGTTTCGCAAGTTTATAATTCGATTAATACTGATGCGAAAGATTTTTATTTTTCTAACGGCTACGAAACAGAAATTGATTCTATCCCAGCATTGGATCCGGGAAACGGTCTATCTTTAACTCTCGGAATGGAATTCCATGGTTGCGCGCTGGAGTTGGGCTTGACCGCTTCTTCCCATGATGGAGTTGATTCTCTTGGAGGACCAATGGATGCCCGTTATGGTATTTTTGATGTGAATTTTAAAAAATTTATCGGTCCGTCTCAACATTTTAAGCCATATATCCTGGTGGGTTTATGCCTCACTTCATTGGAGGTCGAATATGGCTCCGTTAATAACTATTATGGAAGTGGAGATGCTACTTTCAGTGGTGTGGGGCTCAATTTAGGCTATGGACTGGAACTAAAATTCTCCAGTGTCGCCTTTAAAGGAGAGGTTATTTACCGGACGACAGAATTTACCGACATATCCGGCGTAGATGCAAGCGGCACTTTGCCGAGTTACGTAGATGGAAATGGATTATGCTTCAATGTCGGAATGAATCTTTATTTTTAAGTATTCCCCCATTCCGACTCTGTAGAACGCTTATATTGATCATTCATCACTTGGGGGCAATGATATTGCTCCCAAGTTTTTAGTCTTTATTCATATACCACAGCCCATCGATTAATTAATGATAATAATCTAAACTTGCAGGGAATAATAATGGATAAATACCCTTTTACGGAGGCATCCTCATGGAATTAATACATGCCCTTTATACCCGCCGCTCAATCCGCAAATATAAAAATACGCCTGTACCGAAAGAACTGATTAACAAACTACTGGAGGCGGCGACTTTGGCGCCAAGCGCTTCCAACTCTCAACCATGGTCGTTTGCAATCATCCAAGATCAAGAATTATTAAAAAAATACTCCGACCAGGCGAAAGTACTTTGTCTGGCATCTCTACAAAGTAAACCCGATCCCCATAATTACCGGAAAATCCTTGCCGATCCCGAGTTTAACATTTTTTATAACGCCGGAACACTAATCATCATTTATGGCGGCCAAGGAGCGACTTCTTATGGAGACTGCTGTCTTGCCGCCCAAAACTTAATGTTAGCGGCTCACGCCGAGGGATTGGGAACATGCTGGATTGGATTTTCATTCGCCCTCTTAGACGATCCGGACTTCAAAACGGAGCTGGGAATCGAGGAAAATTTAACCGCGGTTGCTCCCCTCATTGTTGGTTACCCGGAGTTTACTCCTTCATCCTATACCAGAACCCCTCCCCGCATTTTGACCTGGAAATAACCTGCCATTCCGGATCATGGTTTGAAAGGCGCCAAAATCTGCCTTTCTTTTTTTGCTTTTTGTCCCCCGCCCCTGATCCCCTGTTCATAAATTTATTTTTTGGAACGGTCCCTTTTCATTTCAAAAAGGATTCTTAATGAGAACCGCCAATTATATACATACTCTTAAAAAATAAGTCAGGGAACATCATGAATTATTACCGCCGTAATTTAATCATCTTATCGTTTACCATTTTTCTGGCCGCATTCAGTTGGGAACAAATTGCCCCCTTTCTGCCGCTATTCTTAAAAGAGTTGGGAATTACCCAGAATTTACCCTTTTGGTCCGGTCTTCTTTTTACTTTGCAATTTTCCGGTTCTTCCATAATGGGGCCGGTTTGGGGTAAAATGGCCGACAAATACGGACGAAAACCCATGGTTATGCGGGCCGGACTTTGCCTGAGTCTGGTTTACATCGGAATGAGCTTTTGTCAAAATTATAGCCAGTTACTTTTTTTACGGCTTACGAATGGTGTTCTGACCGGATTCATCCCGGGTTCGATCGCCTTAATCGCTACAAACACTCCCAAAGCGGACTCCGGCAGGTATGTCTCCATAGCCTATACGCTTCAGTCCGCCGGAACCATTTTGGGGCCTGCCCTAGGAGGACTTTTAGCCTCTTTCATCGGTTACCGGGGATCCATGTTACTATCCGGGGCTCTCGTGTTGTTAGCTTTTTTGATGGTCGCATTCGGAGTAGAAGAAAAAGAAAAACCGCAAATCGTCGTCAAAACTTCCATATGGCAGGATTGTCAACAAGTTTTCAAAATGCCGGTGATGGTGACCGTCATGAGCGTGGAATTTTTAAACGCACTGGTAATGTCGGCCTTAATACCCATTTTAGCCTTATATATCCACCAAATCGCGCCCGATACTTCCAAAATAAGCAGCGGCTTTACTTATTCCCTTCCCGGTTTGGCGCTCTTTCTGACCGCCTATATCTGGAGCCGCATTGCCGAAAAAATTTCTTATACCCGTACGATTTTAATAGGATTATTCGGGATCGGGTCCATTTGTGTTTTATTAGGTTTTGCCAATCAGTTATGGCTTTTTGCAGGGCTCTATTTTATCTTTGGAACTTTTATGGCAGCCATTTCGCCTTCCTCGGCAGCCTTGATTGCCGCCAAAGTCGATTCCGATTTTCGCGGACGAGCCTATGCCATGCAGCAGACCGCCCGGACCCTCGGCTTATTCAGCGCTCCGCTTTTATCGGGAATCATCGGCACCTATCTCGGACTCAATTTGATTTTTATCACCTTCGGGTTGATATGTTTGCTGATGACCTTGGGCATTCAAAAACAAATCGGCGGCTGGGAAAAGTCCATAAATGGCAAAAGCCTTTAGACTCTAAAAATCGTCTTCTTATTTTTTGGCATCCCTCCTAGCCCTCCATCCCCCCGTAAAATAGCGAAAAGCCTTGGAACTCGATGAGGTTTTCACCAAATCCTTTCACAGGTTTAAGAATCCGGCTATTATTTTGAATCAAGAGGGATATGAAGGGCATCAGAAAATAAACACGGACCGGGATCTATCATATTTTCCTTCGATAGAAATAATTTTTTTCCCAAAAATAATTTTTCTATAACAAAAATAATTTTTTATGAACGGAAATAATTCTTTCTCTCGTCCAACAAATCGATCCGGTCAAAGAAATAATTTTCAAGATAGTCCGATGTACTCTTTTCCTTTACCCTGGATACTTTGATTATTAACTCCCTTTCACCACCGCCACTGTCTTTAATCTCATGATGGGCCTCACCAAATCCCTTTCGTCCTCAATAACCCGCTCAATATCTTTATAAGCCCAGCGGCATTCATCGCTGATCTTGCTTCTCCTCGGAGTCCCTAAAGCAATGTCCATTCTTTCCAAGTCTTGTAAGACATCCTGATAACGGAATTTTCTTTCCGCTTCCTTGCGGCTCATTTTCCGGCCTGCCCCATGGGAAGAAGAACAAAAGCTATCCGGATTCCCCAGCCCTTCCACAATGTAGCTATAGGAACCCATGGCCCCGGGGATGATTCCCAGTTCTCCCGCTCCAGCCCGGATTGCCCCTTTACGGTGCACCCAAACCTGTTTGCCGAAATGTTCTTCCAAAACCGCATAATTATGATGGGCGTTCACTTCCATAGTGATTTTAATCCCGCTAAACCCGGCATATTTCTTGACACAATTAAAAACAATATTTTTGATCCGTTCCATCATCAATTGCCGGTTCTCCTGAGCAAACTCCAGAGCCAAGTTCATCCAAACGCTGTAGGCTTTCCCCTCATCGGTATCAAGAGGCAAGTACGCCAAATCCCACTCAGGCGACACTTCCATTCCCCTGCTCCGCCATTCCCGGTTCAATGTTTTGGCCAATTGATTATAATAATTGCAAATCTTATAACCGAAGTTCCGGGAACCGGAATGTAACATCAACGCCAAATGTCCTTCTTCATCCTCTTGCAACTCGATAAAATGGTTCCCGCCACCCAAAGTACCTACTTGATAGTATCCTTCATCAAGCTCTCCCAATAACTCTTGAGGGAAAGGGAGTCCGAAGGATTCCGGTTCAAAACGATCGAGAGCCGCGCATTCCTGGGGTTGTTTATGATGGGCAAAACCGGTTGGGACCTCGCGCATAATCGCGCCGATAATCTGCCGCGCCAATTTACCGTTGGGCGTATTCACATTCCGCAAAACGCTCACGGGAATGTTGGTATGAATAAACCCCATACCGCAACCAATGTCAACGCCAACCGCATTGGGGACGATTACATTATCCGCCGCCAAAACGCCGCCAATGGGCATTCCATATCCGGCGTGGGTATCCGGCATTAAAGCGATATGCCTGAATGCAAAGGGTAAGTTCGCCAAGTTTACGGCCTGTCTCTGGCACTCCGCCTCCAATTCTTCTTGCTTTCTTAGCCACACCTTAATCGGTATTTTTTGTTTGTCTTGATGATACTGAATAAACATAATCTAAAACATCCTTTTTTAATTATTCATGGTGAAAGGCTTTATCCGGAAAGAAAGTAAAATAAAAAACCTTCCTTTACACTTGGAAGGTTTCCATATCCTGAATTCCTGTCTCGATTGGAAAATATCGTGGATGCGCTATGGGAGCGGCGCCAACACCAAAAAAGACCGGTCATTAGAAATGTGATAAACCTTCCTATGAAGAGGGTCAAGTCTTCCACCCGCTTGCAGCAATAAAGAACCGATCATGATCTGTGCCTCCCTATAACTTACATCTTTGGATATCATATCATATGGAAATAAATGGTGTCAATAACCATTTTTTAGTTTCCGGAGAAACTGCCGAATCAAAGTTTTGGAAGACCTTATTTGTTCCAGAATTTCGCCGATGATTTTGACAAAACATTTATAGAGCCCAATTTTCCAATATTGAATTTTACGCCCCTTACCCACGGCGAGGGTTTCCGGTTTCAGGGGAGGAGCGTTCTTGATTTGCCGAAACCAAGATTCCGGATCTTTTGACTCGATGATGCCTTTGAGATCATAAATGCCGATTCTCTTCATTGGGGCGGCTTTTACCACCGAAACCGCAGCGGCCAATTCTTCCGGTGTGCGGTATATTGCGCTTTCAGCCCCAGTCCCGGGAGCGGTTACTCCTAAAGCTACCACAGCTTTACCCCGCCTATCTTTTTAATGGTTTTGGTATAATCATAAATTAGATAATGCGCAGTGGGCCAATCCATACCCATTTGTACAAACCAGCTTCCAAACAGCATAAAAACCAGCATATCCCAGTCAAGACCCACTACCGGACCACCCCAATAATCCTGCCAGGCCTGGCTCTTTTCTAAAACGTCATGACATACAAACGGCATAGCCGCCCCAATGGCTTTACAGCCATGGGATTTGATTTTTTTGATGATTTGTCTGAATTCTTGGACCGCGGCGTTAAAAGCCGCCTCATCCAAGTCTCGCAAATTATCCCATATATTGTCGAGGACCGGTGAAAAGGACTCCGTTTTCGGCGCTTCATAATCAGGCTCACAATCGACCAACATCCCGTAAATAACATGTTGATGTTCATCCAGCCACTGAAACAATTGATCCAAATATTGATGATATGCCTTCACCGAATATTTATTGAGATAAAGGCCTTTGCTTTCCGATAACAACGGCCACAGAATGAGTGGAATTCCGGAATTTTCGCAGGCCCTGCAAATGAGATGCAACGGATTGTTTAATTGATTTTCATGCACGCAAAGACATAATCCGAATTGGTATTTTCTCAGTAAATCCAAGGTTTTGTCTTGCGTTAAAACCGAATAATCCAAAAGCTCGGATGTAACTAAATATTCTACATCTTCACGATTTTTCAATTGGAAAACCTCCATTTCCGCAAAATATTTTTTACAATAATATATCCCTCCGGAAAACGATGGTTGATAAATATTAGGCCGGTAACAGCGGGCATGGAAAATAAATAGCAGGTACAGGTAAATATCCCAGGCAGGATATTGGAACGTTTCGTAGAATGATAGTTCTGATACCAATAAATTGGAGTGATACCATGATTCCGACCCCTCATATCGAAGTTGACAACCTGGGAACTATCGCCAGTACGGTTTTGCTTCCCGGAGATCCTTTACGGGCCAAGTTTATTGCTGAAAACTATTTGGAAAATCCAATTCAGTTCAATGGTGTTCGTAATATGTCCGGTTTCACCGGAACCTATCACGGGAGAAAAATATCGGTAATGGGAACAGGAATGGGGATGCCGTCCATCGGTATTTATTCCTACGAACTCATTCATTTTTATGATGTTAAAAACTTGATCCGCATCGGCTCCTGTGGTTCATTACGCCCCGAAGTCCATCTCCGGGATATTGTAGTCGGGTTATCGGCCTCCACCAATTCCAATTATGGTTCCCAATATCAATTACCCGGTACTTATGCGCCGACCGCTTCCTGGGATTTAATAAGAAAAACTGTTGAAACCGCCGCCAAAAAAAATATTCCGGTTCAAGTAGGTAATATTCTTTCCTCCGACACTTTCTATGATGCCGATCCGAATTCCTGGAAAAAATGGGCGAAGATGGGCGTACTCGCGATTGAAATGGAGGCCGCCGCCTTGTATATGAATGCTGCCTATGCCGGAGTCAATGCTTTATGCATTCTAACGGTATCCGATTCCTTAGTCACCCATGAGGCCACTACCCCTGAGGAAAGACAGACTTCCTTTACGCAGATGATGGAATTAGCTTTAGAACTGGCTTGACCGTACCGAAAAATGGAAAGTGGGGAATAACCATGGAAAACGAAAGGTTTCAAGAGCTTTTATTGGAAATATTGGAAGGTTTGAAACGGGAGAATACCGAAATTCGTCAAACGACAAACCAACTCTATCAAAGAATCGATAATATTGAAACAGCTGTCCTCCGAATTGAAACCAACTTGGATCAAAGATTGCAGGCCATACTCGAAGCTCAGCAAATTCAGATTGAAATTAGCCAGCGGATTTGTGACGCCTTGAACCAAAAAGGCGAAAAAGAAGAAACCGTATCCAAGGGACTTTATTCTTAATCAAATGATAACCCCTATTTTATAAACCTCCAATATACTCATATAAAATTGTTTTTGATCCGTATATGATGACCAGCGAACCCCATGATGGCGATATTGTTTTGGTAACCCCTCATGGAGATCATTTTCCAATTCCGAAAGCTTCAGCAATAATTCCCGAGCAGGCTGTAACCGGATTTCACCTGAAAAAGTACCTTTGCCATATCCCATTCGTTTCAACCAGGGCATAAAATAGAATAAACTTTCCTAGGAGGTGTAATAAAATGGGAGCCGATGGCGCTGGTGTTAATGCTGAATGGTTTGGCGGTGGCGGCTTTATTTGGATAATCGTTATCCTGCTACTTTTCTGCTGTTTCTGTGGCGGTGGTTTCATCTAATCCTTGAATCCAATATCGTAAGAAAAAGGATGCCCTTTGTTGGCATCCTTTTTCAATAATGTCTAACGGGAGATTTCGGTATGAATGCGGCCAAATATAAAAAAACCCCCACTACCAAATAGGTAGCGGGGTAATCAGAGGAGGATTTACATAATGAAAAAAGGGAGTTGATATTTATATTAACGCTTTGAGTTCCATAAAGTTCCCCAGATCATTATATCTTCCCTATGCTTTTTTCAAGATATCATCCCTGCTATTGAAACTTTTCCTCTAATCTATTTCCATGAGATGACGATAAATTTATAGCGTAAAATAATCCTCGACCTCACGGACACAAAGGAGAAACCAAACATGACTCACACCCCAACTAAATTTTTTAAAGGAAGCTGCCCGGTTTATAATGAAGGCCGAACAATTACAGTTCATTCTCTCGGCAACGGCAAGCCATCCGTTTCTATGACCTGTGTACACGACGGGGAATGCACACTGAAAACTTGCCCGATTAAGTCGGCTCTTTTAAGTATATTCGACTAATTCCAACACTAAAAACCCTGGTTACTCAGCCGGGGTTTTGTTTTAACCGCGGGTCTGTACGCATTATATGGCAAAAGAATCAAGTTTTATCATCCAAGGCCGACCAACCGAATTTCTGACCGGTTAGCCATTAAAATAAAAAACCAGCATTATGCTGGGAATTTTCTTGGCGGCCCTGAGATGAGTCGAACATCCGACACACGGTTTAGGAAACCGCTGCTCTATCCTCTGAGCTACAGGGCCATTTAAAAAAACAATTATTGAAACTACATTCGAAGAACGTTAATATTATAGCAAATTAGAATCCCTTTTACAACCTATAGCCAATTCCTTCTTTTGGGTTAAGGCAACTTAGGTTGAATACTCGTAGAGCGTATCGTAAATAAACGGCAATAAGAAATGGGGAAGATACGCTCTACTTAAGTAAAACGTTCACAATCATTGAGTAGTTATTTAGAGAACGTTTTACTCGTTACCCGGAACCTGCCCCTTAAATTGGGGTTTCTAATATTCCAAGCAAAACAGCTTTACAAATAGCCTCCGGAACCGTCTCAAAATATTGATGATCGTTAAAAAAATTACTGGCATTGCAATTTTCAGGGCCACTCTCCGCAATAACCCGGCCATCCCGGTTCAGACGAATGCAAAACTGCCAACCTCTTGAGTTAATCGTCTCAACAACTTTCCAGGCTTCAGCAATATCAGTGGAATATCCCGGTACTTTTTCGGCAAGAGCCCGATCACTGACAGCAATTCTTTGATGATGTCCTCCGGGAAAATAAGAAATTTCCGCCCCGCCCCTCTCCGTATATGCAAATAATGGCGGCGTAGTCATAATATTTTCGTGTATCCAAGAGTTAAGCCGAACCCCCGGTGTTTCATTCATAATCATCTCCACGGTTAAATGTTCCAAACCCCACACTAGCCCCCTATTTTAAAAGATCAACCAAGATCCAAAGTGTCGCTTAATAAATTCTAACCTTATTATTGGTTTTCCGGTAAAAAAATATGAAATACCCAACAAAAAAGACTCCCTCTACGGAAAGTCTTTTAAGAATCATTATTCCTTTGAGTGAGTTTGAGTCTGTTCAAGGGTTTTTTCCGTATCGATTGTCTGGTTTTCACCATCGGCCGGTTTCGGCTCTTCAGGTTTAGGCTTCTTTTTACTGAAAAGCAGAACTGCTGCAATTAACATTAATACAAAAGTTACTTCGTCGATTAATCGCTTATGTTGGGTAAAAAAATCCGTTTTGATCAGGGCTTGAGCCACTCCGAGCAATATCATAAAAGCTGCTATTCCTATGACTATCATTCGTTTTTGAAAATCCGTCAAACGATTCATCAGCGCACCTCAATTGAAAATTATTTAAATGAATTGGTTTCTCATTATTTTGATTTCGATTGGAAAGCCAAAAATCCTTTAGTAATATAAGGGAATCCAAATCTTTTTAAAATTTCAATTTGCCTCGGTTCTAAAATCTTCCGTTTGCATAGCTCCTTGTTTTAAATTCCTTTTGCAACAGCCCATTACTTCATGATCAATTGATGATTCCCAATATTATCCGGCATCCAATATGGGCGGATAACCTCTTCGGCGGAGAAATCCTCACAACTCCGGAAATTAATAAAATCAATCTCCCGGATAACTTTGTCGCTGGTACGGTCGGTTTCGTAGTAAAGACTTTGATAGATTTCCAATAAGTCCGGATGAAAAGAAGCGAGGATCGCCGGCACCATCATCGATTTGCGCATCGGATATTCCGTCCGGGGTTCTACCATATTGAGCTTTTCTTTGCTGCTTTTGAGCGGAAAAAAAAAGGGGCAGTCGACGATGCCCTCCTTTTCCTGAGGCGTTGCCGGTTTAAGATTGTATTTCTTTGCCAAATCCTTGAATTCTGAATATTTCTTAAGTCGTTCCGCCACAATTCCATCCAACAGCTCCATTTGCTTTAAGACAAAATAACTTTGGACCGCACTCATCCGGAAATTACTGCTGGGTAGCTTGGAATCCCGCTCAATGCCGGGGAAACTTAAACCCCAGTTGGAAATGGACTCACATCTTCGGGCAAGGACCTCGGAGTTGGTGGTAATAATGCCTCCTTCGCCGCAGTTAACAACTTTCGATGATTGCAAACTGAAAGTCCCGGCATCACCGATGGCGCCCACCCGTTTCCCCTTTATCGCGCATGGAAATACTTGCGCGCAATCCTCTAGCAAATAGAGATTTTTTTCTTGGCAAAACTCCTTGATGGCGAATATTTGCCGGTTAACAAACCCCGCGAAATGTACCACGATGACTGCCCCGACATTATCATTCCTATCATATTGTTGCCTTACCGACTCTACCGTTAACCCGAAATATTCTTCGCTGATATCGGCATACAACGGTATCATGCCGCAATCCGCCACTGCAGTGGCGGTTGCGATGAAGGAAAGATCCGGAACGATCACCTTGGTTCCTCTTTTAAGGCCAAAAGCCCTCAGAGCGATCTCGATGGCGATGGTCCCGTTTCCTACTAAAGTTGCATGATGGCAGTGAAAATAGTCGCTCAGCTTTTGCCGGAGAGACTCCTTGGTCGCCGCCTCCGAATGAAAACCCGGTAAATAATCATTAAAGTCGAATACCATCCCGATCCCTCCTACGATATTTTTTTCTCAATTTCCATCACCGAGCGGTTTTGCATATATTCTTTGACATTCTTCAAAAATTCCTCAAACCTCATTTGATTCAGATAATGAAATTTGTAGGCGTTTTTCATGCCGTTCATTTCCGAGTGATAGGACAGCATCAGGTGGTTTACAAGATAACGTAACTCATCCTGGGAAAGGTATTTGGAGGGATTTTGGACCATCGTATTTTCAAATGGCGAAAAATCCTCCGGAGTCAATTCCTTTCCCTGAACATCCGAGGTGCATTGGGAAAAGATTGAAAATTTAGCATAGGTGCTTTTTATTTCCAGGGCTAAATTGTACGTGGCCTGGATTTTCTCCCAGGTGTCGCCGGGAAAACCGATGATATAGAAAGCCAATGTCTTGACGTTTTTTTGAATTAAATAGCGGGTATATTCTTTCACCTTATCCAGATTGTTTACAGTCCGCCGATAGTTTTTCAATGTTTTTTCCGAAGCCGACTCAATGCCGAAACTGATCATTTCCATTCCGGCTTCAACCATCCGATTGATTAATTCAATATTCAAGGACTCCGCTCTGGTTTCGCAGCGCCATTTGAAGTCCAGCTTTTGTTGACGGATCATCCGGCATAAATCCGTCACGGCTTTTTTATTTAACGTAAAATATTGATCCCGGAAGTGGATGACCTTAATCCCCAGTTTCAATAAAGCTTTAATATCTTCAATGACCTTTTCCGGAGAACGGAACTCAATACCCTGTTGATAAAAGGATGAATATGGGCAATAGGCGCATCCGCTGGGGCAACCCCGGCTCATATACAAGCAACCTCGAAGTTCACCATCGGCGCTACGATATTTCTTATAAGGCAACAAGGAATAATCGGGATTCGGCAAATAATCGATTCCTTTCCAAGAACCCTTGCCATTGACCAACTCCGTCACATAGTTCTCAACGGGGATTTCCACTACTTCATCAATTTCCGGCACATTGGTTTGAATCCAGGTTTTAAGAATCTTGGCGATATGACCGCCCAGGATTAACCTGGCCCCGGGAAAATGTTTCTTTAATTGAGTAGCAAATTCAATATCATATTGAATCGTTGGCGCCGCTGCTTTTAATAAAATAACATGGGTACCCTTTCGGATTTTTTCAATGACCTGCACCGGATATAATTTTTCGGCATTGGCGTCCATCACGGTTAATTCTAGCAGTTGATTATTTTTGGCAACCGTTGCGGCGCACACTAATGAAAGATCCGGAAAAATCTCCGGTGAGTAATCAGCAATTCCCAAGTCCCCATGCATATCTCCATGGACATTTACGCCGTAATAAGGCCTTAATAGCAGTAATTTCATGATTTTTTCTCCTTTTTAAGTTGTGAAATCACGAACCTGTTCCGGAATAACTGTTAACACCTCTTTTCCATATCTCATAGGCTAGGCGGAAAAACAGGACTCCAAAAAATGGCGATAGGTACACCCAGACAGATAATTCAGCTGGCCTTAAAAAGAACTGGGCGGGATAAAAACCAATAAACCCGATGGGAATAATCAATGTCAATGCATAACGGAAAAAAATATTAAAAATCGTCAAAGGATAGCGGGAAAGCTCTCGCATACGGGAAGTAAAGACCATCACGGCATTGGCGTTTAGGATCCAAAAACCGCTTGAAGCGGCCATCAACATCATGCCAATCATGCACAAGGCGGAACTGAAAAGCGTCACCAGAAGTACCAATAGATTGACCATGTTCCAGTGAATCGAGAGCTTCATCGAAGCGTATACGAAGACCCCCAAAGCAAGCAAGCTTTGGCTCACCCCTTTGATATCCAGTACCTCGGCCGTATAATAAAACAGCATGTTCAGCGGCTTGAAATAAAATTTAACAAAAGTGCCCTCTACAATGTGAGACCGTAAATTCCAAAGATTATCAAAGAAGATTCCCATCGGGCTGCTGGCCAGCTGTGAAAAAGCATATATAAATAACAGTTCCTCAAATTTCCAGCCGTTCAGCGAGGGAACGGACCGCAAGACAATCCAAAAACTAAAATATCCGGCGGTATTCATTACGATTAATCCCAGTGCCGAGAGAAGAAAATCGCTCCGGTGCTGCATCCTTCCTTTAATATACTGTGAGCTGATATAAAAATATATTTTTAGATAGAACCACAGCTCCTTTAGCATGCGTTCACCCCCCCTGGATAGTGATTTTCCGGATCGCCCGGAGGTAAATCAATCTGGCCATCCCTATGCAAACCAACGCCCAAAAAAGTTGGATCAGCAACATCGTGCCAACCTTCCCCGGACTTAGCTCCGGCGAAATTAAAATCATCAGCGGAGTATGATAAATCGTTTGAAAAGGCAGGCATTGCAGAACCTGGCGGATAATTCCAGGGAAAAACTGCAGAGGCACCACGGCCCCGGCGAAGGTAGTGACGACCGCTTCTTTAATAATACTAATCCCCCAGATCGACTCGGTATAAAAAGACACCAAACCGACAATGTAATCAATATGAAAATTAATGACAAATGAACCTACCACCGACAAGGCAAACCAACACAGATTCCAGCCCAAGGGAACCGACACTTTAAAGGCCAGCGCCATCATGAACAAGGCCGGTACCATGATAAACAAAAAATTATTGATAAGATAACCGACCCCATTCATAAAATAAAACATTTGCAAATCCAAAGGCTTTAACAACCTGTTGGCAATGGCGCCGCTGGTAAGCGCCTGTGACATGTCGTACTCCACCCAGGTCAGCAATAGCCAAAACAGAGAGGACCCCATCGCCAAATAAGCAAAAGTTTGCTGGAACGACAATCCCATCAACTGACTGGAATTGGCATAAATGGATTTCCAAAGATAATAAATCAGGATGACATAGATGATGTTTCCCAGCGACATAAGGAAAAAATGAACCCGGTGGTTGACTCCGCTCAACAAAACGCTTCGGACCAGCATCCAATAACCTTTCATTTCAACGCTCCTTCATAAACCTTCCGGATGACATTCTCCATTTTGATTTCTTCAATCCTGAAATCTCTAATGGAAAATTGATGGTCAACATAATTTAAGAGTTCCATCAATTTCACTTCATCCTGATAAATTGTAAAATGAACCCCATCCTCCGCCCGCTCAATCTGAATCGGATGCCGGCAAACAAAACGGGTCCCCACTTTTTCCCGGAAGATATCCAACTCCCGCAAATCATCAACTTTTTGACCGAAAACAATCTTCAAAATCCGGTAAGCGCCAAGTAGCCGGGTTACTTTTTCAATTTCCCCGTCAAAAATGATCCGGCCCTGGTCGATAATGACGATCCGCCTGCAAAGGGCCTCAATATCACTGATATCATGGGTGGTCAGCAAAATGGCCGCCCCGTTTCTCCGGTTCAAATCCCGTATCAAATTGCGGATCTTGCTTTTAATCAATACATCCAGGCCAATGGTGGGTTCATCAAGAAAAATGACTTTCGGATTGTGTAAAAAGGCGGCCACAATATCGCAGAGCATCCGTTGTCCCAGGGATAAATACCGGACCGGTATCGCATAAAGATGTTTTAGATCCACCAGTTCATTAAAAAGGCCCATATTGGTTTGGTAGCTTTTCAGGTCCATCCGGTAGATTTCCTTTAAGATCTTAAAAGATTCAATCACCGGAAGTTCCCACCAAAGCTGGCTGCGTTGCCCGAAAACCACTCCGATATTGCCGGCGTTTTTGATCCGGTTTTTATACGGTACAAGGCCGTTCACAAAAATCTCTCCGGCGGTTGGTTCCAGAACTCCGGTCATCATTTTGATGGTGGTCGATTTGCCTGCCCCGTTGGGCCCTAAAAAACCCACCATTTCCTTTTCGCCGATGTCTAGGCTTATATGATTCACCGCCTTGACATAGCGGTAATTTTGGGAAACCAGGTCTTTCAAAGCGCCGCTCATCCCTTCCCGGCGGTTTAAGATTTTAAATTGTTTCGATACATCGCGGAGATGAATCACTGCCATCATCGATCCCTCTTTATTCAAACATTTCCCCAATCCGGGCTTTGCAATCCCCCAGGGTCGCCATATCCCTCATCGCGCCGCAGGAATCCTTATACGGGGGAATCAATAACACCATTTCCGGCAAATGCTCCAAGGCCAAACTTTCATGGGGTTCCAGCCTGCTCCATGACTGGGCTTGGCCACGGACCACAAAAAGCGGGAATTCCAAGCGGTTAATTAACCTGCTTGCTCCGTCCAGTTGACTGATTTGTAGGCCCCGGATATGGTCTGAGTCTTTCCAGGTGAACGTGTAATCCGAATACTGCCATTCCTGCTCCGCCACATCCAATTGATATTGAAATTTCCCAATGGCCTCCCGGTATGCATTTAAGGCCGGCAATGGTCGGTATTCCTTCAAATTCCCTTTTTCCAGCCCCAGACCGCCATAATCCCGGAACTGGTATAACGTAATCCCCGCCAGCCAATCAAACTCCCCCCGGGCCAGCCGGTCATAAACTCCACCAATGGTCCGGGCCTGGCCCTCATAACCCTCTACATCGGAATCGGAGTTGAATTCATTGATAAATAAAGGCTTGGCCAGCAAATGATGATGCCAAATCATTTTTAGATAGGTTTCTTCAATCAACTGCCACCAATGTTCAATACTGCCCTTAAAATAAGCGGTGCTCTTTCCGGTTATCTTCGTTTCAAACGGCCAACCATAATGTAAGGAAACATATTTGTCAATAGACCAGTAATCGGCGGCGTTCAACGCCTCACCCAACTGTCCCTCCGATAAGTACAGAAACCTGTCGACCACCAGCTTTTCATTGACAAAGGAGTCGGCGGAGAGATTGAACACTGTGAAAATATTGGCTGAATGACTCTTGATGATTTTGTGGCAGCGGACAAAAAATTCGCTGTATTCCTGAAAAGTATGTTGCCGGCTATACCGGAACCAGTTGCCGTTGGCCTCGTGATTGATGCGCAGAAATACTCTGCCATAGGGGTTGAGCGCTTGGGCGATTTGGGCGATTTCGGTATCGGATAAAGACAACTCCAGCGTCAAAGTAAGGTGTAAATCGGAACCGTAGCGTTTTAGGGCTTCAATTTGTTGCCGGGTGACGCTTTCTTTCTCCCAAATATCCAGGGGGTGGTAATCTTCATACTCGTAATCCCATGCGTAACGGACATCCTTTTTGGCAGTCACGGCCGAGATTTTTTGGGTGGGGGACCACGCCGCATCCCTGGGGTAATACGTTTTTAGTAACTGAATACCATCGTGGATCCGTCCCAGTTTGGCAAAGATTTCGTCAATCGGTACAAAATCGCTGCGTTCGCTGCCATTGGAAAGAATCAGCCGGGTTTTATTCCTTTTGAGCGTTACCTGCTTCAATTTCATTCTTACGCTTCCTTCGCCGTGCGTTTTTCCTTGGCCCTTAAACGGTATTCCGTCATATTCCCCAGGTCAATCATTGGGTCGTCAAAGATTGGGTTCCGTAAAATTTCGATGAAACCGGAGTACTCCGGATGGTACACTTTCCAGACCGCATTTTGCTCGTATTCCTCTTTCGACCATGACATCCAGTCATTGAGCAGGTTGAATATGAACAAATCCACCTGATATTTCCGGCCGATTTCAAGGGCGGGGACCATTTCCCGGTAATTCTTTTGTTGGACTACAAAGGCCAACATCAGACGTCTGATCTTATTTTCCTGCCGCAGCCCGGCTAAAAACTCAATATTTTTCAGCAGAACCTCAAAATTCCCGTTGACCCGGATTTTCTGGTAAGTCTCCCCGCAGGAAGCATCCAGGGAAATGATCACTTCGTTGATATTGTCGTGAATTTTCTCCATCTTCCGCCAAACTTCCGGAGTAAACAAAACCCCGTTGGATTGAATATTAATATCCAGCTTGGGATGTTTGCCGCCGTCAAAATCAAACAGAAACTCCCGGAATATTTTGGAGCTGAAAGGCTCCCCGGAACCGGTCAGGTTAAACCGTCCAATATTATCGAATCCTTTGGCCTCCACTTCTTGGAGCAGTTTCTGCTGAATGGCCAAACGCGACTGATATTCCGGACCCTGGGTATAAATCCTGGTCGTCTTACGGCAACTGGGGCATTGTAAATTGCAGGTCTCGTCATATGCCAGGTTATAATTGGCCGGCATGATTTTCAGCTCGGTTTTACCTTCCAAAATATATTGAATCCACGGCCCGTATTTTGTTAAACGGTTGCGCTGTAAATCCGGAAGGCTTTGGGGACTCTCCAGTTCTTCCCGGGAATATAAATAGTACTGGTCGTTGGAATAAAAAGGGCATTGATGCCAATCGCAATATTGATAAGTACCTTCTAAAACGCTTTTTCTGATTTCCTGTATTTTAGGAGAATTCCAAATCTCCTCCATGGAACCCCGGGAAAAATCCCCAATCCAGCTTGGCATCCACGATTCACTGCAGCAACGTACTCCGTTGTTACTGTGAATATCAACATTGGTGAAGGGTTGCAGGCAATATCTACCCTTCAACTGTTTTGGAGCTTTGATGGTCCCTTGATTGCTGTCAAATCCGCGGGTATGCATGTCGGCCTCCTTTGTTTTTGTCGACTTTGATTATATTTATTGCTTCAGCGATTAATCTCAATGGGCCGGCGGTATCGAGACAAATTCATTTTAACGGAAAGCAGCCCCCAATTTTGCCTTTTTGACACCGGTGTCAAAACATCGCAAGCCTCCCTCTTTCAAATTTCTCCTCCCAAAATAGTCCCTCCGGTTTTCCAACTCTAAAACCATTAATTACATTCTTAATTGTATAAATATTATGATATATAGTCAATGTCGTTCCCGTTAATTGAAATTTAAGTAAATGTATCCATCTGTTGTAAAAAAATGAAGCCTGAGAAACTTTTTCCTCCTGGTAAATTGATTTTACTTAAAAAAATCTGTTATCATTTGATGAATGTAAAACAAACCATCCTTCTCGCAAGCCGATGCTTGAAACCAAGACGGTATCCGGGGTTGTGGGCCAGTGAGGCAAAGGGGGGTTGTAAAAATTGGATTATATAAAACCGCTGAAATGATTTTATCCATTGGGTGATAGCCGAAAATAATCGGCTGATTGAAAAAACAATTGGGTGACCAAAAATCCAATTGAAAAGAATGGAAGTTTCCTGATCAGGTAATCCTTATTTTCCTGGAAGCCGCACTTTTCGGCCAGTTCCCGTAGTTCCGGCATTCTGCCTTCGGAAGGGGGCGGCGTGTTTTCGAGAACGCCATGCACCCCGAAAGGACGGAAAGAGATCAGCCGGGGATTTTGGAAGGCGGTTTTTTCTCCAAAGTTTTTAGCAATGCCGTGAATGCCGGGCTTCAGCATCGACCCACTGAATGTCAAGGAATATGGTATACTGAACGTTAACCGACTCGATTTTTGGCAGCTTTTTTTACTTCAATCAAGACCCATTTGGAGGAAGAACATGAAGGGTTATGCACGCAAGGAAATATCCAATCTATTAAAAATAGGAAATGAAACTCTGAGATATTATGAAAAAATCCGGATTATTCCTGTGCCGGAGCGTACAGAATCAGGCTACAGAGTATATAGTGAAGAAGATCTGCTCCGGTTAAAATTTATTACCCGATTAAAAGAATTGGGTTTCAGTTTGCGCGAGATTTCCACTATTTCACAAATGTTAAGCAGTAATAATAATATCAATAGCCAAATTTTAAACGATCAGCTCACATCGAAAATGGAGGAACTTGACCAGAAAATTAATGCGCTCAAGGACTTAAAAGAGCTTCTTGATTATATTAAAAATAATCCCGACTTGGCGAAATGTAACCTTTTGAAATTTTTATATAAGAGATCTTGACTTTGTACTATACTACAAGGCTTATACTTTAGTAAAATCAGATGAAAGTGGGGGCCTTGTATGAAATTAATAGCGATTACGTAGTCCGAGGAAAAAATGGAATACTGCAACACTGCTGCAACAGGCACTGGATGGCGCCGCTTCCCAGGGATTTGAGACCGAACTGTTTCATCTTTATGATTTAAATTTTAAGGGTTGTATCAGTTGTTTCTCCTGTAAAGTTAAAAATGGTAAAAACTATGGCAGGTGTGCGTTTCAAGATGATCTGACTCCGGTTTTGGAAAAAATCGCCTCAGCGGATGCGCTTGTTTTGGGTTCTCCGATCTACTACGGTTGGGTGAGCGGGGAAAGGCTGATGTTCCCATACACTGTCTATGATGCCAATATGTCCTCATTGTTTAAAAGAAAAATGCCGACCGCTTTTATTTACACCATGGAGGTTAACGAGGAAAGAATGAAGCGTGTAGGATTCGACAGGCCGGCTGCAGGGCATGAACAGATATTAGCGAAGATTTTCGGAGAGACATCCCTGTCCCTGTTAGTAAACGAAACATACCAGTTTGATGATTATTCCAAATATGTCTCAGATTGGTTTAATCCCGAAGAAAGAGCCGAAAGAAGGGAGAATGAGTTCCCCAAGGACTGCCAGAAAGCCTTTGACATCGGTATACGGCTGGTGGAAATCACCAAAAACGAAAAACAACAACAGTAAATAAACTCGAAAGTTGGGGGAGCCCCTCGGCTGAACCTGTTTTGATGAGTAGGCTTCGATCAGGTAATCCGGATTTTCCGGAAGCCGCACTTTTCGGCCAGTTCCCGTAGTTGCTGCATTCTGCCTTCGGAAGGGGGCGGCGTGTTTTCGAGAACGCCACGCACACCGAAAGGGCGGAAAGGGATCAGCCGGAGATTTTGCAAGGCGGTTTTTCCGCCAAGCGTTTTGGCAACGCCGTCAATGACGGCTTCAGCATCGACCCACTCATCCAGGCAGACGATCCTGATTTCCTCCAGACGGTTTTCAGCCGCCAGATAGCGGAGGTTTTCTTTGACGACTTCATTGCCTGTCCCGGTCAGCGTGGAAAAAGTCTGCGGATCCCAACTCTTTACATCCAGCATCACCCCGTCGCACATACGGGTTAGCAGGGGGTAGGAGCGAAAATCCACCGTGCCGTTGGTGTCGATCAAGGCAGTCAGTCCCGCTCTTTTAACCCGGGTAAAAAGCTCGCCTAAAAATTCCGGGTACAGCATACATTCCCCTCCGGAAACCGTGATGCCGCGGATAAAGGGGATATTCCTCTGGATACGTTCAAAGACTTCCCGCGCCTCGAGCATCCGAACGCGCGGCGAAGCGCAGTGCGGACAAATCTTAAGGCAATGGTCGCAGGATACGCATTTTTGTTCGTCCCATACCACTTGGTCGTTCTGCACAGAAAGGGCTTTTGCAGGACAACCGGTGACACAAATTAGGCAATTGCAACACAATTGCTGGGTCTCGGGATTGTGGCAGTAGGCGCAGTGAATATTGCAGCCCTGCAGAAAAACGGAAGTTCTGCTTCCCGGACCGTCTACCATACTGAAGGGAATGATTTTATTCACCGGGGCGCGGGCCATTAAAAGCGTACCTTTCTATCGGCAGCATGGTTGTTGAGATAATTTTTTACCGCACCATGGGAAGTATCCTGCAACACCGGGATGCCTTGACTGAATTTTTCCATTTCACTCCGTTTGGCCAGATAGCCGGTAATCCGAATCAAGTCACTGTCTGCGGTATAGAAGCTTAAATATTTATCATTAATGGCAAAGGCTCCTTTCACCAGATCCAAAATGGCGGCAGGATTGTCGCGCGCCGTGGATTCGACCGGAAAAATATCCGAGACTCCGGTGGGGAAGAAACGGTGGAACCGTGCACTATGGCGAATATGATCCATTAAATTATCCGGTTCGTCGCCGACTACGATGCGGACCCCGGGGGTTACTCCCTTTTGAGGCGCCAGCCCGGCCTGGGCGTGAAGGAGATAACGGTTGCCGGTCAATTTGGAATATACGGCCGGAAAACCGCTCACAAAATTCTGTATTTCCTGCATGATGCGATCGCCGAGATCATTGGCTGCTTCGTCACGGCCATAGCGGAAACCACCGTTATTCTTAAGCAGTGTGTTTACACATTCACATAATCCGGCTACTCCGAACATGCCGACGAACCGCTCCGAGTCTACCAAACCTTCTTTCACCAGAAAGGAAGTGTCAAAAAAATGAGATTCTTCCACCATAAAGCGGACCCGTTCATTCATATATTCTCCCAGCGCCTGCAGGGCCTCGGGCAAAAGCTCATTCATAAACTGGTCGGTACCGGAAGCAAGGTCTGCCAATCTCGGCAGGACTACCCGGGACAGGCAATATCCCCCGCCGCCTACCGGCAAGATATTGAAGCAGCTGACGATACCATAGTCACCGCTGTAAGTCTGTTTGTGAAGGCGGTGATTGCAGAAAGCCGGGTTTGCGCAGGAAAGCGCAGTCAAGATAGCCTGTTCGCCAAAATCGTCCGGTGTAATATGGGGATCGTATTTCAAAGTGAAATTGGGGACGGCATTTTGTAATTCTTGTTCCGCTTCCAGGATAAGCCGGCCGGCGCGTGTTGCTTCCGGGCCCAGGTTGGCGTGACAGTATCCGTTTGCGACCGTACGGTCGATGAAATTGAGAAAATGTTTCAGCTTTTTGGAGGCCTCTCGATCGGAGACTCCCTCCAGAAACGGGTCGATCAGTTTGTCCAGGTTGCCTACATAGACCGGGCGGCCGGTCACGGAAGGAATATGCTCATACAGGATACACAGGGAAGTCAGCAGGTCGTCCAGATCTTCCGGCGGATTCAAACGCAGAAATTCACTGCCGTTTTGGACGAATTTCTGAAAATCCACCAGAATGTAGCGTGGCCTGTACGGGGCCTTCCCCTCGTTCATATCGCAGAGAGCGCCTTGGTTAAAATAGTACTGAAATTTCTCCGAGACACGCAGCGGGTCCACCGAGTTTTCGGCAGCCTGCGCAAGCTGTAAAAGCTTTTGATCATAGGTGAGATTTTGTGCCGTTATCAGATCCATTACCTGATCCATTTTTGTACCCCTTCTCTCATTTTCAATTGATCTAAAAGTTCGGATTTTCATTTTCAAGGGGATTGGAAAGAAGCTCTTTTTCCACCAGCGTCCGAAGACTTTGATAATCTTCGCTGCCAATAGCGATTCCGTGGCCCTGAAGGTCAACCAGTCCCCGTTCGTTAAGACGTTGAAGTCCCCGGCTGACGGTTTTCACACTGGTACCGATTTCGTCCGCTATTTCCTGTCTGGTGGCGCAAATACGCACGGTTCCCTCTTTTGCATTCCGCTCATAGTACCGGCAAAGTAGGAGCATCAATCTTCCCGTTCCACGCAGCGACAGAAAATTCCTTTCTTTGCTACACTGCTCCAGTAGCTGGCGAGTTACCGCGCGGGCCCTCTGAAAAAGCACTTCCCCATTTCCCTGAACCCAGCCAAGATAGGATTCCCGTTCAATGGCTATGATCTGGCAATCCGTTGTGGCGATCAGCGTCCCCCGGTAAAAGGGGCAGCCGGCAATCAATTCGAATTCACCGAACAGCGCGGGGGCCGTGAAGTCGGCAACCACAAAAATGTTCCCCGAAGCATCCCGATTCTCCGTCCGGATGCAGCCACGGATCAGCACGTATACGAAATTGCTGGGGCCCAACGGATCTGCGAGAATGCTGCCCTTTTTCAGCTTGCGGAGGGGACAGCGTTGCCGAAGAGTGTCCGGCATGGTGCGAAACAGACTTAAGAGCTTTTCCCGCACCGGTTCCTCCAGGGACTGCAGATCTGACAGAATGTCAGCCATGGAAACTTCTCCTCTCCAAGATAATTCATCCGCTAAATTCGGGCAAGGTCAACTGTCCACTTCAAAAAAAATTTCCGGCGATATCCTAAAAAACCGAAACTTTGGTACACTTGTCCTTTCCGGCTGCAACTGTCCAAGCTATAATAGGGGGATAATACGGGAGGTCAAGAAAGGATGGTACCATCATGAAAAGGATTTTTTTAATTGTCCTTGATAGCTGCGGGATCGGCAATGGGCCCGACGCCGCCGAATATGGGGATGCCGGAAGCGATACCCTCGCCGCCGCTTCCCAAAGTCCTTACTTCAATATGCCCAATATGAGCAAACTGGGCCTGTTTAATATTGACGGCGTTTACTGCCGCCCTGCCGAAAAGGCGCCCCAAGGGGCTTTTGCCCGCATGATTGAGCATTCGAAAGGCAAGGATACAACCATCGGCCACTGGGAAATCGCCGGTATCGATTCTCCTCGTCCGCTGCCGACCTATCCCAATGGGTTCCCCCGGGAAGTGCTGGACCAATTTTCGCGCCGGACGGGCCGCGGCGTACTGTGCAACAAACCATACTCGGGCACCGACGTCATCCGCGACTATGGCCAAGAACACCTTAAAACCGGGGCATTGATAGTATACACCTCCGCCGACAGCGTCTTTCAGATCGCCGCCCACGAGGAGGTCGTCCCTCCCGAAGAGCTTTACCGCTATTGCCGGGATGCCAGGGAAATCTTAAAAGGAGCTCATGCGGTCGGCCGGGTGATCGCCCGTCCCTTTACGGGCCGGTATCCAAATTTTCTTCGCACCCCCAACCGGCACGACTTTTCCCTAGAGCCGCCTGCCCCTACCATGTTGGACCATCTCCTGGCGGCGGGGAAAGACGTGATCGCCGTGGGAAAAATTTACGATATTTTTGCCGGTCGCGGCATCAGCGAATCTATGCGGACGTCTGGAAATGCCCAGGGAATCGAAGATACCATCCGGCTGACCCAGCGCGACTTTGACGGACTGTGCTTCATCAATCTGGTTGATTTCGACATGCTGTATGGGCACAGAAACGACGTCGACGGCTATGCGAAAGCCCTGAGCCGGTTTGACGAAAAACTCCCGGAAATTCTCTCCGGCCTAAGAAAAGATGACCTGGTCATGATCACCGCCGATCATGGATGTGACCCGTCGACGCCGTCAACCGACCATTCACGGGAATGCACGCCGTGGGTAATTGCAGGGCCCCATGTGAAACCCGGGGTCAATCTGGGCACCCTTCCCACCTTCGGTGATATTGCCGCGACCATTCTTGAATATTTCGGCCTCACGCCCCAGGTGTATGGAACCTCCCGCCTGCCGAAAGTTCTTCGGGAAACCCGGTAAGCCAAAGAGAAAAAAGGCGGAGGCTGTCGCAAAAGTGTTTCTTTTACGACAGCCTCTGCTCTTTGTTATCCACTAAACTAAAGGTTTACGCTTTGGTCTTCTCTTTTATTATCAGGCTACGCAACGCTTCAATCGCGGTTTCGATCGCCGGCGCCGTTTCCCAGGTGCTGACTTCCCCGGTTTTCAGAAGCGCTTCCCGCTCACGGTTACGGCAAAGTAAAAGCACGGTGGCGCATCGGACGCGGAGAGTGGTGGCAACGATGAACAGGGTGGCCGACTCCATTTCCGAGCCTAACGCGCCGGCCTTTTTCCATGCTTCCCATTTCTGGTGAAGTTCGTAGCTGACGGGCATGCGGTCGGGGGCGTGCTGGCCGTAATAAGAATCCTTGCATTCCACGACGCCGAGATGGTGACGCTTTCCAAGGCAGGTGGCCGCATCATCCAGTTCACGCATCAAGGCGTAATTGGCCACGGCGGGATATTCAATGGGAACGTATTCGCGGCCGGTACCCTCTTTACGGATGGCGCCGGTAGGAATAATCAGGTCTCCCGGCAAAAGGCTGTTATCGATGCCGCCGCAGGTTCCGACACGGATAAAAGTGTCGGCGCCAAGCTGAACCAATTCCTCCATGGCAATCGAAGCGGACGGCCCGCCGATCCCCGTCGAAGTGACACTGACTTTTTCCCCCTCCAGCGTGCCGGTATAAGTGACAAATTCCCGGTACGTTTTGATATGTACGGCGTTATCCAGATAAGCCGCAATTTTAGGTACGCGGCCAGGGTCTCCGGGAAGGATTACGTATCTGCCAACGTCGCCTTGAGCGCATTTCAAGTGGTGCGTTAATTGTTCTGCCATTTTAGCTGTTCCTCCTGGTTGAATCATTAGATTGTCCCTCCATCGACTGATTTGCGGATCGCCTGTACGGTTTCCTCCATGGTGACAATTCCCTCACCCAGGTTCAGCGTTCTGCAGAGCCGGCTGACATAAGGCTGTTTGAGCATGGCTTCCTCCAACGCCTCAAAATTCCAAAATATTTCTGAGGGAGAACCGCTGGTGACGATCTTTTTGTTGGCCATAACCACTACGCGGTTAAAGTTCTTGACCACAAATTCCATGTCATGGGAAATCGTCACCAAGGTTTTGCCTCGGGTATGCAGATGCTCCAATATCGAAGAAAGCCGGAGGTTTCCGGATCTGTCCTGGCCGGCCGTGGGTTCGTCAAAAATCATCACCTGCGTGTCCATGGCGATAATCGCGGCGATGGAGATAAATTTCCTCATTGAAAAAGGAAGGTTAAATGGGTTTTCATCTTTGAATTGAGTCAGATTGGTAATTTCCAGAGCATAGTCCACCAGTTTTCTGGTTTCTTCCGCTGTTTTATTCAGCACCTTGGTACCGAAAGCGACTTCTTCATCAATGGTCGAATGGAAAATCTGGTCGTCCGGGTTCTGAAATACATACCCAACGGCCCGGCTCATCTGGGCAATGGTATAATCTTTGCTGTTCATATCGCCGATGATCACATTCCCCTTGGTAGGGCGCAATAGGCCGTTGAGCATTTTGACGGTTGTGGTTTTTCCAGCCCCATTCTGACCGATGATGGCAATGCTTTCACCCTTTTCAATCTCCATGCTGATATCGTCCACGGCTAAAAAGCCGCCGGGGTATTCATAACTGACGTGATCCAGTGTGATATAGGCCATTAAAGTTTCCCTCCTTTTGCAAGAAGCCTCTTGACAACCTCTACAGCCTGGCTTTCGGTGATCGGTATCTCATCGAACACCATACCCTGTTCCCGTAAGGCATGGCCCAGGATTGCCATTTGAGGGAGCTGGACATTTTTTTCCAGAAGGGATATGTCCGATAAAATACCCTGTTTGGGTCCTGCTTTTATCAATTCACCGTCTTTGAGAACGAGAATCTCATCGGCATATTCCGCGATCAGATCCACTTTGTGTTCTACCAACAGGATGGTTTTGCGCTCGTTTTTCATCTCGCTGATAATTTTAAAGACACTTTCGGTCCCTTCCGGATCCAGTTGGGAAGTGGGTTCATCGATTACCAAGATATCCGGCTTCAGCACAATGGTGGACGCAAGCGCCACGCGCTGCTGCTGCCCGCCTGATAGCTCAAAGGGATTTTTAAACGCGATAGCCGTTATATCTGTCATTTCCATCACATCGGCAACGCGCTGCTCGATTTCGTCGGGATCTACCCCGAAGTTTTCGAGCCCAAAGGCCACTTCTTCAAAGACCGTATCTTTGACTCCGCTGATTTGATTAAAGGGATTTTGAAATACATATCCGATCTTCAAGGCGAGCTCCCCCGGACCATACTCTATGGTCGGCTTCCCGTCCACGAGGACTTTCCCTTCCAACTCGCCCTTATAAAAATTGGGCGCAAAACCGCGTATCAGCGAACAAAGAGTGGTCTTTCCGGAACCGTTTTCGCCGATTATCCCGTAAAATTTTCCTGCTTCGATTTGAAAATTCATATTTTTAATGGCCGGTTTGCCGGACAGAGGATAGGTGTATGTTACATTTTGAAATTCAATTACATTACCCACAGCATAATCCTCCCAATCAATATGGCTGCCGTTACGATTGCGGAAAACCCAATCGCTTTCCATTCATTTCCTGATTTTTTCAGCTCCAGCAAACGCGTTTTGGGGCATTGGGTGTCGAATCCCTTGCATTCGAGGGTTAATACCCGTTCCTCCGTATTCATGATCGAGCCTACCACCAGAGGGACAATCATCGGGAAAAAGGCTTTGCAACGCACCAATAAATTTCCCTCCGTTTCAATGCCGCGCGCTCTTTGCGCATTCATAATGGTCTTGGAACTTTTTCCGAGAACTTCAATCATCTGAAAGGTCGATAAAAAAACAAAAGACGCTTTGTAACTGACGCCCATTCTTTCCAGGGCATAAGTCATTTCCTTCGTTTCAGTGGTCTGGAACAACCATAAAAGGATACCGGAGACGTTCAGGATGATAAAACACAGGAAAATCGCACGCCGAAGACCTTCCTGATAGATGTTGATGATTCCGAAATGGTACAGGACCACATCGCTTCGAATCACCAGGGTCTGCACGATAAATATGAAGGCGATAAAGATAAAGATGCCTTTATATAAGGTAAAGAATTTTCCCCAGATGCCGCTGACGGCGAAAAGAACCGGAACCGTTATAAAAAACGGAATCAGATAGAGTGCATAGCCGTTCATCCGTATGGTTGCCAGAATGGCTACGCATATGCAATACAGGATGACAATCCACCCCTTTGCCGATGGATACAATGCGGCAAGGGGATTTTTCTTAACAATATTCAGTCTTTCTCTGTACATATGTTTGACTCCTTATAGGCGCCGCCTTTTTCATCCTTCACAGGCCTCTAAGGCGGCGCCGGCCATTTTACTTCCGGCTTACGCCACTTTGGAATGGGAGTTTTTGATGTAATTTTTACCCAGACTATATTTGATCAGGGTTCTGGCCGGAATCACCCGAATGATTAACCAGGTGACAATAATGGCGATGATTCTGTCGATACAAGTAAACAACAGGCTGGTGCCGATGACAGCTTTCCAGATGTTCACGCCGGAAGCCATCAGGGTTGCAGCAAACAGTGAATCCGCGGAGCTGGTTACCCCACCGAATACCAAAACGGCAATCGGTGCTGAGGTGATCGTGGATACCAGGGATGTCACAATAATGGTAATCACCAGTTTCCACCAGCCGTCGAACATTTTGGCACGTGCCAGGAAGCCCGCTGTAAGGCCAACCGCAACGCTGGTCACCGCGAACGGAATCGCGCTGGGATTGGTAATGCCCAACACCATGTTGCCGATAAGGCCCGTCAAAGCGCCGACCCACGGTCCGCAAAGCATTGCCACGAAAAATGTGCCGATGGTGTCCAGAAAAAGCGGCAGGGACAAGACGTGATGGATTTGTGACCCGACAAAGTTTACGGCTACGGCAATCGGTATTGTCAATAAAGCCAGCATGGAAAAGTCTTCCCGAATCAAATGTTTTGGTTTTTCACTCATGTAAAATACCCTCCCTTTGTATGTTTCCGATTGATGTTTTTGTTGCAATAGACCAGCGTTACAACATCAAAGTAAAGTCGAAGCCGTAACAACTTGGTTTTAGGTCTGCTTTTTGGGCCGGCAACACCTCCTCCAGCATGGAATGGCCCCTGTTTCTTTCAACCCCAGAAGGGCCTCTCCTCCGTCTTCTTTCTGGAAACGGATTTCAGTCTTTTCTTTTATATTGAAAAAATCTGCGGGACAGCTAAATTCTCCCGGTACTGGCGCGTACCATCAGGACGGGCTCGATCTTTTTCAGTTCCGCGGCCGGCTGCTTATTCTCAATCAACGCGATAAGTTCCTGCGCCGCGCGTCTCCCAATATCCTCAATGGGAATATGGACTGTGGTAAGCGGAACCTCCAAAACATCGGAAATGAAGATATCATCATATCCGATGACGGAAATATCTTTCGGAATTGACATCCGGTAGTTGCGAATGGCTTTATAAAGGCCGAGGGCTATCATATCGTTAAATGCGAAAATCGCGGTTACCCCTTTGCCCAGAAGATACGGCAGGGCGTCTTGACCGCTTTCCAGTTTGTAGTTGCCGGTGTAAACCAGCGCAGGTTCGAAAGAAATTCCCGCCTCTTCCAAGGCCTTCCGGTACCCGTCCAAACGTTTTACGGAACTGACATAGTCTTTCGGGCCGGATATGGCGCCGATCTTGCGGTGCCCGTAATCGATCAGATGGTGAGTTGCCAAATATCCGCCGTAAACGTGGTCACATGCGTCCGCACAGGAAGTGGCGCCGTCAATTTCGACGTCCATGGCGATCGCCGGAATACCCGAACGGATTACCGATTGAAATCCGCTTTTCAAATTTTTCAGATTGCCAATGGAGGAATGGGGGAAGATCACGCCATCGATTCCCTGGTTCAAAAAGATATTGAGATATTCGATGTCATCTTCACTTTCCTGGGAGGCGCTGACCTGAACAACCTGATACCCTTCCTGCTTCGCTTGTTTGACAATACCGGCGATTACCTGGGCGGAAAAGATATTGACCGAATCGGAAACCACGCCGATGATATGGGATCTCTTGGTGACCAGACTGGCTGCAAAATGGTTCGGATAATAATTTAGCTCCCTGGCAACAGTCATTACCCGTTCCCTGGTAGCTTCGGAAACTCTTGATTCCCGGTTGTTGAAAACCAGAGAAACCGTGGTCGGGGAAACGCCCGCCTTTTTGGCGACGTCTTTGATTGTCGCGCCCATGACACTCCACCTTCACATATCGATCTGGATTGCATCTAAAATTTGAAAGCAACTGGCCAATATTTCAAAACGAGAAATCAAGTCAAATAAGTTTAACGTTTTATCAATTATTGAATAAAGTATACACCACAGATTGCAAATTAGTCAATCCACATCAAAAAGTAAATGCTATGGAAATTAATGTTTTGTGGTTGACTAATGCAAATCTCCCTGATAAAATGCTTATTAAGATAAAAAAATAAATGTCCATGGTGTTTTATCGTAAGAAAAAAACGGATGCCGTTTCATCGAACGATTGGATAAAACGATAAACTTAATTTTTTATGGATCTGGAATGATCACAACAGCGAGGGGACCCACTTTGAAATCACAGCAACAAATCAAACGTCTGATTATTCGAATTCTGGTGATTAGTTTCGGACTTTTCATCAATGGTATTGGGATGGCTCTTTTGTATTCCGTGGAGCTTGGCTCTTCCCCGATGGGGACATTTTCAGATGGCCTCCACAATTTGCTCCATATCTCGCAGGGGAACGCGAACATCCTTGCCAATGCAGTCTTTCTATTGGCGCTTTTGATCCTGGCCCGAAAATACATCAGTGTAGGTACGGTCCTTTGCACGTTTATGCTAGGCCTGTATGTCAACCTGGCCTCCGCCGTGATAGACCCTTTGAACCTGGTTTCTCTGGCACTTCCTTATAAAATTACGGTATCCGCAGTAGGCACCTTGCTGATGGGAGTGGGACTGGGCATTTACGTTGCGGTGGATTTTGGGCTGGGACCTCTCGAGGCGATCGTGGCTATTATTTATCAGCATAGCAAACTAAAATATAAAACGGCCAAAATCATTTTTGATGCCCTTTTAGGCATCTTAGGAATCGTGTTTGGCGGCAAAATTGGTATCGGCACCGTGATTTCCATTCTCTGCACCGGCATGGTCATGGACCCCATCATTAACAAAACCAAACCCTTTTTGGCGAAAATAAAGGTTTGAACATCTATGTCCCTTGCATTCTAAGGGGTAATTCACAGATCCTTTTTCGCCTTGGCTGTGGTTGGACATTTTTTTTGCAAGAAGCTCCTTCCCAGGTACCCAAAGCACTTTAGCCACAGGAACACGGAAGCCCAGAGATACGGCTTTTATGTTTTAGGGAAGCAATCTGCCGGGTTTAACGCCTTTTGCCTTTCTTTAATCCCATCTGAGAAAAGGATGAATTTCTTTGCTCCCATTTTAGCGGGTTATTTTTGAATCATTCATCTTTCTCCAAATATCCCTTCACGAACCGGCTCAAAGCCCTGCGAATTCTGCCGTCTCCTTCACGCCATACCTGGGCCGCCTGTTGTAAGAATCCTCCGATCTCATCTTCCCCGCCTTCCGGATTGAACTTGTCCCTATCCAGGAAAGATTGAAACTCCGTAAACCGGGAGTCCTTTAAAACATTGGCAAACCCCCGGCTCATTGAAGCAGGACCCAGGAGTTCCATCCCTCTGGCGATATACTCCTCCGCTGTAATAAACATTTCCCCTTCGCCGGTCTTTAGCCATTCCGGATTGGCCCCAAACCGCAACATCATGGCATTAAGAAACCCCTTTGAAGGCTCACCGTTTATTCTTTTCAAATTTTGAAACAAGACCTTGATTCATATCAAATTGTTTTCTTATAAGGACGATTGTTCACCGATAGATCTGGATCCAATGACGACTACCTTGGACCGGAATCGGTTACTACATTGGACCGTAAGATGAAATCAACACTCTTTGCATCTCGCCCAGCATTTTCCATTGTTTCTAGGCTGCATTGCAAACAATATTAATGGCCCCCTCTATATCAGTTGAGTTAAAGCTATCCCCAGATGGTATAATTCATTTAATGTAGCTTCCCTATTAAAATTATCTCTAAAGCCCCCACCCAGGGGTACAAGAACAGCACATCCCCATTAATAGGGGGAAAATCCATCATCCTGTACCGTTCCTATTTGGTTAAAAATCTCCAAATTTAATTCCCTGCGCTAAGGGCAAATTGGTCCCCCAATTGATAGTCACTGTTTGCCTTCTCATGTATGCCTTCCAGGCATCCGATCCGGATTCACGTCCCCCGCCTGTTTCCTTTTCTCCACCGAAAGCCCCGCCGATTTCCGCACCCGAAGTCCCTATATTTGCGTTGGCAATACCGCAATCCGATCCTTCCGGCCCCAGGAACCGCTCTACTTCCATCATATTAGTAGAGAATATGGCAGAGGATAATCCCTGAGGAACACCGTTTTGAATTTCGATAGCTTCATCCAAATCTTTATACTTTATTAAATATAAAATCGGTGCAAAGGTTTCATTCTGCACGACTTTATAATGACTTTTTGCCTCGGCGATACAGGGAGTAACATAACATCCGCTTTCGAATTCCTCGCCATCCAGCAATTCTCCGCCGTACAGAACTCTACCGCCTTCCTCTTTCAATTTTTTCAATGCGTCCATCATATTCGCAACTGCCTCCCTGTTTACCATTGGGCCCATAATTATCCCGGAATCCATGGGGTTACCGATTTTAACCTGTTTGTAAGCACTAATTAGTTTATTAGTGAGTATTTTGTAAACGGATTCATGGATTATCAAACGTCTGGCAGTTGTACATCTCTGCCCGGCAGTTCCCACTGCGCAAAATAATACTGCACGCATGACCATTTCCAGATTGGCATGCTCACTGATAATTATGGCGTTATTACCGCCCAATTCAAGCAGAGATTTACCAAAACGGCGCGCCACGCACTCTGCAACCCTCTGTCCCATGGGGATGCTGCCGGTAAAGCTTACAAGGGGAATCTTTTTATCTTCAAGCATCTTCTGTCCCACAATGGTACCAGGACCAACCAGTAAATTAAAAATGCCATTCGGCAGGCCCTGGCTTTTTACGACCCCATCGACAATTTTTTGAACTGCAATGGCAGTTAACGGTGTGTCGCTGGAAGGTTTCCAAATCACCACGTCACCGCAAACGGCAGCAATCAAAGCATTCCATGACCAAACCGCAACAGGAAAATTAAATGCAGTTATTACACCAACAGAGCCCAACGGATGCCATTGTTCATACAAACGGTGCTGTTCACGCTCGCTGGCAATGGTTAAGCCATAAAGCTGGCGCGATAAGCCCACTGCGAAATCGGCGATATCAATCATCTCTTGGACTTCGCCTTCACCTTCAGGTAAAATTTTACCCATTTCCAGTGTGACGAGCTTACCCAGCAAATGTTTGTATTTGCGGAGCTCATTGCCAATAAGCCTGACGATTTCTCCTCTTTTCGGCGCAGGAATACTTCTCCATGACTTAAATGCCTTTTGGGTTTGGACCACAACTTTTTCGTATTCTTCCGGCATAGCCTGGTACACCGACGCTATGATTTCGCCGGTAATCGGTGTGGCAACATCCATCAGAGGAGCATCCTGGTTATATAGCCATTCTCCGCAGTAAGCGCCGGCATTTTTTTCGCTGATACCTAAATCTTTCAAAAAAGACATATCCACTTTCATTCAAGGCACCCCATAGTAAATCTTGAGCTTGTTTTCAAGGTATTTTATCCTAGTACATATTATTTTTGCGCTACTATCTTGATACCCATAGCAATCAGAATTGTACCGGTTACGGTCTTCAACCATTTCTGTACACCCTGGGCCATGATAAATTGATGCATGCTCCCGATAAACAGTACAAGCAAGCTGTACCAGGCGACCGAAACCAACGAGTAAATTACGGTCAGGATCAGAGATGGGATCATGATATTGCCCTGTCTATGTATGAACTGGGGAAAAAACGCCAGAAAGAAAATAGCCGACTTGGGATTGAGAATACCGCTTAAAAGGCCTTGGGAGTAACAGGCCAGGCTATTCTTAGGGGATGGGCGATTAGCATCGCGCTCCCTGCTCTGGGGTCCAAAGTATACCTTCGGGTCAAGACGATGCAAGCGGTAAGCTTCCACTAGGCTGATCAAGCCCAGGTAAACGATATAGCCCGCTCCCAGCAGTTTAAGCAGGTTATAAACCTCCGCCGATTTCAGGACAATAAGCGACAGGCCCAGGCCGGATAATAGAGCATTGAAATAAACTGCGGTAACGACCCCCAGGACGTTACAAAACCCGGCCTTGCGGCCCTTGGTACATACCGATTGCATGACCAAGACCGTATTCGGTCCGGGAAACATTACCAGCAAAACGACAATGCCAACAAACGAATAGATTTCACCCAACGAAAAAGGCACCAGTATCACACCTCAGCATTATCTTTTTCTAGCCACAATAATCAGCTGTTTGTAGTCCATTTTATTATACGGCGTACACTTAAGATACCCTAGCAAAATTCCAGTCACCATAAAAATCAGCTATAAGATTGTCTTTCTCCAAAATATCCCGCCAATCATCGTAGAGACGTATCCTTATCTCAAACTTATTGTATTTGAAATCATGCCCCTCGCAACATGGTCGATAGCCGGTTACCTGTCTCCAATTCCCCAGATCCCGCCCACAGATGCTAGCCGTATCCAAAAAAAAACAAAGCAGCACTTCGGTGAAATTCAAGTTTTTGCCGCCCTCAATTCAATTTTGCCATTGGTGGCGATACTGAATAGTCGCCTTGGCAGTTGAAAAACTTGCCGAATCGACCTTTGAGAATATCTCGAAGCTGGAAGTCCTCTTGAGCCACAAAGCCAGAATAGGGTTTAGTTGACATTAGCACATGATCCACTACTCCACAAACTCCAGCAGAAGTAGTTATCTGAATGGCTGACCATAACCGACCAGCAATCTCCTGCGGATAAAACCGGTTAACATAATTCTCCTCACGCAGCGATCCATTTTGCAATCCACATACCGATACGAAAACAACGACAACATCCTGGATGGTTTTAGGCAAGGCATTTTCCAAAAGCCGTTTCAGCGTAGGCCGATCGCTGTTTAGGTTCAATTCATTCATTAACAAGCGCATCTTAATGCAATGGCCTGGATACCTAATTGTCTTATAATCCAAATACTTAATTTTGCCCTTATAAGTATCAACCATGGAACCCAAACCACCCGATGTGTTAAACGCTTCGTACGAAGTGCCGTCAATTTCTATTTCCTCCAAACCCTCAAGGGGTTGAACTTCCATTAGCTTCCCATCACTAATACAAGGGCATAGATTACCATATTCATTAATCAACCCATCGGTGGACCATGTCAGTGCGTATTTTAACTGGTTGCTGGGATATTGCGGTAACGCGCCTACACGTAGTTTTACGTTCTGCGGGGATTGGAATTTTTCAATGATTGCTTTCGCGACTATATTGATAAAACCCGGAGCTAAGCCACATTGCGGCACAAACGCATTCCTGGATCCTTTGGCAATCTCCTTTATCGCTGTGGTTACAGAGGTGTCCTCAGTCAAATCAAAGTAATGAACATTACATTCTCTAGCAACTCTGGCAACAACCACATTGTGATAGTAAGGCAACGCCGATACCACAGCTGACGTATTGTATCGCTGTAACAACTGAGCAAGCTGCTCCGAGTTTCCCGCATCCATTTGAAGAACCGGAATGGATCTATTGCCAAATAGCTGTCTTATGCGGTTTTCAGCATTTGGATCGATATCAACTAGGCATACCTCATAGTCGGAGCATTCATTAAGCATCCAACCAATCAGCGTGCCGATTTGACCTGCTCCGAAAACAAATACATGCTGCATTGAGTTACCTCCCTGGAGAACCAATTTCTCCTGAAACAATAATCGTCAAATCAACCGGCTTGACCTTGAAAACTCGCGGGAATCGATTCAAGAATATTTTAACTTAACCAACAAAAAGTATCGTCGCCTAAAATATCACCGGTAGTAATATTGGCGATCGCCCGGCAACCACCCTGGCAGAAAGGATGATTACACTTTCCGCACTTTCCTGTTGATAGCTCTCTGACATGACGGACTTTCTGCACACTCTCCTTTTGAAGAATTACTTTGAGACGCTCCTCGAATAGGTTTCCATGAGTAATGTTCGAATAGGCACAAAAACAAACATCGCCGTAGGTATTAATACCAACGCCATTACGGGATTTCTGGCAATTGGAGGCAATCACTGGGGGGGTAATGGTCCATGTAAAGCCATATTCCTTTTGGTCGATCTCTAGAATCCGCTTATACAGGTCACCAACCTTTTTTGAATCCACAAACAAAGCCTGATAATACTTATTATTCTTATTCAAGGGTGGGACAAGGTTTTGCACATAGGGTATTATGTTTCTATCACGACAGAATCTCCAGAACTCAGGAATTTCGTCATAATTTTGTTTGCATAAAGCAGTATGGATCGCAAGTTTTAGCCCGTTTTTCGTGTAGCCCGCCTCTAAGAAATTGTCTATCGCCTTTCGTAAGATCGAATAACTGCTTGCTACGCCGGTTAAAAAATCATTGGTCTCAGACTGCATGCCATTGAGTTTGGTGACGATATTGACACGCATTTCAGCCAGTTGTTTTGACAATTCCATTGAATTATTCAGACTGTTTGTAAAAACGGTTACATAACCCACTTCTTTTTTGATAAACTCAAGAAGTTCCCAAAAATGGGGATACATTGTTGGTTCCCCACTGCCCACGATCTGAACCTCCTCCAGTCCAAGGGCCACTCCCTGAAGAATAAAATCCTGAATATCTTCAAAAGTTGTTTGTCTGCGGCCGACATTTTCTTTTTCTTTCTCATGGTCAGTAAAACAATATTTGCAATCCAGGTTGCAGTTGCAAGGTATCATAAGACTATATTCTAAAATTCTGCCAGCATCTCTAGCTTTGATGGTGTCTTCGAAACTATGCGGACTCATTGAGGGCGGATTCGAATAATTCATAAATATTTCCTCCTCAAACTTTGTGTACCAACGAAAACAATTACTTTATGTAAGTGTAATTTTTATTGGTCACTCGGTTTATTTTTAGTTCTTTAAGAACTAAAATCTGTCTAAAACTATAACATATGGAAAATTCTAGCACAACTATGAATTTACATCATATTTTTCCTTTAGAACTTAATAGGCCAATGTTGCATCCATTTTCTACCAATTTCATTCCATTAAATCCCACTATCGATTGCTGCCTTTAGTGAAGCAGCCAAACAAATTACAAGCCGTATCAAATCTTTTTGGACTGATCGTTGGAATATGAACCAAATAATCATCTCCGGCGGCGCCCATTTACTTGGAGAGTATCTCATTCCAGGATTTGAACAGGCTAAAATTTGTGCCAATCCTACGTTTGCTAATGCATCTGGTTATCTTCAATTTGGAAAGAGTGTGGAAGTCATGAGTTTACGTTACACGTTCCGGCTTAAACCAAAACATGATTCAGACTTGGCAAGCTGGCTAAATTCATTAAGGGAAGGAGAGAGAAATTGAGGTACTAAAAGCTCCCTCCGAGGTAGAAAAAGCTTCTTATTTGCTTCGAATTCCTTCGTTTGACTAAAAAAAGCTCCCTTGGGGTAGAAAAAGCATTTTAGCCATAGGAACCTGAATACGCAGAGATACGGCTTTTATGTTTTAGGGAAGCACTCTGCCGGGTTTAAAGCCTTTCGCCATTCTTTAATCCTGTATATCATGTTAATCCTGTCTGAGAAAAAGATGAATTTCTTTGCTCCCATTTTAGCGGGTTATTTTTGAATCATTCATCTTTCTCCAAATATCCCTTCACGAACCGGCTCAAAGCCCTGCGAATTCTGCCGTCTCCTTCACGCCATACCCGGGCCGCCTGTTGTAAGAATCCTCCGATCTCATCTTCCCCGCCTTCCGGATTGAACTTGTCGGCATCCAGGAAAGATTGAAACTCCGCAAACCGGGAGTCCTTTAAAACATTGGCAAACCCCCGGCTCATTGAAGCAGGGCCCAGGAGTTCCATCCCTTTGGCGATATACTCCTCCGCTGTAATAAACATTTCCCCTTCACCGTTCTTTAGCCATTCCGGATTGGCCCCAAACCGCAGCATTATGGCATTAAGAAACCGGATGGAAGGTTCATGTTTGTCTTGTTCTATTTTTGAAATAACACTCTGAACCAGTCCAATTTCCTCACTGAGTTGGCCTTGATTCAACCCAAAATGTTCTCTAAAAAATTTGACCCGTTTTCCGAGCGATATATTATTCATTAGAAAAAGCTTCTCCTTGACAATTATTCTTTTTAGAAATATAATAAACTTGTAATTTGAAACAATTCACGCAATTACCGCAAAAATGAACAACAAAACCACCGGCTCAAACTCACTTTTTTTAAGGCTGGTTTGTTAATGCCCGGCACCAGTTGACCCTTGATAAGCATCAATTGGTTAAAAATTCAATTGCTTCCATTATACTATACGCAAGCTGAAAGGGAAAAGAGAAAAGGGTAAAAAAAGGACCCGCTCCGACCCTTTGGTTTTCAAAAAAATTATGTTTTCAGATTTTCACTATGCAAAATCACTTTTCTCTTTTTAATGATTACTTTTTAAAGCAGGGGATCATGAAACGAAAAAAATCAAGCTCCCGCTCATCCTTGGAACGAAAAATCGCCGAAGGGCGCCGCAAACTTCAGGAAGCCTACAACATCTGCGGTTACACCGACGCGAAAGTTTTAGCCGCCAGCATCAGGCTGGACAGGCTGATCAACCGTTATCAACGGATATGGTTGCAAGAAAGGATTCCGGGGTTTAAAGCGCGGTCTTGGGAGTTAAAAAAATAATCATTCATCCTACGCAGAAATGAAAAACAAATATTGAAAAGCCTCCCATTGATCAACCAATACGGAGGTTTTTTATGATTTTACCCAAAGTCCTTCCTGGCTTTTCGCGGTAACGTTCCATCGGGAATTCACCGCTATTATCAAATAACGATTCAATTAAAGATGTAACTACAGATTTTAATACCTCTAAAACAAATTAGACAAACTAACAAATGCATTCTTCCCACTCAAAATTGATTACTTTTCACACTTTCATTAGGTCATTTCCTCCATAACAGAGTTCAAAAATTTTCATCGTATGACTAAAATACTAATTAATCCACTTAATGTTCTCTTAAGCCTGTATTCAAACATATTTGACTCAACTTTTAAAATTTAACCGTCATTTTAAGTTCCCCATAAAATCGTTCTCCCAGAAGCCTTGTCTCCGTATACTTATCACCCAGATAGTAACCAACATCAAAATCAACTGTAAAATTATTTAAAGCCGGAGCATAACTGAGGCCGGTAATAAGTAAAGATGAGTGATCCACCAAATTCATAATGGCATTGAAATTAAGACTGGTATCAGAATTACAAAATTTATTAATTGAACTAAACAGAGCCATATAATACTTGCTAATTTCAAATGAACTATATGAGTTTAATAAGCTGATTTGAGCGGTTGTACCTCCCGACTCCATTACCTTCTTGATAATATTATTATCATAACCGGCTTGATTGTAGTAAAATTCGCCAACTAAAGCGATCCGATCCTTAATGTCTGCTTGGTCAAATTTTTTTGTAAATCCCAAACAAATCCGGGAAATGACCCCACTAAGCGTTTCATTATCTAATGTATCGTAATTGATACGGCTACAATCCGAACCGCTTGTTAGACTCATCTCACCTCTCAAATCAACATCACCCAATTGGCTGGTAAAGTCACAACCGTATACCGGCTTTTCTCCCTCCTTAGCAAGAGCGGATACGGACATCTCCGTATTCCCCACTAAGAACTCGTATTTTAAGGCCTGAGCCACGGTACTTGGATCATTGGTGCCATACATATCGGTAAAAAGATAAATGTTTTGTTTAACGCCGAAAGGGATCTGGGTTTTAATTCCGTAAGTACCTTCTCGGATGTTATTCATATCGGTAAAACTCTTCTTCTGGATATTCAGTAAGTCAGAAGGGTTCCAGAAATAACCTTGACCCCATTGTAAAACTTGCTTTCCGAACCTGAAATATATCTTATTTTGCAGATTGGTATCCAAAAATAATTCTTTAAGTTTTGTATCAGTATAATCTGAATTCGTATTAGTATCTGATTCAAGATCCAATAGTTCCTTGGTTGTCGGGTTCAACGCTGAATAATAGTCAATCTCTGCGCTCAAGAAGCCCTTAACTCCTTGTTTCAAGCGGACATCCATAAAAAGATTGGCTGACATTAAATTAGACATTACATCATTGTCTTGAATTTTCCCTGTCATATCATATGCTCGGTTAAATTGACAGTAAGTCGTATCGTAACTAATCTCACCAGTAAACCCAAGATGGTTCTCTTTCAATTCATTATCCACATTATCCTTAGTTACCTGATCTTGACTTACTACAGTATCGTTACCGGTAAAAATATTATTTTCATTGACAGTTTCATCATCCGCAAAAGTTATAGGACCAAAAGCTAATAATATAGCGCCAATACAAATGAACGATTCAAGGAAACGTAATCGTTGTTGCACTTTTTCACCTCTATTTGCTCAGATTTTCCAAATAAGCTTTTGTAAATACATAATTATCAATCTTTTGTTGAGAGATATTACTAATTTCGACCAAAGTTTTACTTTTTTCAAACTCATCAATAAACATCATTTTTATCTGTAAATAGGTATCACCAAATTGTGCATAATTAATATGATATGCCGTTTCCATCAATGTGCCGCTAAATGAATAACTCTGAATCTTTAATGGTAAATAGTTGTCTTGCCGTACCCAATAGGTGACCTTCGGATAAGCTACATCTTCAATTTTAGCATTTAGATTAAATTGGTAAACTGGAATGTCCCCCAGTTTGGTCTCATTAATTATCTCTTTGCCAGACTTGTCACGCGCTGGTTTATACATCTCAGTTAATTTTTTGTTTTCAAAGTCCTGGGTCTTGGCATCACTGCCTTCAATGCTTTCATCCCGACCTATATGTTGGAAAGTCCTGGTATTCATGCGATACATCCACATATTATCGCCTTGTTTCAAATAGCCGTTCCCTTTTTCGTCTTCTGGCTTAGTCATAACGATTAAAAAGGATTTATCTGTGTCCCGCCGATAATAGATACACTCATAAACTTTTATTCCTCCACCCATTTTTTGTTGAGTGATTTTGACTTTTGCGGTACCATCTGCCTTTAATTCAGTAATAGAATCAATCTGTTGCAAGATATCATTAATTTTAGGTGCGGCAAAGGCGTTACTTGATACTATTAATAATATAAATAAGACGACTACCCTGAACAAATTTTTATTCATTACTCTTTACCTCCAAATGACCTTTCATAGCTTCAAAGAAACATGCTATATAACAAGATATCCAATCATCAATCTTAAATCATACAACACTCCCGATTGGTAATTACTCATAATGTTTTAACGCTTCAACAACGACAAGATCAGCAGCCCTCTTAGCCGGTAAATAAGCGGTGACTGTGGTAATCACCAATATTAAGATTAAATTTTTACAGATATCGACCGGGTAGAGCTTGAAAAACAAATGCTTATTTTTCAGAATAATGTTCAAAGAACTTGCTGAATTAAATGAGAACATACTTAAAACTTGCATGACTAAAATTCCAGCGATTATTCCCACCCCACAGGATAAAATGGTTAACCATAATGTTTCCAATATAAATTCATTCTGGATATCTTTTTTCTGCATACCTATCGCCCGGGTAGTCCCTATTTCACGAGTTCTTTCTTTGATTGTCATCCGTAATGTGTTCATGACTCCAATCAAAATGATAAAAAATAATACCATAAATGTAATTGTAGTTATTAAATTGAGGACTCCTTCGAATTTTAAAATATCACTAGCACCTTCATACATAGTAACAACATCCATTTTAATTTGATCTGTACGAATTTTATGTTCCTCGTCATATTTTTGTTGCAATGAGTCGCTATCTTGACTTCTGTCCAAAAGTTTCCATTCTGTGGCTAGCACTGGGTAAAATGATTCTTTTTTGCTTACATATTGCCAATCATTTCTGAATGGTAAATATCGATCATAAATCTTATAAATTTTTTCTCCATTAACAAGGATAATATCGTTTCCCAGTTTCATGTTGGAATCATAAATCGCATTGATAATGAGGTCCTCTTCATGCAATCCTAAAAATCTGGTTTGATATTGATAATGTAATACATCGCCTACATTTAAATGCAATTTACGCGCCAGTTGTCTGGAGATCATAACCCCGTATTCCGCTAATCCATTATTAAGATTACCTTGTACAATTTTGATTTGATTTTTTAAAATATCTTTTGAGCGATCATCATTTTTAAAAGCTAAAATCCGACATTCCTGTGAGCCAATGTGTCCAGGTATCACAATAATTTTAGGATTTAATTTTTGATGTATAATATTTGCATATTTTTCAGCATTCACTTGGGGATTTTTCAAAGTTAATTGTAGGTTCGCCGATTCCCATGGTTTATAACCTAACAATTTTTTAACCTTTTCTCCGTCCATAAACAAAACCATATCCATAAATGAATTATTCGGACGAGCAATCGCAATAACATCCAATTTTGCGGTATTAATCTGCCCAGTAACCATGGTAAATCGAATACGAATATCATCATTTAATTTCACATTTAAAGATTGGGCCTCTTTCTCAGAAATAATCACAGGGTACTGAATATCATTCCGAAAATAATCATTAAAATTACCTTGGACTAAAGTAAAAAAATTTTCAAAAAACATCTTTTTTTCTGAGGCGGTCTTTACACTTACACCCATTATAACTACATTGTCTGCTTCGCCTTTACCGATTGCTTGTCCATATATACCCAAGTTTTCACCCATATAAAGAAGATCTGCTTTTTTAACATTTTTACGGATGATTTTCTCGATCATTGCCTTGTCCGGGACTATCGTCGAATCATCAACGCCTACAGTACTTTGGATGACAAGATGTCCGAACGTATAAGATACAACATCGTTAATCAATACATCAACCATTCCATGAGAAAATGAATTAGCGATAACAAAAATCATCATTCCAAATGCAATGCCAATCCCTAATAATAAATTTCTGCGTTTTTGGCGGAAAATGTTCCGAAAACTTAACCGTAATAGTATGCTCATATTTAAACCTCCCTGCACGCATATATGCGTTTATGCCGAATCTATGTCATTATTCTCTCGAGATCGCATCCAATGGAGTGATTTTACCGATAACTTGCAACGGATAAAGAACTGATATTAAAGTTACGAATCCCAATTCCATCAGTTCAATTACCAAATCACTTACAGTAACTAACGGACTCAATCGATCACCGCCATATACGATTTGGAGTACGGCATTGGTAGTTGATATTCCCGCAATTTTCAACAAGTAAATTACCATACAGCCAATGATAATCCCAATCCCTCCAAAGAAAAAAGCGAGAGTTCCGGTTTCACAGATAAACATCTCCCGTAGAAAGCCTCTACGAGCACCGATAGCCCTCATCATTCCAAGTTCGGAACTCCGTTCAATTGCAGCCATGCTTAACGTATTCATAATCACGATACTAACCACAAAGAAAATGAACATAATAAAGATATTTAAAGCCACTTTTATCATCATTGCTATAGTGCCAACAGTACCAACTGCATTTTTCCAACTAATAGCCCTGACATTAAGATGTTGTTGCCGGAATAACAGATTTAATTTTTTCAAGGCTCCGTTTGGTGATATTCCGGGTTTAAGTTTAATTAATACTACATTAAAAGACTCCGTATCTAGTTTGCCTTTAGCAACTTTCCGCCATGTTTGGGCTTGGACATATTTAGCCGTGATTTCTCCATTTACTGTGACATTTTTCCCGAAAGTGTTCCGAGATGAAAACATCTGATCCAAATTATCGCTTTCCAGTAAAGTTTGCTCCTCATCAGATATTTCCACCTTACTGTCATCCTCTGTTACATAATGGAAAGTTTCTCGAAACGAATCAATATCTATAATGGAATAATTACCCCAGACTTTATTTAATGATTTATATTTGATAATACCCTTGACCGGAACCGCGATATCCATGCCAGTACTAGTTTCACTAGCACCCATCAGCACTAAATTATCTTTTTTGTCCAAATTTTGTGAATCCCTTAAATCCGGAGGAATTTGTTTACTATTCAATGCCTGTCCTTCCGGAAAAACCCACAAATACATATTTGTACAAATCTCTTCTCGTGCCGCTTCTGAAATTAACAAGCCCCGTTCATGATTTCCCAGCAGTCTACCCTCAGTAATTTTCATGCTATCAGAAAAAAAACGATGATATTTCGTAATATCGACCCCGAGCAACCTTATATTCCTCATATCGGACCTGGAACTTAAAATAAACGCCCTCCCCACTGCAGCAGGTAAATATTTTTGAATGAATGCTGCTTGGTTCAGTACTTTTTGGACATCATAAAAATTCTGAATAACTTTGACAGGTTTCCCGCCCTGATTCAATAAGATATCATCATTTTGTTTTTCGGCGGAGATTACTACAATATCGCCTGAAAATGAATTGATAATATTTTTTGCTAAGCCCTTTTCCATACCGGAAATCAAGCCATTACCTATGGTCATAAAAAGGGTTCCCAAAAGCAACATCATGCCTATGGATAAGCTTTTTCTCCGGTGACGCCAAAGATTTCTCCAAGCTATTTTAGGTACAAGATTCATCCTTCTCACCCCTATCTAGCGATTACACCGTCTTTGATTTTTACATTATCACGGGCATATTTCAAAACATCAGGGTCATGAGTGGAGAAGACAAACGTAGTTTGTTCGTTTTCATTCAAGTCTCGCATTAATTTTAAAATCGACTCGCTAGTTTCCGAATCTAGGTTAGCGGTGGGTTCATCCGCTAAAATGATATCAGGATCGGTTACCAAGGCCCTTGCAATAGCCACCCTTTGCCGTTGCCCTCCTGATAATTCCGCAGGTTTATGCTCAATGAAATCCAATAAACCAACCTTTCGAATCAAAGTTTCAACCTTGGCATCAATTTCACTTTTGTTATACTCTTTCATCAGTAAAAGGGGAAATTCCACATTTTCGCGAACATTTAACACAGGTATCAAATTAAAAGTCTGAAAAATAAACCCAATTTTATGAAGTCGCAAATCGGTAATTTGCTTATCCGTAAAAGCCGTAACCTCTTCATCGTGAATTTTTAGGCTTCCCTCAGTTGGAGTATCAATGCATCCAATAATGTTTAGAAGCGTTGTCTTACCGCTTCCCGAGGAACCGGTAATTGCCAAAAAAGCCCCTTCCGAAATTTCAAGCTCGACCCCACGCAAGGCGTGAACTATTGTCTTCCCTAAAGAATAATCTTTTTTTACCTTTTTCACTTCAATCATATTCATATTAGTCACCTCTTCCTCTATGATTTAAAGTCAAATCATAACTTTATTTGTTTGACTCCAGGATTGCTCGATATAACCGTAATAAAGCGCGTATTTTAAAACGTTGGCGCAATAACCGCAAACCCAGTTCGGATTCCAAGGGCTTGGTTGAAAAAAAATCAGTATTTCCAAATAAATTTGTAAGACGATGGTGATTTTTGATATTAGCTTCTTTTAATAATTTAATATAACTTCTCGCGGTAACCGCTAGTTCATTTTCAGTTCGTGAGAAATTATAAGAATTTTTCAACCAGTCACAACTGCGATTTTGACCATGTCCCGGGTAAATAGTGTATTCCGAAGGCGTCGTGGCAATAGTATTTTGCACAATTTTAAAACATTGAAGTGGGTCACAATCGGGGAAATTTGTAATTCCGTAAGTATCGAAGGATATTAAATCACCTACCAAAACCGCTTTATCTACTTTAATCACCAAACTACCTTTGGAATGACCACCAACCGGAATTATTTGAATTTGTTTACCTGACCACGGCAAAACAGTCGTTTCACGGATTAGGACATCGGCTGCTTTAGAAGTTATTTCTTTCCCAAATAAAAAAGAAAAATTTTGCCTGCTATCTCCCAATAAGAATTGATCGGCAAAACCAATGATTATTTTGGCAGAGCAATTATCCACGAATTGATTATTATAGGAAATATGGTCGGCATGACCATGGGTATTAATTATCCAAGTAGTATTTTTAAAGCTGTTTTGTTGTAATAAAAATTGATAAAGAGATCCGTTAGGATCAACGGCGATCATTTCGCCGGTTGACGTCTCTTCAATAAGATAAGCGTTTTCCTCCATTAACGCACTATAAAATGAAGAAATTTTTACCATCTCACTACTAATCCATTCCAAATTGATTAAAAATAAAACAAATATTGAGGCCGCCAGGCGCAAAATTGGTATATAGAGCAGTTTTTATAGATAAATATAAGGGCTCTTCAAGTATCAAATTAATACTGCATTCCTCGTCTACCATTTTAGTATTTAATATAGGCGGCACTACATTATTTTGCATTGAAAGCATCAATGCCACGATTCGTAAAATACCCATACCCATAAACTCGCCTACATAAGGTTTTATCGTGCTGATTGGGGGAGATTGTTCCCCAAACACTTTATGGAGAGCCAACGCTTCAACTTTATCCAACATTAGCGTTGAATTGGCGCAGGACTGAATATAATCTATTTCTGCCACTCCAAAATGGCTATCCGCCAGCGCCTTAGAAATGGCCTCTGCCGCGTCCTGACAAGCCGAGTAGGACCATAAATCCACGCCTCCACCACTGACACCAATTCCCCGGATTTCTGCATAAATCTTTGCATTACGCTTTGCCGCAGATTCTAAAGATTCAACAATGATTACACCACAGCCTTCACCCAATGCCAAACCAGAACGCCGGACATCGTACGGAATTTGCACAAGAGGAGATAATTCCCCCGGCGATAACGCATTAAATAAGCAATACCCTATTTTTAACATATCAGAAAGATCATCAACCCCACCAACAATAAAACGCTCTCCATATCCCAATTGAATAGAATCATAGGCATAAAGTAAGGCGCTTTCCGCAGAATTGCAGCCTGTTGAAAAAGTAGTGTTTGGACCTTTCGCTTTGATATTAATAGCAACTTCACTGGCTGCAGCATTTGGCACAGTATGAGGAAAGAAAAAAGGTTCAGCGGCATTCGGCCCATTAGCTACCAAGTCTTGAAAAAAATTATAAGTATTCGACAAACCGCCAAAACCGGTTCCGAAAATAACACCAGTCTCAGCCAGTTCGTCAAGGGGCATTTTGGCATCCTCAATTGCCTGTCGCGCTGCATATATTGACATTTGAACTACTTTGCTTAAGCGCCGAATTGCCATTTTAGGTACATAATTGGACAAATCAAAGGGAACCACAGTGGTACCCCAACCAAAATGTTTTCCACTCTTTAATTCAAGGACATTATTGATTGGTTTAAAATCGCCGGCATTTTGGGATGAGAGCGAAGACCAAAAACTGTCTAAAGTATTCCCGATAGGACTGGCCACTCCTATACCCGTAATAACAACTTTCTTTGTCATTTTTCCATTCTCCCGATTACTAAGATGGCGTTATTACCCCCAAAGGCCAACGAATTGGAAAGCGCGTACCGGATATCGAGTATCTGCGCTTCATTTGGTACATAATCTAGATCACATTCGGAATCAGGGTGTTGATAATTAATTGTCGGAGGGATCAGTTGATGATTAATTGATAATACTGTGGCCACCGCTTCAATCGCTCCCGCGGCCCCAAGGCAATGGCCGATCATCGATTTGTTGGAACTCAATTTTAATCTATACGCTTGTTCGCCAAAGACATTTTTGATCGCTTTTGTTTCCGCCAAATCGTTATGAATGGTTCCCGTACCGTGAACATTGATATAATCGATATCGTTTACCGTAACATTGGCATTATGTAATGCCGAATTAATCGCTTTAGCAACACCGCCTGCTTCAGGGGCTGTAATATGATAGGCGTCATTATCGATGCCATAACCTAAAACCTCTCCAAAGATCCTAACTCCTCTATGTTTTGCATGCTCCAACTCTTCCAGCACCAGAAAAGCTGCCCCTTCTCCTAAAATGATCCCTTTACGGTTCAAATCAAACGGCTGGCAAATATCATCCGAAATGACTCTCATTGAATTAAATCCGCCAAAAGTTACTTCCGATAAAGCCTCTGTCCCACCGGCGATCATCATTTCAGATCGCCCAACTTTTATTTGGTCATAAGCTGCGCCGATTGCAGCCGTACTTGAAGAACAAGCCGTACAGATTGTCATCCGAGGGCCCGTTATCTGAAAACGTCGTGCCAAAAAATCTGCCAAAGAATTCATAGGCGCGTAACGAATCAACCGGGAATTTTTTTGATTATTAATCAACTTACGATAAAATATCTCGGATTCTAATTGACTTCCTGCGCCAATTCCTATTGATAAACCCAAACTTGTTTCATCTAGATTGTTAAAATTAACTCCTGCCGTTTTAAAGGCTTCATCAAAAGCCAAAAAACCTAATTGAATCATGCGAGGTAATTGTTGATCTGAATCAGGCACTGGGATATCTTTAACCTCACAAGCGATGGTAGTTTTATGTCTTGCAATGTCAAAACAAGTTACGGATGTACCACCATACTTGCCGCTGATTAACCCATTCCAAAATGATTCCACGCCTATTCCGACTGAGGAAATCACTCCTAAACCAACTATGACTACTCTACGATTATTTTGGATCATGATAAATATTAATAACTCCTTTGGCAACAAGTTCGTTATTAACAAAGGTCTTAGCCTGAAATAAAGTTAAATCAAAAACACTTCGGGTCAGTTCTATTTGGGTTACCAATTGAACTGGCGGAATAATGGGTTTAATAAATTTAAAATCTTTAATGGAAGCTAAAAAGCCCTTATTTGTCACATTCAGATTATCTGATTTAATTTCCAATTTGTTTTGAAAAGCCTTTAAAACACCAGCTGTTTGCGCAGCATGCTCAATAATTAGAACTCCTGGCATAATTGGCGTATCAGGAAAATGACCTTTCAAAATCGGGTGTTCGATTTCTACCAAAAAGTAACCCTCTCCATGTTCCAAATCAATATATTTAAAAGAGTTCAAAAATAAAAACGGTGGACGATGAGGCAGAATTTCCTTAATTTCAGCAATTCCCATTTCCTTTTTAATATCAAACATTTTGTTGGGTACGAAGACGCTGAACCAGATTTGCTAGCGAAGATACCGATTGAAAATCATCTCTAGTAAATTGATCATTTCTTAATTGGATATTAAAATGATTTTCTAATCCTACCACAATCTCAATTGCATCGACAGAGTCCAAACCCAAACCTTCGACAAATAATGGTTCATCGTTACCAATTCGTTCGGCTGAAAGTTCCAAACGTAAAGATTTGATTAATACTTCTTTTACTTCTTTAATTAATTCTTCAGAAACTAATACGCTACTCATGTTAAACCTCCATCGATATTAATGATTTGACCTGTTATGTAGGATGCTTTATCGCTTAATAAAAACTTGACTAGTTCTGCAACTTCTTCCGGTTTTCCAAATTTCTTAAACGGTATGGACTGTATCCACTGTTGGATAATTTTGGGGTTAGCTTTCTTGATCATATCCGTTTCGATAAATCCTGGAGCAACAGCATTAACGCGAATATTATAACGTGCCAGTTCCTTAGCCAATACTTTGGTAAAACTATTTAATCCTCCCTTAGCAGCGGCATAATTGGTTTGTCCCTGAGGAGCATGAAAAGCGCTAATCGAAGAAAGATTTATTATCGAACCTTGCTTTTGGGCGATCATACGCCGAGCTACAATTTGGGTACAATAAAACGCACCATTTAAATCAATATTGATAACATCCGCCCAATCCTGCGTTGTCATCAAAGCAAAATAGCCATCCCGATTAATTCCGGCACTATTGACCAAATAGTCGATACTTTCAATTTCTCCCAGAATTTTGGATAGACAATTTTCAACCATTGTTTTATCACCAACGTCGCAAGCCGCAACTTGCGATTGGGGGGAATAGATAGCTATTTCCTTTAATGTTGCATTTGCAGCTTGATGATCATGATGGTAAAGTAAAAAGAGTTTATCCCCTTCTTCGGCCAGTGATAGGGTGATTGCTCGTCCGATTCCTTTGGTTCCTCCGGTTACAATTCCGACTCTTCCCATGTTTAATGAATTCCTTCAATAACTAATTCGCGGCTGATCCAACGGGTAATTTTACTTAAATTATTACTCGCGCCGACTTCAATAAAATTAAAATACCCTTGACTTATCAAAAATAAAACACTTTCATACCAGCGGATTTGGCCAACTAACAAGACATTTAATGCAGCCCTCACTTCTGATTCATCGGTGATAAACTTTAACTGAACCGGCTCAAAAATAGCTACTTCCGGGGGATTAATATCCATTAAATCAATTGATTCAATAAAATCACTAATCACCGGCTTTAATAAGGGGCAATGAATTGGATTACTTATAGAGAGATATTTGCCCCCAAAGGTCGAATTTATATTGAAATATTGATTTAATCTATTCAACCCTTCAACTGTTCCCGCTAGGATATGCTGGAGATTGTTATTTTGAACGGCTAGCCAAACATCATTCTCCAACCCATGGTTAGCAATGATTGTAATGATTTCTTGCTCCGAATACCCGAAAACTGAAAGCATCCCACCGGAAACAGTAATGATGGCCCGGTGGGCTTTTTGAATCAAAAATAATGCCTGTGAAAGTGTGAGCGCTTTGGCAACAACCAATGCTGTATACAAACCGCAACTATGACCAATAACTGAATTAAATTGTGTATTTCTTACTATAATTTGTCGGTAATACCCTAAACTAACCAATAGATTAATAATTTGTTCAGCCAGTCTATGATCAGATGAGCATTCCGGAGTTTCTTCCCAGTAAACCCAAGGATCATATCCTAAGATGGTCGTCGCTTCATCCCGTAATTCCTGAATACAAGCTGTTTTGGCCAAATTTTCTAACTGCGATTGGCTGAAAGTGTACCCGATGCCGGGAAACATCAAAATCCGCTTATTCATATTCAATGAACCCTCAAAAGCTGTCGTTAATTTACGAATCAAGCCCGGCCTTTTTTCGGCATACCTTGATGATTGACTTGATTAATCTGGCTAATAATTGAATCACTATCACCAGACCGCCAACTAAAATGAGATTATTACGTACTAAAACATTCACAGCATTGATGCATTGATTTTCTCCATTCAAGCTCCATTGCTTCAAAACATTAACTGGTAGGATTATTTCTTTATTGAAATGGATTGCAATATTACTAAATGAAACAGCAAACGCAAAAATAAAAATAATCATGAATAATAAGAAACCTAAAATATATATAAACAGCATCCTTTGCACTTTCAAAGGATAGCTTTTAAACGGACTGGTAGCAGGTGCCTTTCCCTTCATCCTAGGCCATAAACACTTAGAAAAATAAGCCTTGAGCCGACTGTGCAAATTAGGAACTCCCAACGCATCAGATAAAAACCAGTAACCATCCATTTTTAAAAATGGATTTAGAACCCCAAAAAATGATAAATTAAAAATTATCAAGTAATCACGAAACATAGCGGAACGGGAATAAAAAAAAATAAGATATAAGGGAATGGCAAAAAGTATTTGCCAATAAAATCCCCCGGCGGATACCAACATTCTTTGGGTGCGAGATAAATCCCAGGACTCATGAACATCACTATAGCCAACCAGCATGTAATAGTAGATACCAATACCGATCCCTCCTGGAGTCGGAACATCAAATTTCTTACAAGCAATAATATGGCCGAATTCATGAATCAAAGTCATTAGAAAAAGAATAAAAATTATATATATATAATCAAAGTTACTAGAATATGCAACTTTTTTGGTAAAAGGAAAGAAAAAAATTTGCCACAAAAAAAAGATATTCATTATTAGACATAATAAAGTTGCTGGTATTAAAAACTGCTTCGTAAAAGTAAACGAAAACAATTTAAAGAAGCCACTGAACCTATCCGTATCAATTAATCTTTTTTTTAGCCACAGAGTTTTGGTTTGATTGCGGTAGAGCGACAAACTTTCAAAAGATTTTTGAGAGATTTGTGCTTCGTGGTTACAAAAGATCCCTTTTTCCCATAAATTATTAATAACCCCAGTCAATTCAATATGGTATCCTTTTTCTTGCTGATATTGTTCGGCAATCTTTTGAACAGTCCGTCCTTGATGCTTGCCGATAAACTCAATCAAATCCTTAACTCCTTGAGAAATCTCGATATCGCAAGACAAGGAAACCAATCGGTATCTCGCTTCTGCGGAACTATTATCCAAGGTTTTCAGTTTAAAAGGATTAAGATAGATCGTTTCAGTCCATAATTGATTTATCATAAGCAATAACTCCTGTTTGATACAGCTTTGTAAGGATAGATCGGGTTTTCTCTTTAGGCAACCTATCCTTGAGCTTTTTCGAAATTTGCCCTTGGTTTTTTAAAGCTAAAAAAATCTTTTTAGTTATTTTGTCAATTTTAATGAAACTTAGTGGATAAGAATTAATGAGCATAAAATATCGATTATATCCAATGAGAAACGTCAGCTGTCCAACTTTATATTTGCCTTCAATTTGAATAGCCTGGTCTAATTGATGCGGCTTTTGGATTTTCCACATGATCGAAATATACTCGCTGAAATATTGTGCTCCAGTCCAGGCCCAATAATTATTCAATACATTAATAATCATAAAATCAAACAATCGTTTAGTGATTTCCTCACCATATTTATTGATGTCTTTTTCCTTGGATATCGAAATCAAATCTCCAAAAACGATTTTATCTCTCCCGTCTTTGAGTCGATGAACATAAACTGGTAATCCAATAGCACCAGATCCTCGTAAAATATGTAATATGGAAGACGACATCAAAGCTATTCTTTTTCCCTTATACTCATATTCAAAAAAGTTTCGCTGCAACTTTTGCTTTTCCGAATCAAGGTATAGATTACGTCGGATTTCATCGGAAAAAGTAAATTCATCGCAATGGATAAAGACCGGGATATTTTGTTTTAAAAAGCCCATAATTTGAATAGCGGAAACTATTCCATCATCGCTATTACATATAAAAAATTTCTTGCCATTAATCTTATACTCATTATTCTTAACCCGGATTGCAGTCCCTTTTATTAAGTACTCAAATGCAGTATTAATACCGTTGGTTCCTCCAACTATGCAGATAGCGTCCAAACCGAGCTCTTCCAATAGGTGCGGTAATCTTCCCCAGATACCCGTTTCATGAAAACCCAAAAAAACTAATTTTTCAAATGACACTAGGGCCGGTTTATTCGATAAGGTCATGCTGTAAGATTCCTTTAAAAATAGGACTCGATGTAACCTACTTAATTTTAACGACACTCCTGTAAATATTGTCTGATATATTGCTTTTGCCGAGCCTTGACTCCCAAAAAGATGCCAAAATAATATTTTTTTGAGAACATCATTAATAAAAACATTAGTTCCCCTATTTACAAAAAGCATTTTCTCTAATGAAAGCTTTATAAACTCGTAAAAAAGGAAAACACAAAAAACTAAATTGTATATCATATATTTAATCGCAAAAAACATTTTTAGCTCCATCGACTAATTTCTTTGTAAATTAAATCTACTTGTTAGTATTTCATTAAAAACAAATGAGTGAGAAGAATTTAAAGTGAATTCACAAATAAAAAAGTTTACTAATTCTTAAAAAACAGAGCACTTGTGATTATTGGAAACTGCAAAATCTAACTTTTCTTCGATATCAACAATCTCAAACATATCATTGTCGTCTTGAAGGTTGGTTTCTAAGTTGTCCATTTTATTAATTTCATTTACTCCTAATTTTTTCATCGGTTTCCCTCCTTTCCCAATTGGATTTTCTTCTCACTCAAACTTAATTATCTTTGCCATTCGATTCTTTGATCATTTCATCAATAACACCGTTCAAAAGTTTATTGTAAATCTCTTTTTGCGCACAAGTATAGCCCCCTGCCTTCGTCAGAGATACTCCTTTTCTTTCTCGACACTCTACATTGCATATGAATTGATAATTGCAATCCGTCTTTCCTTGAGCCTCCTCATAGTTACCGATTGCCATGTCAAGCGGTTTCAATCGGGAAGAACATATTTTATTCCCTGTAGCCTTAGCAATGCAAAAATTTGCTTCACCATTTTGATTGATGAAATAAGTGTTATATATAAAGGGGCAAGAAAACACTTGGCCTTTCTCGAATATCTTTTTAAACCTTTCTAATAAAAAATAATTATGCCCTATGACTTGAGGGCTTAAAGTATTGATCTTGGAATATGGTATAAGATCTTGGTCAGTATTCTGTATATTTCTAATACATACTGTAATATTTCCGGGCAAACTTTGAACCCAATCAATAATCCGACTTTCTTCTTTTTGATCCCGAACGATTGTCCAAATTGTATTTAAGTTGTATTTCTGATCAATTAAGTCAATAATTTTAATTAATTCTGTTTGATATTTTAAGACATCAACCCATAAATCAATTTTTTGTTCTTCCCCAAGTCTAGCCTGTTCTAGCAGTTCATTTATCCTGTTAGTACCCAAATTTTCCTTCTTCTCCTCGCCTAATTTATGCCCGAGATGACACCAATTATCACCAATCCAATGACTTAAAAGCAGGGATACCGTCTTAGACTGTAATTTGATCCTTTCCCATTTTGTGCTTAACCTTTTCCTGTTTTCCCGAATTTCTTCGGTTTCCGAATAAGGAGTAAAATACCCTCTTTGTTGTAAATACCGAATTAAAGATTCATTTAAATTTATCTCAGATAATTCGAAGGACTTTTTAGTAATAAGTTGGATGATACTATCTGTTAAAGAAGCCGAAATCTCGTCAATCCTGCCGTACAAAAAATTGACCAGATAATGTTTCTTGTCTTTGTGATAAATAAAGCTGGTTTTACTAACCCTCATTTTAACCTCTTGCTATCGTTTGATATAAATTTTTACGAATCGACATTTGTTCAGCAATAATATTACTGTTTTTCATCGACTCACATAATATATTCAAATCTTTTTCTTCGTGATTCTGATAATTGGAATAAGCACAAAGTCCCCAACAAAAGGGAAAGACATTACAACCTTTACATCGTGTCAACCGATTCGTGGTGTTTTTGACGTTCCAAAGTATCATACGGTCCATATCTATTTTTAACCCCTTATCAGTGAACTTGGCCAAACTTCTTTCTTTTTCAACTGCTATTGTACATTTACTCAAGGAGCCATCCGGCTTAACCGTCCAATAATTATCTAACTCCGCTTCACAATAAAAAAAACTTCGTTTTGCTAATTCTGCTACTCCAAATCCCATCTTGAAGGATTTGCTAATTAATTCTGCAATGATATTGTTTTTAGTTAATAATGAGTCCGATGACGGTTCTGAGATCTCGGAAACCTTCCAACGATCGGTGCATGATGAAAATAAGGTACGGAAATAAACAGAAACTCTTGAAGCATAATTGCCAAATAATTTCAACGATTCAATAATTCCAGCAATTTCATCTTCATCAAATGAATGGACATGAATCCTCAAAATTACTCTATTCTCCATAGATAATTTTATAAAATTAATGAGATTGGTAACAATTTTATCAAATGTATCTTCTTGTTTCTTGGTTATCCTTGTTTGATCATGCATCCGCTTTGAACCATCCAAAGTAGCACAAAAATTTCGGACATCATTTTCAGTTAAAATCTTAGCTACCGCCTCATTTAACAATACTGCGTTACTCGTAATATTGGCCGTAAATGTAATATTATTTTGGATACATATTCTTCTACAAAACTCAGAGAATGTTTTTATAGTATCAATCTCTAAAAGCGGTTCTCCTCCAAACCAGGAAATATGTAAATAATGTAATCCGTCTAAATTTTGAGTAATGTATTGTTTCATATTCTCGATAACTTGTGTACTCAGACGTTCGTTATCGTGAACCTCATAACAATACGGGCAGCAGCAATTGCAATTCAATGTAGGCATAATCGTCAAGGCTAAAGAATCGTTACGATAAATCGCCTTATTATGCAAAATAAGCAAATAATCAAATTCATCAAATTGATCAGATATAAGCGCTTTTTTTTCCAAAAGTTTTTTGTAAATCTCTACATCATAATTTGTTATTACATCATCCGGATTGTTCAAAAGTGTCACTACACGTTGCTTTTCTTTCAATGGGAAAGCAATATAATCATTTGCCAACCAAGAGTAAAGAACATATTCAGTATCCGTTTCAAACGGATAAATATATCTCGATCTTTTCATTTTTTATATTTTTCTCCTTAAATTGGAACAAAAATTTAACGACTATTAAATTATTTAGATATAATTTATGGTTATATAATAGTACTACCAATTTTAAAATTCAATATTTTTCTATACAATTTTAAAAATTATTTATTTGACACCAATGAGAAAACGTTGTAATATTTATTAATGATTGTATTTCAAATATGGAAATAATTGGTATTAATTATGCTGAATTGTCACTAAAAGGGCTAGATTTTAGCTTCGGTTTTAGAATGACTATGTATTTGATATTATTTATTCTGATTATGAGATTAATTCAGCAGATTATTTGGATGTAGTGAGCTGTCAGCTATCTATTGATTTAAATCAATAAAATATCTCGCACTTTGCGTCTTGGCGCCTCTACGGGAGAATAAATAGGCGGCTTGAGTTGGAACCAAGCTGATTTATCTTTATAACCATGTTATTTATTTTAAAAAATACTCGATAAGGGTTTCACTTTAGAGTTTAGTGCCGGATATGATATATTTTCCCCTCGTAATAAAGTAGATGATGGACCGATGCAAGTATTGCAATCGGTTATAGTTAGCAAGCTAATGTAATTCGTAATATATCTGTTATCATTACGAGTCCATATAATTCTTTCATATATGACTTAAAAAAACTATTATGGAGGCATCAAATCTATGAAGAAATTTTTAGGATTAATCATTTTAATTGCCATCATCTTTCTAGTTACTACCAATGCGTTTGCCGATAACTTCGGCCAATTGTATGTTGATTATTCAGTGAACGGTTCACTGGTCATGAAATCACCTTCACTCTCAAACGTCATTGATGGTATGACTCATGATGCCAGACCATTCTATATCGGAGCTGATTACTGGTTGGATCGTTTTAAAATCGGCGCAGAATACGAAACGGTCCATGCCACCTATCATGATACCGATGTGAATTCGCTTTTATTAAAGGCCGGTTATAGTATTTTTGCCACTGATTCATTTCAATTTGTTATTTCGGCGGGATACGGCAATTACACCATAAACTCCAAAGATATTGCAACCAAAGAAGAAGTCACCAGTATTATCATGGCTTATGAGACATTTTGGCGATTTGAACATTCCGGTCTTGATATGTCGATTCTTTTCCCAATTGATAGCGACTATAAACTAAACGATATCAGAGACACCGGCAAAGATTCAGCCCTTTTCCAAGCAAAATTGAAATATACCTTATTTCTTTCAGAACAGTTAGGTTTATCCTTTGGTTACCATATAGATGGTTTTGTCCTAGGAGATGGTAATAATAATGCTGATACTTATGCTGATATAACCAAAGGATTTACGATAGGGGCAACTTATCTTTTTTGAAATTATTGCGTCTTGATATTTTGCAGTAATAAATAAAATACAAAGGTGATACATATGAAATATTCTTTGACTATTGCTATTCTGCTGCTTTTAATTGGGACTGTATCCAGTACGGTTATGGCTGAGGGAAATACTATAACGTTTGACCTTCCCGGCTTTATTTTAGGAGAAACTCCTATCGGTTATAATACTGCCATTTCGGACCATCAAACCATAAATTTTGGTTTTACTCATTATTCTTCCAATGTATTTTATAATATATATAATAACAAGCCAGGTAACGAGTCTGGTTATGGGATTGATTTAGGTATTACTAATTATTTTCACCAAGGTTACGAGGGTCTATATTGGACATATGGTATCAGTTATTTGAGTATCAAAAATTCAAGTCCCAACGATCAGGCTCTTAATTGGTTAAGGGGTATTTCTTATGCAATATATAGCAGTTTAGGTTACACTAAGGTTTTTGAAAATGGATTTACTCTGGGCTTTGGTCTACGAGTTGGTTTGGATCTAAATAAAGATCAATGTTTGCATACAAAAGGATTTGAATATACTACTGGCTATAGTTGGTAATATTCAATATTTTTACCAGAACAATTCGTATTTTTTTCAACTGTACTTAACATTTTGTGATTGGCGGGAGGTTTAAGATGGAATATACTGTCGCCTGCAACTGGGACCCGGAGTTGATTAACCGGATTGATTATCCGGAGGTTAAGTCATTATTCGGAGGATTACCGGAAACGCTCATTTCCGGAGGACGTTCTTCGCTGCTAACTCGAAATGTTCAAGAAAATAAAATCCGTGAATATATTCAACAAGTTCATACCAGAGGCTTGAATTTTGATTATAATATCAATTCCGCCTGCCTTTCCAACCAAGAATTGACCGCCAGCGGATATCGGGATATTATGAGATATCTTGAATGGGTATGCAGTTTAGGGGTTGATTCATTGACCATCTCGAACACCAACTTGATTGAAATCGTTAAAAAAAACTTTCCTCAACTAAAGATCAAAGTATCGACTTACCAAAAAGTAAGTAATCCATGCCAAGCAAAGCGTTTTGAAGACATGGGCGTTGATGCGCTGATGCTATCCGAGCATATTAACAGGAACTTTAAAATTTTAGCCGCAATCCGGAAGAGCGTAAAATGCAAGCTGGTGCTAGTTGCCAATGTCGGTTGTATTTATAATTGCCCCAATATGCATTCTCACGCAAATTGTACCGCCCATAGTGGAGCAGCCGGGGAAGTAGATTCGATATTCACCGAAGCCTACAATTTATATTGCTTTCAAAAGCGGTTGTCGAATAGGGAAGAGCTCATTAAAATCCGTTGGATCCGTCCGGAGGATGTTCCGTACTACGAAGAGATCGGCATTGATATGTTGAAGATCATCGAACGAAGTTCCTCCACCCAAGCATTAGAAGAGAGGGTAAAGGCTTATAGTGAAAGGAAATACGATGGTAATTTACTAAATTTTCTGGGACAAGCCTGGGATATCAAACGGACCGATGAACAAATTAAGAAATCAATTACCATTAAAGTAAAGTCGGAAAATACGGCTAAAGCAATGATGCTTTTGAAAGCTTTTTCTTCATCATTGCCAGAACTTTTTTCCCTCGACAATCGCAAGCTCGGAAGCGACTTTATTCAATCGTTTATAAATAGGGATTGTAACGCCACAAATTGTAGTGAATGTGGAAATTGCAAAAAGATTGCGGAAGAAACAATTTCAATCATTGATCAGAAAAAGCTTGACATTGCTGACCAAAGAATCAAGGAGGTTAGAAATTCAGTAATTGATGGGTCTTTGCTTTATTGAGGTTAAACTGTTTATTCAAGAGGGCGGTTTTATAATGAATATTGTTACAACATAACTATGGCTTTTGAGGATTTGGGCAATAGATGAGAACCCCTGAGGGGATGTATGATGAATTTACTTACGTTTATCAGAGGGATCTGATTTAAATTTCAATAAAAAACATTGTGATTTGGAGCTTGGAGGGGATTTGTTAAGGTTACTGTTGGCGAGCTGTAACGGCCTCAATTTCCCCGTTTGCGGACGTAATCGTTCTCAGGTTAAAAAAACTACGAATTAGAGATTAAACAAGACAAAGGTGATTTTAATGAAGAAATTTTTGATGATAGTGATTCTTTTACTTTTAATCTGCACTGCAACCAGCATGGCGATGGATGCCCAAAACACGATCTATGTCGACTTTCCCCGTTTTATCAAAGGAATTTATCCTTTCAGTTATGAAACAATCATTTCTGATCAACAAACCATCAGTTTGGGTTATACCTACTATTCCACCAATGTGCTTTATGACGGTAATGCCAGTGTCTCCGGTTATTCAGTCCAATTGGGTACTGCTCATTATTTTAAGGAGGCTTTGGATGGCCCATACTGGGCTGTGGATGCCGGTTATAATCAACTTGAAACCAATGGTGATACTGACTTTATCAACGGCTCTTCTTATGAGTTGCAAGCCAGGTTTGGTATCAAAAGGATATTCGATAATGGATTCACTTTAGACCTCAGTGGTGGTTATAATGTGTTTTTTCCGCGCGACAAGGTGAAGGATGGAACTGTTGCAGGGTTCACGATCGGTTATAGTTGGTAAAAAATATTTCTGAATGTATTTAACACCCGTTTTAAATGATATTTAAAACTGTCTCTAATAATTCAACCGGCGAATCCATTCCAATCGGTTATGATCCCATGTTTTAATAAAATCATCACCAATACATATTGGGGTCCATACCGGACTGATAAATCTCTCAATCAATAAAAGGACATCTTGGAGTGAAATATTTCTTACTTCTTTCATCCTACGTTAAAAAGACTGCCCGGTACACCTTCAAGTAATGTTGGATAATCCATCAGTAACGGCCGGGGTATTATTTTATCCCCGAAGCCAATACCAATTTGAAGTGTCTTAGGAATTACGCCAAGCTTTCCTTGAAAAGTTACCCGCTTGCCGACATAATCTCCATCTTTTTGAATTTCATTCACTTCTACTGTTTCGTTAAATTCAATTCCATCCGGGCATTCAATTGCTACGATGTCTTGAAAAATCTTTTTTAACTTATCAATATCATTTGCAAATTGCCGCACCAAAAAATCGATATCCTAAGTCGCGTGCTTTAAACCCATGAATACTATAAAGAAAAAGTCCGCCCTTAAGCACAAAATGCCCACATGGGCTGAAACTGAAAGCCGGTATAAAAACCGCTCTTGCATATAATTTAAAACTATACTGTCAAGATTCCGCACTACTGCCGTATCTTTAGCAATCTCAGTTAATCTGGTACGAACTGAAGCCAACATATCCTTAATCTCTTTATTCAAACCAACACCTCCAAGTATTTGGTTAAAATCTTTTCTACCCGGCATATTTTGGAGTGTTCTGAAAGCAATGCCAAGTTACGATTATCCCCTTTAACATAATTCTTGATTGATTCCAGTACTAATTCTTAGAAACAACCCTTTTTTAGAAAATAAAAAAAGGGCTTTCGCCCTCAACTTTCTAAATGGTGCGCCTGGAAGGACTTGAACCTTCGGCCCTTTGATTCGTAGTCAAATACTCTATCCGCTGAGCTACAGGCGCAAATATATGTCAAAGCCTTTCGGCTATTGATTTCTGGCGGAGAGGGAGGGATTCGAACCCTCGCTAGGATTACTCCTACTAATGGTTTAGCAAACCATCCCCTTCAACCGGCTTGGGTACCTCTCCAGGTTGATAAAATGTGAAGTGTAAAGAGAAAATTCATAAGTTCCATGTTTTACCCTTTACCCTTTTAGCTCTTTCCTTTTTTATCTGGCGGAGGAGGAGGGATTCGAACCCCCGGTACCTTGCGGTACAACGGTTTTCAAGACCGCCTCCTTAAACCACTCGGACACTCCTCCAGAGAACATCTCCGAAAGGGGGTTAAACCACTCGGACACTCCTACAGAAAACTCCATAGGACAAATTCCGAAATCAATTTCTCGGAACGCTAAATCATTTTAACACACCGCTCCTTAGGTGTCAAGTGCAGGAATAATAAGGCAACTATTTATAATATTCCGGCAAAGATTTAACGCTCCATTGATTTTTCGAATATTGCCGCAACCCCAATACAAGAGCCTGGGCGCCAGATAGCGTCGTAGTGATCGGAATTCCCCGTCCCACAGCGGAGCTGCGAATTTGAGCTTCGGCCGGACTGGTTTTTCGTCCCGAATTAATGCTGATAATCCAGCAAACTTCCCCGTTTTTAATTTTATCCATAATATTGGGCCTGCCTTGACCGACTCTATTCACCGGCCGGCACGGCAAATTATTACGGTTCAAAAAATCCGCCGTTTCTTCCCCGGCCATTATCGTGAACCCCAAGTCAATAAACTGCCCGGCAATCGCCATAAATTTCCGCTGGTCTTCATCCCGGATGCTCACATAAATGGCTCCGGCTTCAGGTATTCTCTCCCCGGCCGCCAATTGAGATTTAATAAAAGCCATTCCAAAATCGGGATCAATCCCCATCACCTCACCGCTGGACCGCATGGATGGACCCAGCAGGGTATCGACGCCCGGAAACTTATCAAACGAGAAGACAGCCTCGCGGATCGCCGTGTGGCCCAAGACCCGTTCCCTTAAGCCCTGAGCCTTAATAGAATCACCCAATAAAATTTTGACGGCTGCAGCGGACCAGTCTACCCCGGTCGCCTTGCAAATAAAGGGCAACAACGAATCCGCCTGGGATTTTACAGTCAATAAATAAATCCGCTCATGTTTCACGGCATACTGGATATGGAAGTATCCCTTCACTTGCAAAGCTTTGAGGATCGAACCCGTTAGCGACTTTATTTGGGAAATCACCGCTCCATTGATGGAATAAGGCGGAATGGCGCAAGCGCAATCGGAAGGATGAATCCCGGCCTCCTCAATTTGCTCGGCGATTCCGCAGATCACAAAGTCATTCCCGTCAAACATACAGTGAACCAACAGGCCAATCCCGTCATCAATGTATTTTTCGATCCCTACGGGATTGTTTTGAGTAATGCCTTTAAGACCTTCCATGGAGCTCCGTAAATCCTCACCATCAAAACAAACCTCCAGCGGTTTATTGACCGAGCGGACGATGACCGGGTACCCCATCTTCCCTGCAAGCTCCATCCCTTCTTTTATACCGGGAGCCGCTCCCCTCTCCGGCAAGTATAACCCCAGATCAGGCAGATTCTTTTTCAAAATTTCCCGGATCCCGTCTTGATTGTCCCCGGAGGGTCCCAAGATTTGGAGCCCGGCCTTTTGAAGCGGGGCTGCTAATTGAGAGGCGATTTTCCCACTAAATTGTAAAATGGCCGCTGCGCACTTTTCTTGATCCATTATATTCAAAATATCCTCTTTCACGAGGGGTTCAAAATAAAGCGTGCCGACATTCCGGGGAGCGGTGGTACTGGAAGCCGGGTTGCAATTGATCATAACGCTTGCATATCCCTTTTCCCGGACGGCCTTGGCGGCATGGATCAAAGAATAATCATCCTCCGTACCTTGGGTGATACGGTTGGCCCCGGTTCCCAACAATAAGATTTTCGAACCTGGTTGGACTTCCACCGGACACCCTTGGTCATAAGTAGAAAAATAATAGGGTGCGACTTTTTCTTGGACGCCTATCAAATCAACGGGAAAGTAATGACATGCAATCTCCTTTTTGCGTCTGGTCTCCCTTACCTCATCATCTGTGGTACGTAAAAGATAGGCTAACTGTACATCGGAGAAACCCCACTTTTTAGCCTGCAATAATACTTCCGTTGTTAAGTTATATAGGGCATAGGTCGTCAATTTTTTTTCGAGAGTTCCCAACTCTTGAACTTCATGAATAAACCAAGGACTCAATTTCGAGATGTCCAGTAATTCCCCGGTCGACATGCCCCGCCTTAAAGCATAACGCGTATAAAACCAACGCTCCGGATTGGCATTACTGAGCTTATCTTGGAGTTCCCAGATAGTTAACTTTGATTCATCGACATCTTTCCCATCGGCTCCAAGTCCATATCGTTCCTCCGGCAACGAACGTAAAGCTTTTTGGAAAGCTTCCTTAAAATCGCAGCCAAAAGCCATGACTTCCCCAGCGGCTTTTAAGGTTGTGCCCAATGTTGAATCGGCTGCGGGAAACTTATCAAAGTCGAAGCACGGCAACTTCACAGCCGTATATCCGGCGGTTTTCCCCATTGTTCGCTCCAGGGAACCCGTACCCGTCAATCCCAAATCCGTCAAACTAAAACCTGCCGCCAACCTGGCCGCTATTGCCGGAATTTGATATCCGGTTGCTCTGGCTGCCAGCGCAGTGCTCTTGGTAAACCTGGGATTGATTTCAATGGGGAAAATGGTTTTATCGTTTAAATTAACGGCCATTTGAATGTTGACACTGCCGCTAACACCCAATCCCCGAACAATCTCCCGGCAAACTTCGGTTAGATTTTGATATTCCTCTGCGCTCAAGCCTTGCGCCGGAATGACTACCGCGCTATTCCCCGTATGAACGCCTAGCGGATCAATATTTTCCAAAGAAGTGACGAGCAGGGTTTGACCATCCCCATCCCGGAGAAGTTCAAACTCAAATTCATGGAATCCATCCAAAGCCTTCTCCACCAAAACCTGGTGGATGGGGGAAAGACCCAAAGTCATCTCCAGAAATTCTTCCAACTCTTCCTGATTATAGGCAATCATCACTCCGGAGCCTTCTACTGCCAAAGAAGCCCGGAGAGCCACCGGGAATCCGATTTTTTGGCCAATGGCCATTCCTTCGCCTAGAGTTATAGCAATTTCACCGGCAGGGAGTTTAAGGCCTAATTCAGTCATCCACTCCCTAAATTTCAAACGGTCTTCTGTTTTTTCAATAACAGTTTCCGGGACACCCAGCAACTGAATTTGATATTGGGCGAGAATGCCTGACCTTGCTAAAAAATATGCCAAATTGAGGGCATTTTGCCCACCAAACGCTGGCAATATAGCTTCCGGCTTTTCCCGGATAATAATATTTTTAAGATTATCCAAAGTCATTGGCTCAAGGTAAACCCGATCCGCCGACTCAATATCACTGGATAATGTGACTGGATTACTGTTGACAATGATGGTTTGAAAACCTTCCTGTTTTAAAGCGATACTGGCCTGGGACATTGCATCGTCAAATTCTCCAGACTGGCCAATCGTCACCGGTCCCGGTCCAATGATTAGAATCTTTTTAATATCCGGATATTTCGGCATAAAAACACCCTTTCACATAGAAACTGCTGCTCATTCTCGTTTTTAATCTATTCGCTTCATTCCATAAAATATCCTTTATAGACTTTTCCAGCCAACTATAAGTTATTCCCCCGGAATTCGCTGGGGGCGACTCCCACAACCTTCTTAAAACAGTTGCTGAAATAATAAGAGTCGTTATAGCCCACAGCCGATGCTATTTCATAGATTTTCATATCCGTGTGTTTCAACAATTCCTGAGCCTTTTTAATCCTTCTTTCGGTTAGATAATCAATAAAATTTTTCCCCATTCGCTCTGAAAAAAGCAAACTTAAATATCCCGGACTGATTTTATAGCGCTCCGCCATTCCCGATAAAGTAATATCCGAAGCATAATTCTCATCTACCAGCCGCCGTGCTTCATCCACCAGATTTTGGTTCAGGGAATTCCGTTTTTGACTGGCATAAGCACTAATCTTTTCATAAAAAATCACCAGAAAATTTTCCAACTCATCCAAACTTTCGGTATTATTGACATCCCGTAATGGCGAAAGCGCATGGGGGCTGGTTGTCTCAAATAATTCGTTTAAATTATATCCAAGTTCATTCATTGTAGTATACGTCAGCAAAATCAAATTACTGGCAATGATCCGCAGCGACTCGGGGTTCATATTCGAAGTCCGCATTTCTTCAATGAACGCTTTAATATCTTCGCAAATTGTTGAGTACGCGCCGACTCTCAAATCATCGAAAATACGGTTTTGATGCAGATAATAATAATATTTATGATAATTGGGATTATCAAAATTCACATCCCGAATGGCAAAGACCCGGTTTAATCCATGGATGTAGCGATATTGAGAGGCCAATTTCGCTTCCCTGTATGAGGCGGAAAGATCTTGAAAGCCGCAATATTTTCCTCCTATGCCGATAGTAACCGATTGTTTCAAGGCCAACCGTAATTGGGTCAAATATTCTTCCAAACGAACCGGAAGTTCCACATCCGGCGCGAAGAAAATGACCGTCATTTGATTGCGCAATTGATTCATGGCGAAATAGTGATAATCTCCGCCATCCAACAACCTTTTGGCCTGATTCATAAATTGCAAGTTTAAAAGATATTTATCCTCCTCGGTTACCTCGCGTAGAAGTCCTTCCGGAATTTCAATGACCGCCACTTGATAGGGCAAATCAGCCAAACGTTCCAAACCCAGGAACCTTAATTCAGCCGCCATATCCATGCCGGCCATGTTATGATTCAATAAATTCAAAAAAAATTTTTCCCGTAAGGCCTCCATATTTCTGCGAAGATTATCGCGCAATTCTTGTAGTTCCGTTTTTTCAGCCTGTTCCTGGTCCCTTTGTTCCTTTAGCCTGAGCACAATCTCCAATAGTCTACGGCTGGCGAAAGGTTTCAAAAGATAATCGGCTACGTTCAGTTTAATTGACTCCTGCGCATATTCAAACTCGGCAAAACCCGATATTACAATAATTTTCATCGAATTGTTGCGCCTTTTAACTTCTTTAACCAATTCGATACCATTCATTTTAGGCATTTGAATATCGGTTACCATGATATCAATGGGGGTTTGTTCCAAAATAGCCAGTGCCTCCAGCCCGTTGGAAGCGCCCAGGACCGGCTTGAACCCATACTCGTGCCAGGAGACATTGCCCATTAATTTTTGCTTAATCGCTTCCTCATCCTCAACAATTAACAAGCTGGTCATTATCAAACACCCTCTTTAACAGCCTTTAGTTTTTCCTACTCAGAAAATACTTTTTGCCTCAATTCTTTCTCTGTGTCTCCGTGTCTCTGTGGCCAAAAAGCATTTAGGCCACAGAGACACAGGGATAAAACCTATTTTCATCCTTTCACGTGCCCCGACGGGCCGGGGTGGGGGACTAATATGAAAATTGCCTATAAGCCTACCCTTTTAATTACCTTATGCCTCATAACCCATCCAGTCTTTTCTTAATCCTGTTTACGGATTAACGGCAAATGAACGATTACTTTCGTACCATGCCCCAGCCAGCTTTCAATGGTGAGGCCGAATTCTTTCCCAAATGCCAGTGAGAGCCGCTCATGGACATTGCGCAGCCCAAAAAATTTGGTTTCTGACTCCGGAGTCGTATTTCCTTCCAAACACTGCCCGATTTCCTCCAGCAGTTCCGGCGGAATCCCTTTACCATTATCCTCAACTTCAAAATATACCTGTTCATCAACACCGTATCCGCGAACCCTTATTAGCCCACCAGGTTGCTCGCTTTCACGTACTCCATGGTAAATAGCATTTTCAACCAAGGGCTGAAGAATCAATTTCAACGTCTTATGGGTCAAAATATCTTCCTGAACATCGATTACATAGTCGTATTTGTCACCATGCCGGAACCGCTGAATATATAAGTAATTGCGGACATGCTCCGTTTCTTCCCGAATCGAGATATATTCATGGCCATGGCTCAGACTGGTCCGGAAAAATACTCCCAAGGCTTCCACCATGGTTACAACTTCTTCATTCCGCTGGGTTTCCAATAAACCAATAATCAGATCCAAAGTGTTATAAATGAAATGAGGCTTGATTTGTTCTTGAAGGGCGATCATCTCGGTACGGCGCAACTTTTTTTGTTCCTGGACATTTTGCTCCATCAGTTGACGGATCCGGGCCAGCATTTGATTGAACGATTCTCCGAGTTGCCCGATTTCATCTTGGGTATTAATATTGGCATTGGTGTTTAAATCTTCCGAGGCCCGCCGCATAGAGTGTTGAAGTTCTTTGATGGGTTTGGTGAGTAACCCGGACAAGAAAATGGCCGCCAAAGTTAAAGCAACAATGGTCGCAGTGATTAAACCCAGGGTGAGTCCGGTTATCTTTCGCATTTCAGCCGTCAATTCAGCTTTATTGGACAGGCCGATAATCTTCCAATTAGCCAGGGTAAAGGTTTTAACAGTAATCACCTGATCAACCGGGCCTTTTTGGGCGGTAAAGAACCCCGACTTCCACTGGTTGGCATTGGGATTTCCCAATAAAAGGCCCAATGGTTTGCCGATGAACTCCGGTTTGGGATGATAAATGATTTGGCCTTCGTCATCTACCAGCATCACATAACCGGTCTTTCCCAACGTAATGTTCCGGCAAATTTGATTCAGTAGTTCAACATCCACATCGATGCTCATCATTCCCAAGAAATTATCGTAATCCCCGCGGATAGCCTTCCCGACAGTAAACACCTTTCCCCCAAGCCAATCGGGGTGGGGACCCCAGATGACCATGGTATCTCCTTTGGTTGTACGGTTCGCCAAGGTCTGGAAAAGCTCATTTTGGGACAAATCGGTGTGATAAATTCCATAGCATCCCACTGTAACTCCATCGAGGGTTGTTATGGTAACGTCCCGCAGATCGGTTTTTAAAGCTTTGATATTGTTCAAGTTTTCCCACATTCGGAAAGTAAATTTACGGTTCCCCTCAATGTCACCGGCAGAGCTCAATTTAATAAATTGGACGTTATAATAATCCCCACGAAGCTCGAGCGCTCTTTCCAAATCACTGATATAAATTTGTAAATTCCGGTCAACCCGATCAATGACTTCACTGGTATAAGAATGGACATTGCTCTGAAGGATTCCAAGATAAGTGCGATAAGAAAAAAACGCCAAGAGTATCATGGGAATGATACAAAGAAGAATAAAGGACAAAATAAATTTAACGCGAATGGAGCCCAGCCTTATTGATTTAAAATGTCCGGTTTTTAACACGGACCATAGCGAAGGCGCTGAATGATTTGCGTTCATTTCATCTCCCAAGGCTTTTTCTGTTTTAAAAGCAGACCGAAATTGGATCGATCGGCGAGTTCAAGACCTGTATCAATATAATGATTGGGAACCGGTAATCCTTTGATGGCCTGGACCAGATAATCGACTGTCAGTTCCCCCATTCTGCGAAAGTCCTGCCCGACTAAAGCCTCTGCAAATCCTTTTTGAGCCGCCTGAAGAACAGGAAAACTGGTATCCATCGACACCGCAATACCCCCGTTTTGACACCATTTCTGGTAAAAAGGCATCGATTCGGTCGGTCCAAAGAATGCCCACCCTCCTGAAAAATAGAACACTTCGGTTTCAGGATGTTTTTTAATATAGGACTCGACTAACTTGGCTGCAGCACTCGTATCATCATTACAAGCCAGTAGCGCTGTATAATCCAGTTTGATTTTACCGGTCACCGCCTCTTTAAATCCTCGAATCCGTTCATTTAAATTATGAGCCTCAATGCCTCCCGTAAGGATGGCGGTCCGTAAATGTTTATTTGCCAGACCCCTTTGGGTAACGATTTTTATCATCGCTTCACCACAAGCCCTTCCGGCCTTGTAGTTGTCGGTACCGCAATAAAAAAGCCGTTTACTCCCGGGGCAGTCCGCATCGATGGTTGCTACCCGGATATTGGCCGCTATTGCTTTGGCAATGACTTTGCTGAGTTTTTCAGGATCGCTGCAACTTATCGCAATACCATCAACTTTTCTCCATATTAATCCTTCCACTAATTTAACTTGCAGATCCGGGTCAACTTTGAACGGCGCCACCCATTCCAACTGGACATTATGTCTTCTGGCGGCAAGCTCGGCGGTTTCTTTGGCATCCGTATAAAGTAAATTGTCAAGTGATTTCGGAACAATAGCAATAACCAATGGCCTTTTTCGGGATAACAGGGAGTCGTTGGAACCCGGTAAATCAGACTGGGCACCTGCCGGGATAGCTTTTAAATAAGGTATTTCCACAAAACAGAGTCCAAAGAAAAAAAAGCAGAGAATGAGAAAACGAAGAGTCCGCCGGGGCATAAAGAATCACCTCTCCCTCTATCGATTCTTAAAACATTTGCTATACAAGAAAGATTGCTAGGAATTAACTCCGTTGATTATTAAATAACGAAGCAACATGAACTGAAATGCTTACGGCAATAACACCAAAGGCGATACCCAACAACAGGGTTGTCAATCCTACCATTTTTAAGCCCTGATATAAAATTGAAGTTGAGGCCACACTGATGAGGTGCCAACCGCTTTTACCGCCAATTCCGATCTTGCTGCCGATTGATTTGTAGGTTATCAGCATAGGTTGGTTGTTTACTTGAGTAATATAGCTGCCTTGATTGATTTCGTTTCCATAATCCCGGTCGCCGGTATACTTTAAAATCGGTTTTAAGGGTGTAATATCCCGCATCAAAGTTGCAATGTTTTTTCCAATATCCGCTTTTAAGGGGGACGATATGATTTCTCCCTCGTTATTCATGATGAAAGAATACCGTTCCATATTGCCGACGGATATATTCAGTTTATTATAAAGGGTCAAATTGGCTAACTGATCAATTTTCTCTTCATCCACCACAATCGCCAAAACACCTAAAGGTTCCCCGCTAACGGCATCTTTAATGTGTCTGCCCAGGACTAAAAAATAGTTGCGGTTGAGTTTGATGGTATTGGACCAAACAATGCCTCCACCCGCCACAATAATATTTTGATAAGAACTGGTTTCTGAAAAATGTTTGGTTAAGCCGACAAAATCCTCATAGTAATCTTTGGCAATGACGATCGATTGATTATTATCCGTATCACTGATAAACATAAAAGCAAAGATATCTTTATTACTTATCATATACTCATTAAAGTAGTCTTCGATATTTTTTTTCCGGATTACGCCGGTGCCGTCTCTGGATTTCGTATAATCAGACAAAGCTTCATTAAAATCTTTATTGATAAACAGCCGGACTGAGATATTTTCAAATTCAGCCAGCTTTAATTGGATATTCGCTACGGTTTGGATCAGCATATCCAGGGAATACTGAGCTGTTGTTTGAGTTACATTCGCCTTCAAACAAAAATAAGAAAAAGATCCAATCATGCAAATCGGTAATAAAGAAACAGAAAGGAAAAAGAAAATGATTTTATATCGTATGAAATCATTAGGCCAGTTTTTATTTTGAACATCTATCGGTTGCGTGTCTACAATCATTGGGTTACCCTCTACTATTATAAATATATCCCGCTTGGTTACTCCATGATGAATATTTTAAAAGGCTTGTCAAAATCCCCCTCGTTTTGAATCTTAAATTTTGCAATATCCTCAACCAGTTTTTCAGCCATTTGCCTTAATTCCACGGCTAATATCTTGACTTGTTCGGCGGCTGCAGTTTGTTCTTCTGAAGAGGCTGAAACCTCTTCAGCCGATGCGGCCGTTTCTTCAGAAATGGCACTAATACTCGAAATTGCTTGCATCGTTTGTTCTTTTAAAGTATTCATTTTCTTGATTCTTTGATTCATCTTATCAATTTTGCCAACTGCGCTGTCCATCGCCGTAATAATTTCATCAAAAGAAGTCTGTGCCCAAGTCACCGCTTCCATTTGTTCCTCGACCGCTTGATGAGCTTTTTGGATAGTTTCAGCTGACAAAGTAGCTTTTTGCTCAATCGTGTACAATATATTGTTGATAATCTTGGTAGCTTCCCGGGATTGAAGGGCCAGTTTATTGACTTCCTCTGCGACTACAGCGAACCCATGTCCCATCTCTCCGGCCCGGGCCGCTTCAATCGAAGCATTGAGACCCAGTAAATTGGTCTGCTCGGTCAGGTTTGTTATAACATCCGTCACTTTTCTTATCTCACCAGCACTGGTCCGAAGATCGCCGATAGTATGGATGACTTCTTTCGTTATCAAATCCGTAAGACCGGTTTTCTCCATCAATTCACCGACTACATTTTTTGCCTTTATGCTCTGAACTTTGGTAGTATTGGTAATTTGTTCCACATCGCCGGTATGATTTACCACTGTTTGAATTTGCTCTGCCAATTCACTCATTTGGTGTGCCGATTTCTCAGCTTCCTGCGTCTGATTTAAAGTCCCCTGAGTAATTTCAATCATTGCGGATGCTACAATGTTTGCAGATGCGGCCGACTGATCGGAGGTTTTTTCCAAATCGGTGCTACGACTGAGTATTGCACCAATCGCCCGTTTCGTCTCGATCAGTAACCCGCTGATCTCCTTAACCATCTGATTGTAGCTATTGCTGAGAACCCCGAGTTCATTCCGGGAACGAATGGATACCCGAGCCGTCAAATCACCTTTTTCGGCCCGGCTCATCGTGGCAACAACCTGATTCAGCGGGTGCGCTATACTGGAAGAAACCGATATCGAGATCAGAATTGCAATAAAGCCGGCAATAACAGCTATCAGAAGGGTTATCAAACCAATGGCATTCACTTCGCCAAACAAAAACCTATGATAAGAGAAGCTGACCAAATGCCATCCGGCAACTCCCCCGATATTTTTATTCAAACCGATTGATTTATAAGTAACAAAGGCAGAGCTTCCTTTGACAAAACTATCATAACTGCCCTGGTTTTCACTGGAAGAATAATCACTCGCGGAGACCCTGCTTTTAAAAAGTGTTTCCAAGGGTTTACAATTCCGGACGATTTGGTGAATATTTTTACCGATGTCACCTTTATAAGGGCTGGAAACGAATTTACCTTCATTATCGACAATGACTGAAAAATAAGGAACCTCATCCAGGGTAACTTCTATTTGTGAATAAATTGCCTGATTGATAATTTTATCAATCATCTCTTCTTCAATAAGAATTGCTAAAACTCCACAAGGCCCGGATGTGTCGCCTCGGATACTACGGGATAACATCAAAAAATTGCTGGTATTTATTGGAACGGCATGAGACCAACGAACACTGCCGCCTGATTTCCTTACTTCTTTATAATATGCTGTCTTTTGCAATTTTTCAATATAATCCAGCCAATCATTCTCATAATCTTTAACCTTAGCCACCGAATAATTCCGGCCTGCATCCGAAATGTACAGGATGCCGAACACATCCCGATTTGCAATCATATAATCTCCAAAATAAGAGGCAACTTCACTTCTATTCAACTGATCATCCGTTGAAGATCCTTCCAATCGGTGGACAGCCGCTAAAAAAAACTGATTATTAAATAACAAATCGGAAATGGCTTGAAATTCCTTTTGTTTGGCTAAAATATTCGATGCGATTTGCGATGAATTATCAAGTGCGTAAACTTGAATTTTTTGCTTAACGGCTTCATGGAAACTGATATAAGATGTGATACCTACAATACAAACCGGAATTAATGAAAGCCCCAAAAAAGAGGCAATCAATTTTTGAGATATCCGGATATTTTCTAATAAGGCCATGAATTGTTGAAACATATCATAGAGTTTGTTCATTTCATTGCTTCCTCCCATCTTTTTCGTACTAAAAAATCAGCTTAATCACAGTTCGGAACGGTTCAGCTCATCACTCTTTTAAGCCCACAATTAACGGAAAAAAAGAGTTAAAAATCCGCCTAGTCATCTGGATCTATGATATGGAAGGACTACAGGCTGTAATTAGACCTAAACTAAAATTTCCATCCCAAAAATGGCTACTTTTCAGTATCTAATTTTAGGATGGAATGGGATGGTATTTAAGTTTAGCAGCCGTCAAACTAAATTGATTGGCCTGCGCCTGCAGGCGCTTTCTCTTCTTGTCCATTGAAGGCAACTTGAGCGGTGCTGCAAGTAAATCTTGAAGTCTGAGAAAGAAATCTTTGGAGCAATATAAAAGTAAATAACAAAATCCCGATAACGATTTTAGTCCACCAAGCGCTTAATGAACCATCAAAAGTGATATAGGTCTGGATAGTTCCATAAATTAAAACACCAAATAAGGTCCCAAGTACACTACCAACACCACCGGTAAGCAATGTTCCGCCCATGACCACTGCAGCAATGGTATCCATTTCCATATAATTGGCCGCCCAGCCGTTCCCGGAAAAAGTATACAATGCATAAACAGAGCCAGCCAGAGTAGAACAGAAACCACTAAAAGCATAAACCTTAATCAAAGTTTTACCACTTTCCAACCCCATCAAGTTGGCGGATTGAAGATTACCGCCAACCGCATAAACACTTCGGCCCCACCGGGTTCTCCCAGCCAGAAAAATCCCCGCAAACAAAACCAGTAAGAAAATGATTCCAGGGATTGAGAGATTGCCATCCAAAATCGGGATCGAAATATCGGAAACTTTCAAGTAAAACGGATGGTTGATAGGGATCGAATCAATACTCAATACGAAACAGAACCCCCGGGCAAATAACAAACCTGCCATCGTCGCCATAAATGGCGGAATATCAAAAAAATGTATCAAACTGCCGATCATAATGCCGTAAATAACTCCTATTCCCATTAAAATCAGTGATGCTATCACAGGGTGCATATGAAAATCGCGAACCAAAACCGCAATTGCCACGCTGGTACAAGCGACCACAGCCCCGACCGAAAGATCAATACCGCCGGTTAAAATAACAAATGTCATGCCTACGGCGCAGATTCCCAAAAATGAGTTATCATAAAGCAGGTTTAACAAAACGCTCATGGATAAGATACCCGGGAAACGGATAGCCGCTACAAAATAAAGCAAAATTGAAACCCCAATGGTAGCAGCGATTGGAATATGTTTTTGCTTAATCGGAAGTCTCATGCCGTAACCCTCCTCATCTTACCGAATGCATTCGTTAATTTACTTCTGAACAATGGCGATTGTAGCAGGCATACTGCCACAACGACTATAGAATTTACTACCTTTACGTATTGAGGAGGCACTCCCAGTGTTAAAATCGTAGTTTTTAAGGCCTGCATTACAAGGGCGCCGATCACCGTACCGGATAAACAGGCCCTGCCGCCGGTCATCGGTGTGCCACCGATAATAACCGCCAATATGGCATCCGTCTCCATATCCGCACCGGCATTGTTACCATCAGCAGCCTTGATATCCGCACTGACAATAAAACCTGCAACCCCTGCGCAAATCCCGCAGAAGACAAAAACCACCCATTGGATTAAAGTAGCATTTACACCCCCATACCGGCTGGCCTTAGGATTATCGCCGACCGATTCAATAAAAAGCCCGATTGCAGTCTTACGGGTCAACAAATAGGTTATGAACAACATGACCGCTATAATCGTTACCGGAAACGGCAACATAAACAGAAATCCGGTCCCGATAAATTGAAATTGCTTGGCGTGAAATGTAATGATTTGTCCTTGGGTAATTAATTGAGCGATACCACGGCCGGCTACCATCAAAATTAAAGTCCCGACCATCGCCGGAATTTTCAAAAAGCTGACTAAAAATCCGTTCCACGCCCCGGCTATTGCACAGGCGATTAATGGTACAACCACCAACCATATAATGGGTGGCGGCGGAGGGTAAGATAAATCGCCATGCAGATAACCTGGGCGAATCATCAATGCAGCTATCGCACCGGAAATCGCAACGATTGAACCCACCGATAAATCGATACCGCCCGTGGCGATAACTAAAGTCATTCCAATCGCGATAACCAAAACGGGTGCAACCCGGTTGATAATATCAATGAGACTCCCAAAGAAATGACCATCCTTAACTCCGACATCAAAAAAATGCGGGGTATAAAAAAGATTAAACAATAAAACCAAAATCAGGGCTAAAATTGGCCAAATCAATTTTTTAAATGTCGGATTTGAAAATATCTTTTTTAAAACTGGCATTCGATCCGGCCCCCTTCCGCGATCGTATGAATAATGGTTTGCTCGTTGACCTGATCGTCTGTTAGTTCGCTGATTTTCTGCCGATCTCTCAGTACGGTAACACGATGGCAGCAACGGACAACCTCTTCTAATTCGGAAGAGATAAATAAAATCGACATCCCTTCCTGACAAAGCCCAAGGATTAATTTTTGGATCTCTGTTTTTGCCCCTACATCGATACCACGGGTCGGTTCGTCCAAAATAAGAAAACGGGGATTAGAGGCCAGCCAGCGCGCTAAAATCACTTTTTGTTGATTCCCACCGCTCAGGTTCTTTACAGCTTGTTCAGTACCGGGAGTGGCAATACTCAATTCGCGAATATAACGTTCGGCAATTTCGATTTGTTTTTTACGTGAAAAGCTTTTAAACCACCCCCGCTTGGCTTGCAATGCCAAAATAATATTTTCCCGAACTGTCAGATTTGGAATAATTCCTTCAACCTTTCTGTCTTCGGGGCAAAACCCAAAATCATATCCCATCGCCTGTTGTGGAGAATGAATCGCCACATCCCGATTGTTCAAACTCATCTTGCCTTTATCCGGACGGTCAATCCCGAAAATCAATCTGGCCATTTCGGTCCGTCCGGAACCAAGCAATCCGGCCAAACCCACAACCTCGCCCTTACAAAAATCAATATCAAAGGTATCGATGGAATTCGCTTTAGCCATACCTTTGATTTTGAGAAACACTTCTTTTTTTGTTGATTGGCTGCTTGCAGATTTTGTCTTTGAAGTGTTCTCCAGGTCTCCCAATTCCTTACCCACCATCGCTGCAATTAAGTCGAGTTTCGACAGGGATTGCGATTCATAAACCCCAATCAGCTCTCCATTCCGAAGCACCGTAATCCTATCGGAAATTTGATAAACTTGATCCAAAAAGTGAGTAATAAAAATAATTCCTAGGCCCTCGGCTTTCAACTTCCGAATCACCGTGAATAATTGAGCCACTTCTTTCTCATCCAAGCTCGAAGTTGGTTCATCAAAGATTAATAGCCGGGCAGAAATATCCACAGCCCTGGCTATAGCCACCATCTGTTGAACAGCAATCGAATAAGCGGACAATTGCTGCGTTACATCCAATTGCAAATTCAAACGTGCAAGCGCCTTTTCAGCGCGTTTATTCATTTCTTTCCAGTCAATCTGGCCCATCCGCATTGGCTGACGCCCTAAGCCAATGTTCTCTGCCACTGAAAGATAAGGAATCAGATTAACTTCTTGATAAACGGTACTAATCCCCATATCTTGGGCTTCCTTGGTTGAACGAGGATTGATTTCGGAACCTTCGAAAATAATTTTTCCCTTACTCATCCGGTTAACACCGGTTAAAGCCTTGATTAAGGTCGATTTTCCTGCCCCATTTTGACCCATCAAGGCATGCACTTCACCGCGCTTTACTTCAAAGTTAACATTGGACAAAGCCTTAACCCCTGGAAACATTACGCTTACATTCTTCATTTGAAGCAAAGGAACGGATTGGCCCGATACTTTAGGCGCTATGTTTTTAGGTGATACGGTCATATGATTCACCTCTACGTTAGACTTTCTTTCGGCAACTTCATTCCCCGCATAAGAGGATATAAGGTTACAAAAAATTCAATCTGTATTTGAAAACAGTCCATTCTCCATTTTAATTTTGATATGCCGGAACGTTTAAAATTAAGTTGAGGGCTGTTGCAACAATTTTGCGACAGCCCCTTTTATAGGAAAAATCCAGTTAAATTGGAACTTGTCAAATCTTAATACTTACGAGTGGGCATAACTTCTTTGGCGACTTCCATCGGGAATACGCCTTCTTTGGTGATGGTTTCTTTCGGCAGTTTCTTACCGTTTACAACAGCCATAACCGCTTCGAAGAATTGAGGCCCAAGCAGCGGGCTGCATTCTACGGTGCAATTGAGTTTGCCTTCAATCATGGCTTGGAAAGCATCATGAACGCCGTCAATGGAGATAATTTTGATGTCGCTGCCGGGTTTCAAACCATATTCCTCAATGGCCTGGATGGCGCCGATGGCCATATCATCATTGTGGGCAAACAGAATATTGATATTCTTGCCCTCGGCTTTTAAGAAAGCTTCCATAACCTGTTTGCCTTCAGAACGGGTGAAGTTACCGCTCTCGGATTTAATAACTTTGAATTCCGAATGTTTTGCGAGCTCTTCCGTAAACCCTTTGTGACGGCCGACAGCCGCGGAAGAACCAACGGTTCCAACCATCTCAACGATATTCCCTTTCCAACCCTTTTCAACCATAAAATTAACGACTTTACGGCCTTCCAGCACCATATCGGAACCCATGTGGGTTACCCAGAGGGAATTGTCTTTCACATCAACCATACGGTCGATAATGATTACCGGGATTTTAGCTCTTTTAGCTTCTCTTAAAACAGGCTCGAAACCGGTTTCAACAACCGGGGTAAAGCCGATAACGTCTACTTTTTGTGCAATGAAGGAACGAATGGCTTTAATTTGATTCTCCGGTTTTTGCTGGGCATCGGAGAACTTCAATACGATATTGGGATACTTTTTGGCTTCGGAAAGGATTGATTCGGTATTGGCAGTACGCCAACCGCTTTCAGCGCCAATCTGGGAAAAACCGACTACAATTTTTTTTGCAGCACCGTTTACACTAACGGCCATGACAAGCACCAAGCAAGCCACAACGAAAACAAACACGATCAAACTTCTTTTCACTCAAAAAACCTCCCCTGATTTTATTTATTTTGATGAACATTCAAAAGAGTCTAGCAACCATCGCCACCTGCGGGCCAACAAGATTTAACTCTTTTTTAACTCATCGTTTACAGTATAGAAAAAAATTTTTTATCTTTGAATGGACGTTTTTTGATTTTCCTATAATTTTTTTACTCCCGTACCCTCTACGAAATCAGTCATTTGTCATATGTGTGTTATATGAAAAACTTAATAGTAATATTTAACCTGGAATATCTTGACTTGTGTAAGATATGTGTTAATGTTATATTATATGATGTAAGATGTTGATTTTAAAAACAGAAAGCGCGAACTTGAAATTGTACGCCGGCTCGGTTAGTTCCCGAGGGGAGGGATTTGCAATATGTCTCAACCGGAAAACGATTTGCACCAGAGGATGACGCTCCCTGAGTTGAACCAATTGCTCAATAACGTCAGTGTTGCCTATCATCAAAACGAACTCTCCAATGGAAATTTGCGGGAACTGAAAAAACGTTTTCAGCTTTCCGGGATCGAAAGTTTTCAAACCATACCCACTGTCCGGAAAAACCACCCCCGGAAAACTCCCGGCTGGATCGCCGAGAAGATTCTGTTATTAAGCATCGAGCACCCCGCTTGGGGCTGTGTCCGCCTTAGCAATCATCTGAAAAATCAGGGACTGGCGGTAAGTTCTCCCACCATCCAAAAAATACTGATTCAAAATGAAATGGGGAATAAAAACGCCCGGCTTTGGAAATTGGAAGAAAAAGTGCTTCAGGGGGAAATCCAACTTACCGAGGAACAAATGATCCGAATCGAAAAATATAATCCCTGCTTCAGGGAGCGCAACAATCCCGCCAATCATCCGGCAGAAATATTGGCCCAGGATACCATGATGGTAGTTTCCCTGAAAGGCATCGGAAAAGTATACCTGCAGGCCGTTGTCGATACCTATAACAGTTTCGCCTTCGGTTTCTTACATCCGGGCCGGCTGCCCGATTGCGCCGTGGCAATTCTCCACAATGATGTATTACCTTTTTATAAAGCTCAAAATATTTCCATCAAAGCCATCATCACCAATAACGGGCGTCAGTACTGCGGCAGCCAAAAACACCATTACGAATTATATCTCTTGTTGAACGACATTGAGCACCGCACCGCAATCATCCATGGGGCTCATAACAACGGCTTCATCGAGCGCTTTAAACAGACCGTTATCAGAGAATTCTTTCAAAAAGTCCTGTTTAAGAAAGCTTATGATTCCATCGAAAAAATACAAAGCGATTTCGATGAGTGGTTACACTTCTACAACTACGAACGTTGTCATCTTGGCTATCCCAATATGGGTAAAACGCCTTATGCTTTATATCAAAACGATTCGGAAACATAATTTCCAACCCAAATTCTCTACCCGATTGTTAACTTTAATTTCAAACGTCCAATATCAGTCTTCAACCCAAAAGGCACCGCTTCAATTCTCATTCTGCAATCAATTTCCAAATTAGCAATGCCTTATCAAGCTTGCCCACGAAGCTCCCATTCTCTACAAAACCGCAAAACAGGCATTCCCCTTTGATTTAAAACACCAACCCATTGATATCCATTTTCCTTTATGCCGCTAGAAATCCAACAGCAACACCCACTGGCGGTGTTTTAGTAATTTTATATTAATGTGACATCAATGTTAGCATTTATTATATAATATTAAAATACTATTTCTATATTAACACGATCGTTGATATCGTGTTATGTATGTGCTATAATCATAAACATAGTTCACATCAAATTAACTTGGGGAGGTTGTTTTATGAATACTGGCGATACGGCATGGGTCTTAATTTCAGCCGCACTGGTGATGCTGATGACCCCGGTTCTAGGTTATTTTTACGGCGGTATGGTTCGTAGGAAAAATTTATTATCCACCATTATGTTCAGTTTTGCAATGTTGGCGCTAATCAGTATCCAATGGGTATTATTCGGCTACAGTCTGGCCTTTGGCCCCGATGTAAAAGGAATTGTCGGCAATCTGAGCTGGCTGGGGCTCAATGGTGTAAAAGGAATCAATCCCGACTATGCATCCACTATCCCGCATCTGGCTTTCATGGTTTTCCAAATGATGTTTGCGGTGATCACTCCGGCGCTCATTACAGGAGCTTTCGTTGAAAGAATAAAGTTCAGCAGTTTTTTAATCTTTTCCTTGTTATGGGCAACCTTGGTATATGATCCGGTCGCTCACTGGGTGTGGGGGGTTGGAGGATGGCTCAGAAACCTGGGTGCGCTGGATTTCGCCGGTGGAACTGTAGTACATATCACTGCCGGTTTCTCAGCGCTGGTGTTCGCTACAGTCATTAAAAAACGAAAAGGTTTTACCGTTGTAAGCATGGAACCCAATAACATCCCCTTCACCGTCTTCGGAGCCGTTTTCCTCTGGTTCGGCTGGTTCGGTTTCAATGCCGGCAGCGCCCTCGGGGCCAACGAATTGGCTACCAATGCCTTTGTGACCACAAACACTGCAGCAGCAGCAGCGGCCTTGACCTGGATGGCCATTAATTGGATTGACCGCAGGCCCAGCGCTCTTGGGATGGCCACCGGAGCCGTCGTCGGATTGGTAGCCATTACTCCAGCATCCGGCTTTGTTTCCCCGGCTTCAGCCATTGTTATCGGAGCTGTTGCCGCTGGGATTTCCACCGCCGGTATTCGGTTGCGCAACCGTTGGAAGCTTGATGAGTCGCTTGATGTTTGGGCTTGCCATGGATTGGGAGGCGCCTGGGGCGCTATCGCCACCGGCATTTTTTGCAGCAAAAGTATTAATCCGGCCGGGGCCAACGGCTTAATCTACGGTAATTGGGGCCCACTCGGAGTACAAGTTTTAGCCGTCCTTGTTGTCATCGCTTTTAGCATGTTGGCAACATTCATCTTGGCAAAATTGGTCGACAAAATCTGGGGGCTTGCGGTAAATGAAGCGGAAGAACAAGTAGGACTCGATATCTCCCAACATGGCGAAGAAGCTTATTATTAAAATGAGGTGGCAATATGAAAAAGATTGAAGCAATCATCCGCGAGGAGAAATTTCAAGAAGTCCGGACAGCACTGGAAGAAGCCGGTTTTATCGGAATGACCGTTTTTGACGTTAAAGGGCGCGGCGCTCAGGGAGGCATCTCCCTCCAATGGCGGGTGGGGGATTACCGAATCGATTTACTGCCGAAAAAACTGATTGTACTGGTGGTCAAAGATCAGGATTGTCAGCAAGTAGTCGATATCATTTGCAAAACCAGCAAAACCGGCGCAGCTGGCGACGGAAAAATATTTATCTCCACGATTGACGAAGTGATCCGGGTGCGTACCGAAGAGAGCGGCGAAACCGCACTTTAATTCATCAAAAAACAATCCTTCATGAAAAAGCGAGCCGATATACGGTGTCGCTTTTTTGTTATCAACTCTTCGTTTTACGGCTCATAACCTTATCATAACAATCATCCAACAAGGGAGAAACCATTGACAATTTTATTGCAAAATAGTATAGTGGTTCTAAATAAAACCACTATGGAGAAACCATGACTCTCATTGAGGCCCTTATCAAAGTCGGCTTTACCAAACACGAATCCTTGCTTTATCTCACCCTATGCAAAGAGGGGGCTCTCACCGGTTACGAGGCAGCCAAACTCACCGGCATTTCCCGGTCCAACGTTTATCTTGCCTTAGCCGGGCTGGCCGAAAAAGGCGGGGCCTGCCGGATCGACGCCGCTACCATTAAATATATCGCGGTTCCGGTCAACGAAATGATTCAAAATATCCGCCGCCAGGTCGAGGAGACTTTATCCTTTATCGGCCAACAAATACCCATCAAAGACGAACCTTTGGAACCCTATATCACCATCAACGGTTTTACCCAAATCCTTTCCAAAATGAAAAATATCATCACGGGCGCATCCGAAAGAATTTATTTATCCTGCTCTAAAGCAGAACTTTCTCTGGTCCGTTCAGAAATCGCAACCGCCTGCGACAGAGGGCTGAAAGTGGTATTGATCACCGGTTCCGACTATGAGCTTCCCGGCGCCATCGTTTATCACCGCGAAAAAGTCCCCGGTGAAATCAGGCTCATTGCCGATTCAACCCATGTCTTGACCGGGGAACTCTCTCCCCATAAGGAGGTTACTTGTCTTTTCTCCCGGAATAAAAATTTGGTGCGGTTAATTAAAGATTCCCTCACCAATGAAATCGAATTGATTGCCATAACGACCAGTCCACGGATTGAGGAGCATACCGACCATGAATGAATACCCGAAGCCTAATGAGTTTTATGGAGCGACAATCCCCCAAAAATTACTCGAGCATTATGGCAGTCCACTCTATGTCTATAACGAGAGGGTTCTTAGAGCCCGTTGCCGGGAAATAGCCCACTTGATTTCCATGCCCGGCTTTAAATTTCAGGCCGATTATTCCTGTAAAGCCAACTCCAATGTTGAATTGTTGAAAATCATCCGTGAAGAAGGCCTGACCGCCGATGCCATGTCCCCTGGTGAGATTTTTCTGCTCTTAACGGCGGGATTTCTGCCTTCCGAAATTTTTTATATCGGAAACAATGTTTCACCCGCGGAGATGGAATGGGCTCTGGAACACCACGTGATGGTCAGTGTAGACTCCGTTTCCCAACTGGAGCAGTTCGGAAAGATTAATCCCGGCGGCAAAGTAGCCCTGCGCATCAACCCCGGCATCGGAGTGGGACACCACGAAAAGGTGGTCACCGCCGGAAAGAGTACCAAGTTTGGAATGACCACCGATCATTTGGGGGAAATAAAAAAAATCTCCCGCGAATATAAATTAAGAGTAACGGGCCTTAACCAACACCTCGGCTCTTTGTTTTTAGACGGCGCCGTTTATCTGGAAGGGGTCAAAAAATTACTCGAAGTCGCGACTTCTTTTGAGGAACTGGAATTTATCGATTTCGGGGGAGGAATGGGCATTCCTTACCAAAAGCAGCAAGGCCAGCAAGGTTTGGATCTGGTGAAATTCAAAACCGATTTTGCTTCGGTTTTACAAAAACATGGCGCCGGGTTTCCCGACCATTTTCAATTCCGGATCGAGCCCGGCCGCTACATCGTGGCAGAATGCGGGGTTTTACTCGGCAGAGTTCATTCCAAAAAAGAAAGCTACGGAAAAACATACGTTGGAACGGATATTGGATTTAACGTATTGATGAGGCCTGTTCTTTACGGGGCCGAACATGATATTGAAGTCTACCCGGGGAATCACGCTTTGGACAATGAAGGAACGAAAACAGAAAAGGAAACGGTCACCTTAGTCGGAAATATTTGCGAAAGCGGCGATATCCTTGCCAAGGATAAGGAATTACCGGTAACGGAGGTTGGCGACATCATTGGCGTCATCGACGCAGGCGCCTATGGCATGTCCATGGCTTCCAACTATAACAACCGGTTGCGGCCGGCCGAAATCCTGATTCAAGGCGATGGCCTCCCCAGATTGATCCGTCGCCGCGACACTTTGGAAGACCTGGTCAGAAACTTTATCTCGTAAAATCGCTGCCGCCGGGGTCCCTTTCTTACTCTAAGCATTGAATTCTCATGAGTATCCATGATATCATGAGGTAAACTACTTTTGGAAAATCAACTTCATGAATGGAGGTTATCTGGATGAAAAAAATCGAAGCGGTTATTCGTGAAGAAAAGCTGCCGGATCTGCGGACAGCTTTGGAAGAACAGGGATTTGGCAGCATGACGGTTTATGAAGTCAAAGGCCGCGGCGCTCAAGGTGGAATTACCCTTCAATGGCGGGTTGGCGATTACCGGATCGACTTATTGCCGAAGAAAATCGTGATGTTGGTCGTTGCCGATCAGGAAGTTCAAAAAGCGGCCGATATTATCTGTAAAGTTTGCCAAACCGGCGCTGCCGGCGATGGAAAGATTTTCATTTCCACCATTGATGAAGTGATCCGCATCCGCACCGGGGACTCCGGTCTGCAGGCTTTGTAGTCAGGCGTCTCTTTACGCTTATACTTTAAATAAGTCCGGTTAGCCTTAGGCTCAGATTTTCTCAATTCGAACCGAAATTAGCCATTCCGAAAAAATTTGCTGCTTAAATGATAACTCCGCTAAGCCGCTCGCCTATCGACTCACCCCTTTAGATACTTTGCAGGCCATCATCACTTGGTGCCGTTCCCCTCTCTCTGACTGCCGGTGTTTATGAATGTTTGAGAGAGGGGAAAGTATTTATCCCAAGCATTGATTGCTTAATTAAAAGAACGAGCTGCCCAATTGGTTCCAAAACTCAAATACATCGGCATGGAAAAAATCGTTCAACTCTTATGAATGGAAACCCCCATCAAGAATCCCATTCGTATGCAGCGTTTGTCATTGCTTCAAAGCACCACGGAGCCCGGTCAATCCGGGCTTCGGAACGCTCTTTATTGCTCAGCCGCAGGTTTTAACCCTATGCATTACCCACAAGTCGTTGAAGATGAAGTGGGACAATGGTTATAAGAAACGTTTGGGTAAAACTGAAAGATTTGCCGGATTGGATAATGCGCCGTGAAAAGCCGCCCATTGCGGCGTCACTCGGTCGCTGCGGTGCTCGATATACAGTGAGTATTATCTGTGCTCCTCGCTCGGTCGTTCCTTGCACTGTACAACTTTTGACGACGCGAATGAGTATCCCACGAAGCTCATCCAATCCGGCAAGGTTTCGCCCCGGCGCATTTATGGGAAAGCGCCGGATGACATAGATTTCGGCTAAAGTCGAAATCATTGGTTGAAGTTGATAATTTTTTAATTTCCGTCAAAA
>JAEVYU010000032.1 GCA_023392595.1 Bacillota bacterium | reverse complement strand
TGGGACTGAAAAAGCTGGCGGCATAAGCCGAATGCTGTAGGAAGAAGAATATCGGAAAGCCGTATGAGGGAAAACCTCATGTACGGTTTGATGAGGAGGGGTTGGTAATCCCAGCCCTTTACTCTATCGAAATAGGCATTATTTATCCTAGTATGGCGAGCAGAGTAAAGATAAGTAGAGGAGAGTGTGTTGAGATGAAAGGTGATGGACAGGGACCTACCAAGATTTTGCTGGATGAAAAAGAAATACCTAAACAGTGGTATAACGTTCAGGCGGATATGCCTCACCTGCCGGCCCCGGGGCTCAGTCCCCAAACGAATAAACCCTTGACCCCCGACGATTTGCTTCCTATCTTTCCGATGGACTTAATCTTGCAGGAAGTCAGCAGGGAACGGTGGATTCCCATTCCTGAAGAAGTGCTGGACATTTACAACTTGTGGCGTCCCTCCCCTTTGTTCCGGGCTTACCGTTTGGAACAAGCTTTAAAGACGCCGGCCAGGATTTATTATAAGTACGAGGGTGTCAGCCCAGCCGGCAGCCATAAACCCAATACTGCGATTCCCCAAGCTTATTACAATAAAAAAGCCGGCATCAAGAGACTGGCGACTGAAACCGGGGCCGGCCAATGGGGCAGCGCCCTTAGCTTTGCCTGTACGATGTTCGGATTAGCGTGCACCGTCTATATGGTGAAGGTGAGTTATGAGCAGAAACCCTACCGGCGTTCTCTGATGCAAATGTGGGGGTCGGAAGTTTTTGCCAGTCCCAGCCACCGGACCCAAGCCGGACGTCGGCTTTTGGATGAGGATCGGGATTCGCCCGGAAGTTTGGGAGCGGCCATCAGTGAAGCGGTGGAAGATGCAGTGACCCATTCCGATACCCATTATGCCCTGGGCAGTGTTTTAAATCATGTCTGCCTGCATCAGACGGTGATTGGGCAGGAGGCTAGAATGCAGCTCGCCAAGGTCGGCGATTATCCGGATGTCATTTTAGCCAGTTGCGGCGGAGGGAGTAATTTTGCCGGTTTGAGCTTTCCGTTTATTCCCGATAAGATAAACGGGAAAAATATTAAAATTGTGGCGGTAGAACCCACGGCTTGCCCGACACTGACCAAAGGGGCCTTTGCCTATGATTACGGCGACACCGCCAAGCTGACTCCGATTATGATGATGTATACGTTAGGGCATGACTTTATGCCGGCCGGGATTCATGCCGGCGGACTGCGTTATCATGGCGATTCGCCGCTGGTCAGCCAGTTGCTCCGGGATGGGTTGATCGAGGCACTGGCTGTCAATCAGACGGATGTTTTTCAGGCTGCCGCACTGTTTTCGAAAACGGAAGGCATCCTACCCGCTCCCGAATCGGCTCATGCCATCTGCGCGGCCGTCAGGGAAGCCGAATATTGCCGGGAAGCCAAGGAGGAGAAAACCATCCTGTTCGGACTGAGCGGGCACGGCCATTTTGACCTGGGAGCCTATGACCTTTATTTGGCCGGAAAGATTGGGGATTACGATTACCCCGCCGAAAAAGTTGCGGCATCGCTGGAAAAACTGCCGGCGGTGGGTTTGAACTGAAAAACAGAGGATTTCGGAAGGATGATCAATTTTGAAAGAGGGATTCTTTTTGGATTCCGGCAGGTTGAAATTCAGGCCATGGACGAATGATGATATTGATTTGGCCAGAGGCCTGTGGGGCGATTGTCAGGTAACTCAATTTCTCGGAGGCCCTTTTGATGAAAATCAGATTGCGGAACGCCTGCGCACGGAAATGAATCATCAAGCGCAATACGGACTTCAATACTGGCCGGTATTTTTAAAGGACAGCCTGGAATTTATCGGCTGTTGCGGTTTGCGGCCATGCTCCGGGGATGAAAGCGGTGTCCGAGAACTGGGTTATCATCTTTGTCCCCCATACTGGAGGTGCGGGTATGGGAGTGAAGCAGCCAAATGTGTTACCGGGTATGCTTTTGAAACGTTGAAGGTGAAAAAACTATTTGCGGGACACCATCCTCAGAATGCCAATTCAAAGAAGATCCTCTTACGGTTAGGTTTTCAATACATAGGCGACTGTTATTACCCGCCGACAGGCCTCCATCACCCGTGCTATGAACTAGCCCGGAACCAGTTTGAAAATGAAAGGAATTGACACCATCGATAGGTTATCATAACATCAAAGTATTGAAAAATAATATTCCATGAAGAAGGATGCAATGGACATTACAACCGTGCAATTGGGCAACTGTTCCTGGCTGATTCCCGGGCCTACCAATATCGGCATCGTCGAAAAAGAGGAAGGCGTTTTTTTGATTGACAGCGGCAACGATAAAGAAGCGGGCCGGAAAATAATAAAAATCCTTCAGGAAAAGGGTTGGACGCTGAAGGGAATTATCAATACCCACTCCAACGCCGATCACATCGGGGGCAACGATTACTTGCAACGGACGACAAATTGCGAGATTTGGGCCAGCCGGGTAGAATCGGCGTTTATCAATACTCCGACCATTGAGAGCAGCTTTTTATGGGGCGGATATCCTTTCAAGGATTTGCAAACCAAGTTTTTTGAAGCCAAGCCCTCGCGGGTCACCAGGATTGTGGATAACGCAACTGTGGATGAAGATGTGCAATTCATTGCTTTACCGGGGCATTATTTCGACCAACTGGGAGTATTAACCAAGGATAAAGTCTTTTATTTGGGAGACAGCCTCTTTGGTTTTAACATTTTGGACAAGTATAAAATCCCTTACATTTATGATGTTAAAGCATTTAGGAATAGTCTGGAGACAATCAAAACCATCGAAGCCGAATATTATGTACCCAGCCATGGCGAAGTCCAAACCCAAATCCTGGATTTGGCGGAGACCAATATTCAAAAGGCGAATGATATCGGAGAACAATTGCTAAAGACCATTGCCGGGAAAAAAGTTTTTGAGGACATTTTAGGTGAAATGGCTACTCAATATGGAATTGAATTGAATTTTGGGCAGTACGCTTTGGTTGGGAATACGATACGCTCGTTTTTATCGTATTTGTATAATGAAGGAAAAGCGGAATATAAATTTGAAGGGAACAAGATGTACTGGGAGGCAAAATAGTGATTTGCCTTTGGAAAGAGGGATGAAAAGATGATCCGGGAGATTGACGATGAAAAAGAACTTGCTCAAAGCGCGCGGGTTATCCGGGAAGCTTTTGACACAGTCGCAAAAGAACTGAATCTAACGGAAACCAATTGCCCCACCAATCCGGCTTTCACGAATATCGGGAATTTGAAAGCGATGAAAGAAAAAGGAAGCAAATTTTTCGGATTGTATAACAACGATGACATCCAGGTCGGTTTTGTAGCGATTGAAAGAGCGGGCGAATCTTTGTTTTATATGGAAAGACTGGCGGTATTGCCGGAGTTCAGACATGGCGGGCTTGGGAAACAACTGATGGATTTTGTGTTTGACTATGTTAAAAAAGAGAAAGGGGTCACGGTTTCGATAGGGATCGTCAATGAAAATGCAATCTTGAAAAAATGGTACCAGGATTACGGTTTTAAGGAAACGGCCTTGAAAAATGTCAGTCACTTGCCGTTTACGGTTTGTATGATGGGAAAGGATGTCCCGGGTTGAAATATAGAAACCCGGTAACGCGTCTAAATAGGAGCGGACTCTTTGGGGATGTTCAAAATAAGGGGAGCCTGTCAAAATGAGGGAAAATAAAAACATCCGCCTGGCTACGCCGGAGGATAGTGAGGCTTTATTGGATATTTATGCGCCATTTGTAAAAAATACCGTTATTACTTTTGAATATGAGGTGCCGACCATGGCTGAGTTTTCCAGCCGGATCACCAATATTTCCCGAAAATATCCCTGGCTGGTTTGCGAAATGGGCGGCCAAATCGTAGGTTATGCTTATGCTTCCAAATTTAGCGAGCGCGCTGCCTACGATTGGTCGGTGGATGCTTCGGTGTATGTTCATCCGGATTTTCATGGCAAAAAGATCGGAACGGCTTTATACGGTTGCTTATTTCAATTGTTGAGATTACAGGGATTTTATAATGTTTATGCCGTTATTACCGGGGCCAATCAAGGCAGCCTTGATTTTCACCAATCTTTAGGCTTCAGACTCGAGGGGTTATATCCTCATGTAGGGTATAAATTTAACCAGTGGCAGGATGTCCAATGGCTGGCCTTGACGATAAAGGACCATCGAGAACCGCCTCAAAAGCCTAGGAGTATCCATGATATCAAGGAAACTCCTGAATTTGGAGAAGCCGTTTCCAAGGCTCTTGAAATGATTTAGTTTTGACATGAGGTTCAGTCTAACCGGTAATTGTTGAGTTTGGGTTGGAGGAAAAATGAACTGGGAAATATTTTTACGGCTTTTGCTTGCCGGAACTTTTGGCGCGGTTATTGGTTTTGAACGGACCAGTAAAAAGAAGGAAGCCGGAATCCGCACTCATTTTTTGGTGGCGCTGGGCAGCGCGCTGATTATGGTGGTATCAAAATACGGTTTCGGTGATATTCTTCATATGCAGGACATCGCCTTGGACCCAAGCCGCGTAGCGGCACAGGTAGTCAGCGGGATCGGATTTATCGGCGCCGGAATGATTATTTTCCAGCGCGAGACCGTTCGCGGACTGACAACGGCCGCCGGACTATGGGCGACTGCGGGGATCGGGCTGGCTGTTGGAGCGGGGATGTATTGGATTAGTCTCAGCGCCACGATATTGGTATTTGTTTGTTTAGAGTTTTTGCATAGCGGTTTTGGCGCGTTAAACGGAAAATATTCCAAATTGACCGTTTATATAACGGAAGGGGAAGCCATTCAAGAAGTATTGCGGATCGTCACCCAAAATCATATGAATATGAGTACCATGGAATATCGGGAAGAAACCGACCCCAAATCGTCCCTGGATCAGCGTGGGAAATCGCTATTTATACTGGAACTGGAACTGAAACCGTCGTCCCGGCAGAATATTACGGAACTATTCAATGAAGTTCGGAACATATCGGGGGTTGGTTCAGTACGCCTTGAGTAACAGAAAAGCCAGGGCAAAATAAAAATGGGCTGGTCTTCTATGCCAAATGAAGCGCCCGGTATAAAAGCGTAGGCGGTTCTTCCCGGATAACCCGCTCCTCAAGCCGGTGGTCCCGGACAAATTCTGTGATTTCTTTTTCAAACTCCGCGGCTTGCTCGGGAGAATGTGCGGTTTTCTCGATTTCAAAAAGTAATGGGTAACCCAAGAACGGATCGGAAGCGAGCATAAGTTTTAAATGAAACCCATGGGGTTCATATTCGCCGGTTAAGTTCCTTCCGAAAAACTCCATAAACTTGGGATGGCCGAGGCTAACCAGTTCGGTGGCGAGAGCTGCCGGCGTATCAAAGGCTTTATCACAGCCCAGGCGGGTCAAAATATTGCTGTTTTGAATGCCTTGGGTGACGGCTTCTTCGATTTCGATCCGGATATTGACGGACTTTCCTTGATCGGGCTCCTTCCATCCCAGTGAAGAACTTGATTTTCCCTGCCGGATCGTATGATTGATCCGCAAGATTTGATCGGCTTTGAAAAGAGTCTGACCGTAATGGATAGTGTGCCACTCGACTTCTTGGCGGATATGAGACTGAAACATCGGCAGGACATCCCAAACTTCATCAGGACATAAAAAACGGAAGCGTGTCTCCACTTCATAAGTTGAAGGAATAAAGTTTGTCATTACAGGACTCTCCTTGTAAATTCTTGAACCAATGGAACTTCATTTTCAAGTCGCAAGGTATTAAAATATATTATTAAGCTTTAGAGAAGGAATGTCAAATTATATTTCTGCTGGTAAAGCCGAAGAGATCTTCCGGAGCGGGAGAAGAGGGTGATTTAGGTAAATTACAAAGAATGCTACGGATGGAACGGGGTATCAAGCAGAGCGAAACGGGCTCGGGAAAGTTCGACGGCAATCGATTTCGTCACACCCATCAATGGGTTTGCCCCGGAAAATCCTCAGGAAACCCAGGATAAAAAATTAATTTTGCATTATATTGAAACGTTTCCGGATACGGTTTTGTTGCGGGAAAATCAACTGGCTCATATAACCAGTTCCGGCTTTGTCATGAACCGGCAACTGGACAAGGTGTTGATGGTTCACCACAATCAGCGGAATACCTGGGCTTGGACTGGAGGACATGCTGACGGTGAAGGGGATTTATTGCATGTTGCAATCAAAGAAGTGAAGGAAGAAACCGGTGTCCAAGAAGTAACTCCGCTGACCAGCCGGATCGTTTCCCTGGATATTTTGCCTGTTTACGGACACATGAAACGAGGGGAATGGGTCAGCACCCACTTGCATCTTTCCATCGCCTATATCCTTATGGCCAGTGAAAGTGAAACGCTCATCGTCAATGAAGCGGAAAACAGCGCCGTCCGTTGGCTGTCGGTGGAACAAATCAGGGAGGATTTTTTTGACAGCCACGATGGATATTTGTACAATAAATTGATACAGAGGGCAAAACAAATCCGTGCAAAAACGAAGGATGGGATTGGATGAAGATATGCTTATTTCCGGTATCCCTGCCAAATCTTATTTAAAATTAGCCTTTAAACCTGAGGAAGCTCCATCAACTACCTCCCATGGGGAAAAGTCCATGTGGTTAAGTTATCGGGATCAAAATCACCAAATTCATAAGGAAGTGATATTTGGTTATTTTGAAAGAGGGTATCATGGAAAAGCCTTGATCAAAATTCTAAAGGTTGAACCGGATGGTGTTATCGATTTTGAAATCAAGAGTGATGTAAGGAGTAAATGAAATTGGTCCTCGATTAAAAAGAATCATTTCATAGGGGGTTCGAAGACGGATGCCGGAATATAAGCAATTTGAAATGGCTAATCTTGATGAGTGCACTGATTTGTTTTTAAAAGTGTATGCGAGGGAACCGTGGAATGATCGTTGGGAATCCTTTGAACAAGCCAGACAGTATCTGCTTGAGTTTATCAATAACTCTGTCTTCACCGGGTTTGTAGTGCTGGATAATTCAAAGATTATCGGAGTATGTTTAGGTCATCTGCGTTCTTGGTGGCAAGGGAAGGAATACTATATCAACGAATTTTTTATTGATTCTGAGATGCAGGGTAAGGGAATCGGCACCGGCTTAATGGAGTATCTAAAGAGAAGACTGGTCGAGCAAGGTGTTCAAATGATCGTTTTAATGACACACCAGGGATTTCCGGCGGAGCTGTTTTATAAAAAGAATCAATTTCACGAAAGCAAGTCCAATATTTTTATGGTATGCAACGGGTTATAAATCAACTGGAATGGGATTTGTCCGTGAGGTTTCGATGAACAGAGATATCGCAAAAACGAAAACCGTTTATAACCAATCCCTTAAAGCCCAAGGGGACTGCGCGATCCGGCAAGTCCTGCCCGATACATACCAGTATCAACAAGAGCTTGAATTGCGGGATTTAGTTCTGCGGAAACCCCTCGGTTTGAGCGTTTATAACGATGATTTGGAAAGTGAAAAAAAGGATTATCATATCGGGGCGTTTTATCAAGGGACTTTACTCGGGGTTTTAATTCTGACTCCATTAAATAATAGGGAGATTAAAATGCAGCAAGTTGCAGTCAATGAGGCGTACCGGGGAAATCATATCGGCAGCCGGCTGGTGATTTTCGCGGAAAAATTGGCTAGAGATTTAGTAGAGCGTATCGTAAATAAGCGGTAATCAGAAATGGGTAAGATACGCTCTGCTTAAGTAAAATGTTCACAATCATTGAGTACTTATTTAGAGAACGTTTTACTAGGGATGGTGTTAAACGCCAGAAAAACAGCAGTCAACTTTTATCAGAAGCAAGATTATGAAATCGTTAGCCGGGAATTCATCGAAGTGACCATTCCTCATTACAAAATGGCAAAAATCCGAATCCAATCATCAAGGGGTTGAACATTCGCAAGAGACACGGTGACAGCTTTAGAATTTTTGAAAATCCAATTGAAGGAGCAATAGGGTTCATGAGTGATTTGATTTTATTTGATTTCGATTACACTTTAGCGGACTCTTCGGCGGGAATTATCGAAAGCGTTAATTATGCCCTGCAAGAAATGGGCTTTAAGAAAGCGGAGCCCAAGGAAATTTCGAGACTGATCGGACTTACCCTTGACGACACTTTTATCAGACTCACCGGCCAAAGTCAGGAAGCCCGGCTTCAGGATTTTAAAGCTCATTTTAAAATCAGGGCCGATCGGGTTATGAATGAATTAACCCTTCTCTATGATGCGGTGGGGGAAACCTTTCAATCCCTCAGAGCGGACACTCACCGGATCGGGATCGTATCGACCAAAGTCCGTCATAGGATTGAAGGTTTTTTGAAAAGGGAGGGGATTGAGGATTTAGTGGATATCATTATGGGCGGCGACGATGTTCAAAATGCCAAACCGGATCCCGAAGGGGTTTTTTTAGCAGCCGCCAGGCTCAATGTCCCGCTGGGCCAATGCCTATTGATCGGCGATAGCCTAATTGATGCCCAAACGGCTTGGAACGCCAATATCCCTTTTATAGCCTCCCTAACCGGGACGACCAAGAAAAAGGAATTTAAAAATTACCCGGTGCAGCATTTTATCTATAAGATAAAAGAGTTGCCCTCCTTGGTTTCTCCGGGAAATAGGAAGGGCCCGGAATTTGGTCATGCCGGCAAGGAAATTCAGGGGCAAAAGGCGGGATGTAATTGATTCGTGAAGCGGAAACCTCCGATGGAGATGCCATCCAAAGTTTATATCGGGATTTATGTCCAAATGCTCCGGTTAAGGTTCTTCCCGATAGAATTGAGCAAATCAGGAACGATCCGAATAATTTTCTTTATGTTTTAATTCATTAACATTCCAGCGAATATAAACAAAAGTTGATAAATGGACTGAAAAAAATAAATCACTCAAATTAAAAACATCGGGACACAAAGTTTCCAATAATCCCGTAAATCCTATCTACGTAAGCTATGAACTTAGGCCAAAATAAAAGGACTTAAACAGGATTAACTGGATTAGCAGGATGAACAGGATTAAAAAACGTTATGAATCATGAGAATTTAATGAGCATGGCCCCTGCATACTGATAATGTCTAACAAATTTATTATAAGCGTCAACTCCATGATTAATTTGCCGGTTAACCAATTATATCAAACTTAATTTACCAAATTGATACTGCGAAAGTTGAATTATGATTATGAATTTTTTTGTTTCGCCAATCAACCAATTTTTCCTTAACCCCGATTCACCACATTGCAGCATGTTTCTCTTCCTTCAAAGGGGTAGGGATTGAAAACCTTTACGAAGTTCCTTGTTCCAATGACCCAAGATGGAAAAGAGCAACATATTGACGAAAAAGCCAATCCATGACCATTTCATATAAAAATAAAATCCGATTAGAATATAGGGATCTTGGTAATAAATGTACGGAAATTATCTTCGGATTCGAGTAAACTTGAATCAAAAAGAAACGGAATCAAACCTTGCTCGTTTCATGTAATCGTAAAGATTGTCTGATACCATTCCGTTTTCATTTTGCTGGACAGGTTGCAATAAAAAATGGGGGAATAAAGATGGAACCGTCTTTTTTTAAAAAAGTTTCTTTGCAAATCCCGGAAATACCTGATTACCAGGTTGAGATTACTCAATTTGGAGGGGCCGGCGATGGGTTAACCGATAACAGTTCGGCGTTTCGGGAAGGAATTTCCGCATGTCACCGGGCGGGCGGAGGAACTTTCGTCATTCCGGCGGGCGTATGGTTAACCGGCCCCATTCATTTGAAAAGCAATCTCCGTCTATTATTGGAAAAAGGGGCGATCATCCGCTTCAGTAACCGGTTTGAAGATTATCTGCCGGCGGTTTTTACACGCTGGGAAGGGATTGAATGCTATAATTATTCCCCGCTGATCTATGCAGCCTATTGTGAAAATATCCTGATTTGTGGTGAAGGAACGATGGAGGGCAACGGGGCCGCCTGGTGGCATTGGAAGAAATTGCAGCATTCTGCGGCAAAGCAGTTGTATAATGCTGAATATAACGGGATTCCGGTTGAAAAACGGGTTTTTGGCACCGAGTCCGATGCGCTGCGGCCATCCTTTATCCAGCCGATCCATTGCCAAAACTTTCTGATTGAGGGAATTACCATTAAAGACGGGCCTCAATGGACCATTCATCCTGTCTACTGCGAAAGGGTGATTTTGCGCAATTTAAAAATATTGACCCACGGTCCCAACACCGATGGAATCAATCCCGATTCCTGCAACGGTGTTTTAATCGAAGATTGTTACTTTGAAACCGGGGATGACTGTATTGCCATCAATTCCGGAATGGGTGAGGATGGCTGGCGGGTTGGCAAACCGTGCCAAAATATCTGGGTCCGCAATTGCCTCATGAAGGAGGGCCATGGCGGAGTAGCCATCGGCAGCGGGATGTCCGGGGGCGTCCGGGACGTATTGGTTCAAAATTGCCGGTTTCTCGGCGGTGAGCGGGGTATTCGTTTAAAGTCAATGCGCGGACGGGGCGGCGTCGTTGAAAATATTTGTTATGAAGGAATCGAGATTAGGGATATGCGCAATGAAGCGATTCAAATCAATATGTATTACCAGTCTTCAACGGTTCTTCCCAGTAGCAATGCCGCTCCGGCGTTTCGCAACATTACCATCCGCAATGTCAAGGGGGAGAATTCCGAATTGGCCATTCAACTGAAAGGGCTACCGGAAAGTCCCCTTCGGGATATCGTCCTGGAAAACATTCACTTAGCGGCCTCCAGGGGTTTCCGAGGGGATGACTGTGATCGTGTCACCATGCACCAAGTGAAAATTCAATCTCGGGGTGAAAATGGAGCGCTGCTCCATAATATTTCCAATCTCGAAATGAAAGAATGCGCATTTGAGGAGCAAACGGAGGAATCCCTTGCCGGGGAAGAAGACGCCGGTAAGGTAAAAGAAGCGTAGTACGCGGGGGAATACCTGCTAAAAAATCCGGCAGTCCTTTCCCGGTGTCTCCGCAAAGCCTCTTCAGCCCCATTGACAAGTTTGCGCAAATTTTCTATAATAAACGAAGAAGTTCCAGTCTGAACGGAAAGGGGCCGCCAATGCGCAAATAAGTAACATCAGATCCATTAAAAGGGCGGATGTTACGACTCGGTGCTTGCCGGGGATTTTGGCGTGTCTCTCAATATGGGTTCAGACGAAGGGTAAAAGCTTTTTTGCTTTTATGCGCTTTTGGTTCCTGCCAATGATTGAATCGTAACATCCAGACCCGGATAGGAGGGGTTTGGATGTTTTTGTTTGCTGTCCGAGACTTGGCGCAGAGTTTTGACGGAAGAGAGATATTTAAGGGTGTCGATTTTATAGCGGATATATTACGATACCATGAACCCATAAAGCTTATTGGGTTGGAAAAGAAGATTTTTCCATTTTCTCCATGCGGATTGATGAATACAAACAAATGAACCGGCGGGGAAAAATAAGGAAACAGTGGTCCGGCAGACATGAAAGGGATGCATTCTGCATATTTTAGTATTGGATATCGCCGCTAATTTTGTCAAAAACTTCGAATGCACATTGCAGAAATACAGTGTATAATCTCCTTTATGAACAGCGCTGACGTACCTACGGCGCCATCGTGTTTGCGATTTTACCGGATTGAATTCCGTTGCATGGAAGGCTAAAAAGGCGCTCTTGAAGACGAATCTTTAAAAAAATTGATAGATATTTTGATAGTCCAATGTAATTTTAGGGATTTAGCTGCAGAAATGTATTTGACAAAAGTGTTTAATTGGAATTAAATGGTTATAAATAATCGTTGACACCAGGTGGTTGGTTGTATTATAATAGTCCTTGCGCCGATACGTGGAGGGGTTCCCGAGCGGCCAAAGGGGGCAGACTGTAAATCTGTTGGTTGACGCCTTCGAAGGTTCGAATCCTTCCCCCTCCACCATTATTTATGTCAAAGAATTGAATCAAAAATATAGATTGACATATTCGAGATTGGCGTGTATACTAAGTAAGCTTTCTGGAAATCAGTAATACAATTGAATAAATCGCGGGGTGGAGCAGTTGGCAGCTCGTCGGGCTCATAACCCGGAGGTCGGAGGTTCGAATCCTTCCCCCGCAACCAATTTTAATATCATTAATTTTCATCCTGATTCAGTATATAATTAACACACTTAAGTTAAACCTTTTGGGTTATTTATAAATAATTATTGCCCACATAGCTCAGTAGGTAGAGCGCATCCATGGTAAGGATGAGGTCATCAGTTCAATTCTGATTGTGGGCTCCATTTATTTATCCCGAGTGGTTTTTTTATTTATATCCGATACTACGAACCAACATGATGTTACTTCGAAAATTCTTCGCCCAAGCCTCTCTTTGTCTGTATTCACACGATAAATTACCCGAGCGGTTTTGAAGCGAAAGAAGGATAAACCAATTTATTGTAGAATTAAGAGCTGTCTTAGAATCAATAATACCTTTGAGATTTGAAGGAGGACGAATACAATGGCAAAGCAGAAGTATGAACGCACAAAACCACACGTAAATATCGGAACAATCGGTCACGTTGACCACGGTAAAACGACCAGCACAGCAGCAATAACCCT
>JAEVYU010000052.1 GCA_023392595.1 Bacillota bacterium | reverse complement strand
TACTTTAGCCAAAAGAGTATGTCATCCGGCGCTTTCACAGCGGTGCGCCGGGATGAAACTTGCCGAAATGAGAGAGCCAACTTCGTCGAATATACTTGCGGCGTCAGGAGCAAGTAGAGCTAGGAAGACGGGAAGTGAAGACCGGAAGCGTACTCAATGTACGCGCGCGTCCACAGGACGCGAAGGACTGGAGCGACCAACTGACGACGCTCTACGCCGCTCATCACGCCGCACTCGCTCATTTCGGCAACGTTTCTATTATTTGCTGATTTATCTTTATAAGCATATAAATATTTTGAATGCCTCATCAAGCATAGTTAAACTACACTGCAAGAATTCAACATCTATAGAATATATCCATATTTAAGTATACAACGAGATCCCAATTCCATAAAGACATTTAGGAATTTATATTCATCCCAAACTCCTTGCAAATAACAATTATTTATTCAGATTTTCGATTCACCAGCCGCAGCCACACCTGCATTTCACCCGGTTTGCGGTTACCCCACAAATAATAAGGAACTGCCTGAAAATCTACTTCTTTCAACTTTTCATCCGCCGGACGGTACAGAATATTTTCCCACGAAGCGCCGTCCGAACGGAAGGCTTTTCCCTTAATGACGGGTACTTTGTTAAGTTCTTCGCTGAATTCCATCTCGAAGTGGACGTTTTTGGCAACTGAAACATCCCATAAATCTTTGCCGTTATCGATTTCTTCAAGGCAGTAGATGATCGGCCCCCGTTGAATGGCGACTTTACCGGAAGCCGCCCGGACTTTCGGATTGGCCTGGATCAATTCAACCGGCATATCCAGTCTCAGTTCGATCCGGTCCCCAGGGTTCCAGAGCCGTTTCAATTTTAAATATCCTTTTTCCAGGGCAGGCGATTGGATGGATTCATTATTGATGTGAAGCCGATATTGCTTGCACCACCCCGGAATCCGCAACGCCAAAGTAAACTCCAGGGGATGCTCTACCCCTAATGAAACAATCACTTTCCCCTCCCACGGATAATCGGTTTCTTGCCGGATCGACACTTTATTTCCATTAACATCGATTTGGGCTTCGTTTCCAATGTACAGGTGGGTATAAATCTCAGCCCCGTTTTGTGAGTAAATATATTGGCCCAGAGAACTGATCAATCTGGCGATATTAGGGGGGCAACAGGCACACCCAAACCATTGCTGCCTTTCGGTTTTGACATGCTGCAGGTCGTACCTGGAAACAACCGCTTCGGGGTATACTTCGAGCGGGTTCACATAGAAATATTTTTTGCCGTCTTGGGATATGCCGCTGAGCGCTCCATTATAAAGGGCTTTTTCCATAATATCGGCGTATTGGCCATCCACATCCAGCCATAACAGGCGTTGGGCCCAGAAAATCAACCCGATGGAAGCGCACGTTTCCGCATAGGCGCTGTCATTGGGCAAGTCATAATCAAAGGTAAAACGCTCGGCATGTCCCTGGGAACCAATTCCGCCGGTAATGTACATCCGGTAATGAATCAGATTGTCCCACAAAGTCCGAAGGGCATTCTTTAGGGATTCATCCCCGGTTTCCAGGGCCAAATCAGCCATAGCCGTATATAAATACATGGCCCGGACCGAATGACCTTCAGCTTTGGTTTGTTCCCGAACCGCCTCATGGGCCTGACGATACGTCAAATCGAACCATTTGGTATTTACGTTATTGCCGAAAGTCGGCTCGTTCAACATAAAACAGGGCTTTTTGCCGCGTTCATCGATAAAATACCGGCTTAACGCCAAATATCGTTCATTACCCGTCACTCGGTACAATTTAACCAGGGCAAGTTCGACCTCTTCATGCCCGCAATAGACTTTCATTTTATGTTCTTCCGGTCCCATCACCGAATCGATATAATCGGCGTAACGGCACATAATATCCAAAAATTGTCGTTTCCCGGTTGTTTGATAATAGGCAACCGCTGCTTCCATTAAGTGTCCGGCGCAGTATAGCTCATGTCCGAATGAAAAATCTTTCCAACGCAGCTCCGGTTTAGCCACGGTATAGTATGTATTTAGATACCCGTCCGGCTGTTGGGCTTTGGCCATAATCTCAACGGCATCATCAATAATTTTCTCCAATTTTGGATTTGGATATGACACTAAACTATAACTGGCGGCTTCGATCCATTTGGCGACATCACTATCCTGCCAGACTATTCCATGAAATTCACCCTTTGACTCCCCGGCGGCAATTTTAAAGTTTTCTACGGCATGGCTGGGTTCGCTACCGGGAATATTGTCATTTAAAACATTCCATTGAAAAGGGATTACAACATCCGCTATCAGTTCCTGCCTTTGCCTCCAAAAATGATCATTGATCTTAATATCTTTTAAAGGAGGTGAAATCGTTTTTTTGTTGTTCATCATCATTTACTCCAATCCCATTGATAATAGGTTCAGCCCTTTACGCCACCCATGGTTAAGCCTTCGATAAAATAACGCTGCGCCATGAAAAATAAAGCAACTAACGGTAGTACCGCCAAAGTCGAAGCGGCCATTAAGGTATTCCATTCCGCCCGGAACATGGACAGGAACATCTTCAACCCTAACGATAGGGTGAATTTGGCTTGATCATTCAAATAAAGTAAGGGTCCCATAAAATCATTCCAAGCGTTTAGGAAGCTGAAGATAGCCACCACCGCCAGCGCCGGTTTGGCTACCGGTATAATAATTTTGGCGATAATTTGCGGATAATTGGCTCCATCCACAAAGGCCGCCTCGTCAAACTCTACCGGGATGGTCTTAAAAAACTGATGCAGCATGAAAATATAGAACGCATTCCCGAAAAAAGCCGGTACATACAAAGGCGCGAATGTATTCAGGCCGCCGAGGTATTTCCATTCAATAAACAAAGGAATCATGGTAACCGTTGTCGGTAACATTAACGTTGCCAAACAAAGGCTATACATCAGAGTCCGCCCCCGAAAATTAATCCGGGCAAACGCATAAGCCATGATGGTATTGCTCAATAAGGCCCCAATAACATTGAGCGCAACAATAACCGCAGTATTAAGAAAAAAACGCGCAAAAGGCAATGTCGTAAAAACGTTGACATAATTTTGCCACTGTGGAACAGCGGGCAACAGTTTAGGAGGCATTGAAAAGATCTCCTGGATGGTCATGAACGAACTCCGTACCAGCCAAAGAAAAGGTGAAACCGTGAATAAAGCCCCTAAAATCAACAATAGATATATGAAAGGTCTGGTAACCCATTTCTGATGTTTACTCATCATTTTTTCCCATCTCCCTCGTAAAACACCCATAATGTTGAACTCTTAAATATAAGTCCGGCAATGATGGCCGTGATGATAAACAGAAACCAGGCCATAGCGCATGCATAACCCATATCCGAAAACATAAATGCCTTGCGGTATAAATGCAATACATAGAACAGGGAGGCGTTGGCCGGTCCGCCATTGGTCATCAGATAGGGTTGGGTGAATGTTTGCAAACCACCGATGATTCCAATCACAACATTATAAAATATAACCGGGCTGGTTAAGGGTAGAATGACATGGCGGAAACGGTGCCAGGCTTTACCTCCATCAATCGCCACGGCCTCCATCAGTTCCTGGGGTATACCCTGAAGGCCCGCCAGGAAAATGACAATCGTATTCCCGATTCCCCAAATACTCATGATAATAAAACTGGGGATAACCGTTTCCAGACCGAAAATCCACTCTCCGGGAGGCAACCCGAATTTTTGAAGAATCAAATTAAACAGACCGAATTGTTTGTTGTAAAGCCATAGCCATAATGCGGAAGTGACGGCGATGGGTAAGAGCGAAGGCATATAATAAAGCGTCCTGAAAAAACCCATTGCCCGCACTTTGGCATTTAGCAGCAAAGCGGCAAAAAATGCCACCACAATTTGCAAAGGAATTCCGATCACTGTAAAATAAAGAGTAACCCATACCGATTGCCAAAATAACTGGTCGTGAAGCATGGTGGCATAGTTTTCCAAACCGACAAAACTTGGCGGCATCAACATGTCCCAATGCCAGAAACTGGCTACCAAACTAAGCCCCAGAGGAAAAAGAACCCATATTGAGAGCCCAAGAACAGCCGGACTAATTAACAACCAGCCCCATATATTTTGCTGCCTGGAGCGGGAATTCCGTCTTCCGGCGACCAATTCTCCTTGCTGTAAGGCTTTCTGTGCTAAGCCCATGGTATTCATCCTTTCATCCACTCAGCCTTAGAAAAACTGAGACGTCATTTTTGGCGTCTCAGTTTTTCCTTTCACAAATCTCTAATCGTTTCGCTTAACCGTTAACCGTGTTATCCATTTCTTAATAGTTTCCTTGGTTCAATTTTGCTTTTAAAACTTTTTCTTTGGCCGCCTGCATTGCTTGAGCGGCAGTTTTCTTACCCAGCCAAACCAATTCCAACTCCGGAGTAACGGCTTCGCCCCAAATTTGCGGATAATTCTTAATGCGGGTCTCGGGGTTGATTCGGGCAACCTTCATCGAATCCACAACCGCCTCTTTAAACCCTGCCGGATGGACCGGATTGTCGAGCCATTTTTTCAAATCGGCCGGATCACTATACCAGGAAGCCTTGGTAGGCATCCACAAACCGGAGGTGTACAAATCTTGGGTCTTATCGGGAGTCAGCATCCATTTATGCAGTTCCCAGGCTTCTTTGGGATGTTTGGTCGATTTAAAAATAACCGAAGCACCGCTAACATATAACTGGGCCGGTTTTTTAAAGATTGGCAAGGCGCCGACTCCTAGCGGGAATTTCATTTGGGCCAAATCAAGCAATTCCCATTGTCCGGTAACATAAAAACCGAGTTGACCGTTGGCCAGCATAACCGGCGGAGCAGGTAATCCCGCTCCCGAGGTGGAGGAAGGATTGGTATATGCAAAGACATGTTCTTTGTTGATTAAATCGCTGATTTTCTGGAAGACTTCCACCGCCGCCGGTTTATCCAGCATAAATTGTTTCCCGTCCGCGGACATAAAGTCACCGCCATTGCTCCATATTGCCGGAAGAAGCATGGCCGACCAGAGCTGATAACTTACCCCATAGCGGGCGATTTGCGCGGGATCAAATCCCTCTTCGCCGGGATGTTTGCCGGCTTTATCGATGGTAATTTTCTTGCAATACTGAACAAATTGGTCCCAGGACCAGCCTTTGGTATAGTCGGTTGGCGGTAAGGGAACTCCCGCTTTTTGCAGTACTTCCTTATTATAGAAAAGCACTTGGCATTCAGCTGCCGTATAGGATCCATAAATTTTATTATTTACCTTCAGCCAAACTTGGGGTAAAACGGAATTCTCTAATTTATCCTTTTTGATATAAGGGCCCAGATCAAGGAAAAGCCCGTTACTGGCCCAATTACCATAATGTTCAGGCCTAAAATAGCCAAGGTCGGGTAATTCTCCAGCCTGAGCCAAAGCTTTAATCTTGGCGGCATACTCGGCGCCGCTGATATCCCCCGGAATGTACATTGGCGAAACCGTGATACCGGGGTGGGCGGCCTCGAAATCTTTAAAAGCAGCCTTCACTACTTTATCTTCCGCCGGACTACCCCAAAAACAATATGTTAATTTAACATTACCCGCACTTGCGGCAAACATTGTAGGAACAACTAAAATTACAATCAACAAAACGGTCAGCAAAGCAACAAACCATCGTTTCACAATTCTTCCCTCCATTTTTCTTTTTTCCGTACTGACTCCTCCTGCAGAAAGAATTAACTTGAAAAATTCCAAATCCCTTGAAACCTTTTGTGGCGGCCTTTCCACAAAAGAACCATCTTCGTTGCACCCAAATGTTATTGAATTCTTGCATTGATGTTACATTTCTATTATAGCTTCAACTTTCAAGTTCTTCTATTACCTAAAAAATGATAATAAGTGACATATTCCGACTTGAGATAATCATCAAGCAAAACAAGTGAATGTAGCAGAAAAGTTGCAGAAAACATATGATATTGTCTTTCTGGCGCCGCATGTCGACAGTTTTGATTTTCAAGACGATGTCCCGATTAATGTGTTAAAATCCGACTCTTTCAATGAATGAAAGTGGCTGCCCCAAAAGTGTTCAAAAACAATAAAGTATACAACCTATCCTCTCTGAACGAATGACCATTTATTGTATACTTTATTGATGATTGCTCTTTTGCTCCAGCCACTACTACTCATTACAAGGCTATTGTCCCAAACACTCTATGAGGGTAAACGGTTACGCTTTGACTTGGAAAGCCTTACGAAAAGTCGACCCTATTTTATTCATACCCGAAACAATCGATTTTTAATTCACAAGCACTAAGGTCCAAAGATGATCCATTGTACCACTATCACTCCATTGTACTGCCTGCCCTCCGTCAACGGACGACATGTCCGAGATTCCCAAAACCTTGCCGCTATTTCTATTCACCAGCTTATAAATACCGGAGCCGGTATCGGTCATGGTCCAATCATGATCGGCCGTACCATTATCGCTCCATTGAACCACTTTGGCTCCATCGGCAGTGGACATATTGGTAACCCCCAAAACTTTTCCACTATTGGCATTGGCCAGCCGGTAATAGCCGTTCATTGAAGTAATCGTCCAATGATGATCCGCTGTACCGTTATCGCCCCATTGTACTGCGCCGGCTCCATCGGAAGTCGACATGCCAGTGATCCCCAGCACTTTACCGCTATTCAGATTTACGAGCTTATAGGTATGTCCGCTGGAAACGGTTATTGCACTGGAGGCGCAAGGAGTCAAATAAATACGATATCCATATAAACTGCTGGCCCCCGTTACCGTCAATGTTATAGAACCGCTTGAGACGGCTTTAATACTTTGGGAAACAAGGGTCGGAGCGCTAACAGCGGTATCTTTATTGGACCAAGCCACGGATTGAACGACCACACGGGCGTACAAACCGAAGAAAGAAGGAATACCATTGATTACCACATTCACCGTTCCGTCATTATTCCCTCCAAAGCAAATACTGGCATATTTTTCATTGGAATCCACGCACGCGAAACCGTCTACATCGCTACTGGCATTATTAGGCGGCGTTACACTAACCATATTGCCGGACATTGCGCCATACCAATGATAAAACCACCATCCGCCTCCTTTGGCAGTATTACTGGCCAGCAGGCTTCCTAATCTGCCGGGATAAGCGGTAAACCACCATGAAATGCAAGCGCTGTCAACCTTATTCCGTTCAAATTTCGCGATAAAGGGCGCCGATGGACCGGGAGCGCCTTCATAATTATGATTGGTGTTGCAATACTCATTGATGCTAATGGGTAAAGCCGATATCCCCAGCGATGTCTCCAGCGCCCGGTAGTCACTGATATTTCCGGGAATGGCTCCCGCGCCCCCGCCAAGTTCGTGCCAACCCATGATGTCGGGAAGGCAGTTATTGTTTTTACAATAGGAAAGAAAAGAGCTCATCGTAGAATGATTGTAATAAGAATAAGACGGCCCGATAATCTTGGCGTTTGAATCCAACGAACGAATCAAGTTATACGTTTGTTTCCACAAGACGCTGTTAAAATCGCCATTACTGCTTTTCCATGTCCCATCAGGCTCATTCCAGATCTCATATCCATAATAATTGGTGTATCCTGATGCTTTCTTATCGCTGATAACAGCGCTAACCTTATTAAGCCAGTCGGTCATGTTTGTAAATGCATATGGCCAACCGGGATAGATATCCGCTAAACGAATGGAAACCTTTGCCGTTGGCGCTGCGGTTTGAAGTCTCCCAGCTACCGTAATAGCGGCCCCAATAGGCTGCTGATATCCCGAGCCGGCCCGGGCCGGGTTGTTAAGTATATTGGGGTTTAGGGGAGTTACCAAGCCGGTAATATCGGCGGGAAGGGTTTCCGTAATTCCATATAAGGAGCCGCTGGCGCAATGGGTTACACCCCTCAAAGTACTTGAAAGATTTACTGTAAGTGTCGAAGCTGCCGAAACCGTAATCATCCGTACTCCCAAAAATATAAGCGCAATACACAAAAAAGTTCTTAAAAGTTTGTTCATGTTTAACCCTCCTTTATTCATATTGGTTTTTACCATAAACACTCCTGTTTAAACAATAATTTGGCCGCGGCGCTTTTTTTGTTAACAACAGGTTACGGTTCCATTATACCGTTTGTATTTTTTGATCATAGAGTCAAAAAGCAGACAAATAATGACAAGTTCATACATTTATGTTATGATATGTATACTTGACATCTAACAAAGGAGATAACCATGCACTATCTTCTTTGCCCTTTTCATCCCCTTCCAAAAGCGGATAATGGAGGTTGCGCGTTATTATCTCCCGGCTGGATCCATCCCCGCCGGAAACTGGATTCATCCGTGATTATCATCGGCCGTAAAGGAACCGTTTTATTGGAAGAGGAAGGGGAATTGCTGGAAATCATTCCAAACCGGTTGATTTTGTTAACCGCCGGGAAACTCCATCAAGGGCTAAGGCCTTTAGAGACCGGCGCTTCTTATTATTGGTTTCATTTTACAATTCAATTCCCGGCTTTGACATTAACCAGCGAAGAAGTGGCCCCCATATTGAGTAATCCCCTTGTTATCCAACAACGTTTGGCCGAAGCGGCTTTGATACCCCAGCAATTGAATTTAGCGGACAATGATTTTTTGTCAGTACTTTTCCGGGAAATACTGTGTGAGCAAGAACGGCCCAGTTATACCAGGCAGCGGCTTCAGTTAATATTCCAAAATCTTTTAATTGCAATTACCGAAGAAACCATTAAATCTTATCATGTTCCGGAAAGCCTCTCCGCAGCATCGAGTTTAGTATATACCATCGTTACAGCTGTCAATACCAACCTCACCAATCTCAATCTTTCGGTAAAGTCTATCGCTGATGATTTAGACTATAATCCCGATTATATCGGGCGCCAATTTAGGGCTGTCATGGGTATTTCCATTGGAGAATACATTTTGCAGCAGCGTATGAAACTTGCGGAGGAACTCCTTCAAGAAAGCAATGAGACAATCCATGCTATCGCAATGAAATGTGGTTTTTCATCCGTGCGCCACTTTTTGCGCCAGTTTAAAAAAGAAAAAAACCTCACACCTTCCGACCTTCGTCACCGGTATCAGGCCATGCATATTAATATTCATTGATTCTTGGGTTACCCCCGGCAGGATTTCTCATATTCTAGCGGCGTCATTCCCTGACTGTCTTTAAATACCTTAAAAAAGTAATTGTAATTATTAAATCCAACTTCATCGGCAATGGCTTTGACCTTTTGAAAACCATTTTCCATTAATAATTTGGCTTGCTCGATCCGAATCGTATTCAAATATTCAATAATGCCCTTGCCGCAGTCTTGCTTAAACCTCCGGCTTAAATAGGAGCTATTGACGCCAATATGGACGGCGATGTCCTGCAAAGAAAGATCGGAACGATAATTTTTGTAAATATATTCAATCGCTTTTTTGGTAATCCCGTCATAATCCGGATTGAGACAAAACAATTCCAACGCCTCGATAGTCCTTTCGTAAAGAGTCATCATCCAATCCTTAACATCCGATATCGTGCCGAATTGTTTGATATGTTCATAAGGATCTTTGATATCTCCGTATACGAAGGAACTGTCAATACCCGAATCCCTGATAATCTTGTTGGCAATATTAATCAGCGTAATAAAAATCATCTTGGTGGAACTTAAGCCGGGTTGATAATGCTGAATTTTTTCAAAAAGATCGTTGATGGAATTTTTCAATGGTTCCCGTTCCAAAGACTTAATAAACTGCAAGATATTCTTTTCTTCCCGGATACCCAGTATGGGAAGGTTTTCCTCAGCCCTTATTACGGACGGATCATGAAAAATACGGTCTTTCCCCTCATAAAATTTCCTGGCCAGCAATTGCTCCGCCTTATCATAGTATCCTCCAACATCGCGGATATGGTTACAGATTCCATCCATGCTAAAACAGGCGGTAATATTCAAATAACGCTTGATGGTGGTTTTAATACGCATTAGCGTGGCGAAAACTTGATGATAAATGCTTTGATTACTATGCAAATCATCAAATGAGAAGACGATCACAAATTTTCCGCCTTCAAGCGTTGAAATTACCGATTTTATACTGTCTTTCAATATTTCCGACGACATATCCGCCAAAGACTTCATCAGGTTATCGATTTCACCGGTTGTATATTTCGTCTTCAACATCGCATAATCATCAACTTCACCGGCGACCACCACCAGATTTCGTAGTCCCAAGTCGAAATTCAGCTCACTGAGTTTCCGCTCAATATCGGCGGTTTCCTTGACGGCACCCTGGATGAGTTGACGAATGAAATTTTGACGCAGGACCTGTTTCCCGGTTTGAATCTGTTCTTCCAAACTCTGAGTCGCTTCATCATCCCGTCTTTGATCCTGAATGGTTTTTTTCAGGGAGTGCAGCGTATTCAGCAAAACTTCATCCGTTAAAGTATGTTTCAAGATATAATCCGCAGCACCCAGTTTCAGGCTTTGTTTAACATATTCAAAATCATCGTATGCACTCAAAGCGATTACTTTAATCGGGGGATAGTGTTCCTGAATCCATTTAATGAAAGTTACCCCGTTCATCCCCGGCATATTGATATCGGTGATTACAATCTCCGGTTCCTCTTTTTGGATAGTATCGATGGCTTCCATACCGCTTAATGCGGCATTGCACAATACAAAGCCTTCTTTTTCCCATTGTATCAATTCCTTCAAGTTGGTATAGACAAAAATATCATCATCCACAATTAATACCTTTAGCATTTTTGCTCTCCTCACCTGATAATCGGTAAAGTAATTTCCACAATGGTATAATGATTCGAACTGCTATCGATCCTGAGTCCATAACCTTCTCCAAAATGAAGGTGAATTCGCTCCAAAACATTTGGAATGCCAATACCGCAGAAGTGGTCTTTCGAGATCTCCTGATCCCGGAAAATCTTACCGATAAGTTCCGGGGTCATTCCTATCCCATCGTCGGTAATGGTAAAGATCATACTATCATCATAGCGGAAGCCTTTTACGACAATAGTCCCTTCCCCTTTTTTGGGTCCGATTCCATGGATAATCGAGTTTTCTAAAATAGGCTGCAGTAAAAATTTGGGCAACTTATTTTGAAGGATTTCCGGTTCAATTTCAAAGCTGACTTGATACTTATGATAGTAACGGAATTCCAAAATGTTCAGATAGTTTTTTAAATATTCCATCTCCTTGCTTACCGTAATTAACTCTTCTTCTTTACCCATACTTACATGGAGCAGTTGAATCAAAGAAGTAAGCAAGGACTCCAGGTTTTCGGCTTTCTGGGCGCTGGCCAGCATTTTCGCGGTATTAAGCACATTGGAAAGAAAATGCGGGTTAATTTGCGCCTGCAACGCCTTTAATTCGGCAGTTCTTTTTTGCGTCTCCTTATTTTTAATATCCTCCAGTAAATTGTTTATCTCTGCGATCATGATATTGAAATTCCGGGTTACTTCAGCAATTTCATCTTGATGATTGTCGGTTACCCGGATCGAAAAATTGCCGGTTTTAGCCTCATCCATGGCCCTGATCAATTTATTCAAGGGGTTGGAAATACTTTTGGTAAAAATAACCGATAATAATACCGCCAATAAGAAAAAGCTGAGACCCATGATGATGATTCGATTCCGTATTTTGCTCGATTCCAGATTAAGATAGGAATAAGGAATCGTACTTACCACGTACCAATCTGCATTATGGATAGGCGAAAAGGCGGCCAGATAAGGATTTCCCTCAATCTGCAAGCTGAAAACATTGCTGGCGCTTTTTTCATTTTTTTGTAATAAACGGATGAGTGAGGATTCTTTATAGGGTTTTTTAAAGGGAACCGCATCGGTGCGGTTGGAAACCACGACTCCCCGCTGATCAATAATAAATATTTCCGAACCTTTCCCGATGTCGATATCCTGGTAAACATCGGAAAAAAAATCCTCCCGTATCCGGATAACCACCGCGCCGATATATTCTCCTTCATACAAACTTCGAATGGCTTTGCCGACAATTATTCCGTTTTTATCGTTTGGATTCGGAAAAAGCCGCGTTACTTTCGGCGCCACTTCCTGAGGACCAATAGCCCTCCATATCGGTACACCTTTACTGTCTTTTACCTCCTGCAGCAACTGTTCTTGAAAATCCGGTTTCATATTCAAATTAAAACTTGTATTACCGAAAGCATTCATTATTTGGTTTTCTTTGGTGAATAATACTACATCCGTGATATCACTAAAAGTAAACTTTTTAACCATCATATCCCGGATAATCTCTTGATTGTTCAATGCCTCCCATTGACTAAGCTTTCCGTAATCCACCATAGTTCTCTGGACGATCTCTGAAAATCCGACATCAATCGTGTCATTCTCAAGCCTGGTCATTTTAGCTTCGATATTTTGAGCCACCTGATTCATAACCTGCCGGGAATAGGTCTTGATTTTATCTTCAATCGCCCTGCTGGATTGCTGATAAGAAAAAAGACCCGTAATTAACATCGGCACCAGGGACAGCAATAAAAACAGGATGACAAGTCGGGTCTGTATCGCGATGTTTCGGATCGTCAAACAGGTTTTCAGCCGAAAAATGAACCCCGCCGAAATATATTTATAAAATAGATTCATCATGACCCAACCCCTTGAATATATTTTATACCTTTCCAAGGCTTCATGGGAAGAATATCGTTGGCAATTTTACAGGGATCAAGAAAACAGATAATTCATAGGGGCTTTAAAAAAATCAGGTAAATCCATAAAATCATGTTAATCCTGTTTAAGTTCTTTTCTTGCGCTCAACGTCTAGCATTCAAAAATTTATTTCACCTTATATATTTTCATATTCGAATAAAATACCACCGTTTCTTGTCTGTAAATAAATCACCTACAATCACAGTGGTATTATGCCTCTACTCATATAAAAGTGTTTGACTCTTAAATTCAGTTTGAAGCGCCATCGGCAACCGGCGCTCCAAAGTCCGGAGTACCATCGGCATTCCAGGCTAGTTTTTGAGCCCGGGTGTGACGATTGGGATCATCAAGGGGATCTCCGGTGATTTCTTTATAGTTGCGGGCGTGATACACTAAAATATCTTCGGCGCCATCGGAAGAAACGGTAAAGCAATTATGTCCCGGACCGTACTGATGATTTTTTTCGTTGGTCTCAAATACCGGAACGGGTGATTTATGCCAGGACTCAGCGTCCAGTAAATCACTATCCGCCGGCGCGGCCAGCAGACCCATACAATAATGATCATCCGTGCTACTTGCGGAATAACTGATAAAGATTCTGCCGTTTTTGCCGATAACCGCCGGTCCCTCATTAACCCAGAATCCAATGATCTCCCAATCATATTCCGGTTTGGAAATCATGACCTGTTTCCCGCTAATGGTCCACGGATTGCTCATCGGCGCAATATACAAATTGGAATTGCCCCGAATTTCCGGATCCCTTTGCGCCCAAACCAGGTATTGAACACCCTTATGTTCAAAAGTCGTAGCGTCCAGTGAAAAAGACTCCCAATTCATTTTGATGGGTCCTTTTTCCACCCAATTCCCTTCCATGGGATTTACCGCCGAATTCTCCAGCGCGAATACACGATGATCGAAAATGGAATCTACTCTTGCGGCGGCAAAATAGATATACCATTTCCCCGCAATAAAATGAATTTCCGGCGCCCAAATGTTGGCGCTCATTACCCCGGTTGAATGTTTACCCCAAATCACCTTGGGTACTGCCGCTCCTAATTCCTGAATCGTAGCGGATCTTCGGATTTCAATCCGGTCATACTGCGGAACCGAAGCAGTAAAATAATAATAACCGTCGCTATGTCGATAAATCCAAGGATCGGCCCGTTGCTTAACAATGGGATTTTTAATGATCATGTTTACCCCTTAATTGCACCAACTGTCAAGCCGGAGATAAAGGATTTTTGATTAAATAAATAAATAATAACAATTGGTATCACCGAAACTACGGCTCCAGCCATTAACATATCGTAATTATTACCATAGGGTGTCATCAAAGAAGCCAATCCTATTGGTAATGTTAGGTTTTCAGTAGAACGGAGGGCAATGATCGGCCATACAAAACCATTCCAGCTGCCCATTGCCTGTAAAATTACCATTGCCCCAAAAGCCGGTTTCATGATTGGCATCATTAGTTTCAAAAAGATCCCAAACTCAGTGCAGCCGTCAATTCGCCCCGAATCAAGCAGTTCTTTGGGAAGACCGACGGCGAATTGCCGGAAGAAAAAGATGGCAACCGGCGGCACGGCATATGGCAAAATGGCTCCGGCGTATGTATCAATGATTCGCAGCGAAACTGTAAGCTTATAAAGGGGTAATATTAATATTTCTATAGGGACCATCATCATAGCCAAAACTGCAATAAATATTACATTACGGCCCTTAAACCGATAAACCGCTAACCCATAACCGACCATGGAGCTTAAAAACACGGCAACGGTAGTTTGGATAACCGTAATCAGAAGACTATTTTTAAACCAAAGTAAATATATGACACCTGCTCCGCTGCAAAGGCCGACATAATTTTTTAAGGACATTATTTCCGGTTGAATGTTGAAAGTCATGCCGTTACGAAACATTTCCGAACCGGGTTTAAATGAAGATACCAGCATAAAATAGAACGGGGCTAAGGTAAATATAGCAAAGAGCGTTAATATAAGAAAAGAGGCAATAGCCGCAGCCAACCTTCCACTATGCTTCGCTTTGTCTTGCACCAATTCCAGGTGAATAATTTCCTCATTTTTCATCATCCATCACTATCCTTTTTGAAAAATCCAAATAGCTTTAGCTGGATCAAACTAACCATCATCACAATAAATAGCAAAGTAATACCGATAGCGGAGGCAAACCCCATATCATTATTATTGAACCCCATTTGATATAAATATGAAACAATCGTCATTCCAATATCACCGGGGGTAGTCGTTTTCCAAATTGCATAACTTTCGGCAAACATCGAAAACCCGCCATAAATACTGATTGTTGTAACGTAGATAATGACCGGTTTTAAATTCGGTATCGTGATCCAACGGAATTTATTCCAAGTATTGGCTCCATCAATCTCTGCAGCTTCATAGAGTTCAGCCGGAATGCCTTGCAAACCTGATAAAAAGTAAATAATATTTACGCCGAGCCAGCGCCATGTGCAAAGAGTAACCAAGGTAAACATAGCCGGTCCTTTTAATTGCAACCAAGTAATCGGTTTAAACCCAAATGCGCCAATGACTATATTGGCCAGAGTAGTGGCTTGCTCTCCAAAGGCAAATCTAAAAAATATTCCCGCCACAATAACCGAAGTTAGCGCCGGAATAAAAAGGGCGGATTTAAAAAAATTTTTTAACTTTGTAGTCTTACTGTCTAAAATTACAGCTAACAACATTGGCAAAGGAATCAGTATCAAAATTGTCCAAAATGTATATTGGGTAGTTGTCGCCAAAGCATTTCCAAAGTGTTCATTCCATAATCTTTGATAATTTTCCAAACCAATAAAGGTTACATCGCCAAAACCGGCTAATCTTTGAAAACTCATTTCAATTGTAGCTACAAAAGGATAAAGATAGACCAACAAAAAAGTAATTATAAAAGGGGCAACAAATAGATAAGGAGCTACTTTGGTTGAGTTGAAATACCGACCTACATTTTTTCGATTTGAATTGACCATAAATATCGACCTGCCTTTTTTATCACTTAATACTCGATTACTTTTAATTTGCTGACCATGCAAAAAGCAATGGAGTACTCCCAATCCTTCTGTAAGGTTTTAATAATAAAAGGACTGTAAATTATTAAGGGACGATAATGAACCTATTTTCCTTTACAGCCCTTTTATATTGATTATTATAGTTATTATTATAAAAATGTTACTGCAAAATTAATTACCGTGATATATTGAACTTTTATCTAGCCTGTCGTACTTCTTTAGCAGCTTCTTTTAAAGCTTGCTCCGGAGTCTGGCTTTGTTCTTTAAGGGCTTTAAATACTACGTTCTTTTTTATAAGATCAACAGCCATCGGAAATTTTTCAGTCATCATCATGGGCCCGATTTCATCTTTAACTTGAGTCAATATCGTAAAGATATCCTTACCGAAATAATCGGTATACTGATTAGAGGCCTTCATTGCAGGATCAGTCCAAACATCCCATCGGAGTGGATCAAATCCCAAGACTGTCCAAGTCTTGATTGAACCTTCCTTGGACAATTTAGCTTCTGCCAAGAGTTTAAGCGCTAAATTTTGATGTTTGCATTGAACTGTGATTGCAGTACCGGTACCACCCATACCTGCAGAACGTTTACCGCCCTTTACCCAAACCGGCAACGGACGGATAAGTATTTTACCTTTTAAATCCGGCATGTAACTGGTAAAACGTCCCATATACCACATTGGCATCCAAAGCGAAGCTGCACCGCCCTTATTCATAAATGACCAGTATTCTTCGGAGTGATGGAAACCACCGGGTGCAGGAATGGCGATTTTTTCTTTGTAAATCATATCTTTTAAGAATTGAAGAACTTTTACGTTGGCCGGATTGTCCATAATTACGTTGCCGTTTTTGTCAAAAATATCGGATCCGATTTGACTGATCAACGGATAGTAGCTCCACTGGTCGGTAACCTCGATAGTGGTCATCGGTTTACCGGTGGCTGCCATAACTTTTTTCCCGGCCGCTACATAATCAGCCCACGTTACGATTTTGTCAACGTCAACGCCTGCTTTATCCAGATATTCTTTGTTGTAATACATTACTTCCGCGCCGACATGATAATCTACGCCGTAATATTTACCATTCTTTGCATAGTTTTGGAATCTGCCCATAATTAAATATTTCTTTACAGGGTTCACAATGCCATTTAACGGAACTAACTGCGGATTTTTACCTTTTAAGTAATTCGCAAATTTACTGATTTCAATATCGACTAAATCTGGAGCGCCTACGCCGGATTGTAAAGCAACCAGCAGCTTATTGTGTAATTCATCATAGTTGTAGACATCGGTTTTTAATACAACCTGTTGGTTGGGATGGGTCTTATTCCAGGTTGCCGTGGCGTCATCCCAAAATTGTTTGTGTAACTCCTGGAAAGTCCAGAAAGTCAGGGTAGTTGGCGCTGAAGCGGCGAAAGTAGGCACAATCAAACCTACCGATACAGCGCAAAGCAAAAGCAACATCATAACTTTTTTCATTCTAGCTCCTCCTTTTTGTATTTATATTTTCATTATAAGATGATTCGGTTATTTTACACTCCATAATTTTTACCTGATACTATAAAATTGTTACGAGATTTTTACATCTCGATTAAAATTTTCTCCCTCCTGAATTCTTATAACCATTTATGCTTGAAATGAAAGATAAAAAGGGGCTGCCAATTTTACTTCCGGCAGCCCCTGACCATTTAAAGAGCAATTTTATTCATTCATATCGTTTAGAATATGCCATGCTTCATTAATATAGGCGTCCTTGCCAATCTGTTTCAACCAGTCCTTAGCCTTTTGATAATTGGGATTTGATGGAGTTCCGTCATCTGCTTTAGGTTTGGTGATCGCGATTTCAGCTCCTTGCGCGACAGGCAAATTTTGAAGCTGGTCCGCTTCTTCTTTAAGAAGTTTCTGATTGGCCATGAAATCAGTAAACTTTAACGACTCCTTGGAAAACTCTTTCTGCTTTTTCAGGCGGGCAACATCCTGGACAATCAATTGAAAAGCCTTGCTTTTATTTACCCGCTGGGCACTTGCCTGTCTTAACTGCGCAATATTTAACGGCCGGCCATCCCACTTTTGGTAGGAAACCGCCTTGGTTGTATCCCAGGGAAGCGAATAATCCATTGCCTTTTCCTGAATACCCAGGTAACTATAAAGATCCGGCAATGAAATATCTGAAGCGACCCCTTTCCATTGGGTAGAACCACCGCTAATACGGTAAAACTTTTTAATCGTTAAACGCAACGAGCCTGCAGGTTTGATTGCTCTTAAATTAAGCGGCAAATATTGATCCAAATCTGCTACAATCTGGACGGTACCCTTGCCGAACGTACTCACCCCGCCTACAACAACTGCCCGTCCATAGTCTTGAAGTGCGGCTGCTAAGATCTCCGAGGCTGAAGCGCTCAAAGAGTTTACCAAAACAACCAAGGGCCCACTATATACAATACTGGAATCCGTATCCGATAAAACTTCCGTTTTTCCGGATCCGTCTTTGATTTGGACAATAGGGCCTTCTTTAATAAAAAGTCCGGACATTCTGACGGCATCATCCAAAATTCCGCCGCCATTGTTCCGCAAATCCAAAATAATGCCGTCCACTTTCTCAGCAGTTAATTTTTGCAGTTCGGCCCGAACATCATCGGCAGAGTTGCGGGAATTGGTTTGATAATCCCGGTAAAATGAAGGTAAATCAATATATCCATATTTCTTCAACGTCTTCTGATTCCAAATTACGGCCGACTTTGCATAGGCTTCTTCAAGCACAACAACGTCCCGGACAAGAGGAATTACCGTTATCCGTCCGCTGGGTTTCCGGACCGTCAATTTTACGAGTGTCCCTTTTTTACCGCGGATTAATTTTACAGCATCGGTTACAGGCATACCCACTACATCAACGGGTTCTTTATTGCCTTGGGCGACCTTCAAAATCGTATCATCAGCCTGCAATACTTTTTGCCGCCAAGCCGGACTTCCTGGTATAATTTCTACAACTTTGATATATTCGCCGTCTTCCTTCAGTGAAGCGCCAATTCCCTCCAACCTTCCCGTCAAATTCATATCAAAATCATCTTTGATCTGAGGAGCCATATATTCGGTATGGGGGTCAAAACTATTCGCTATCGCGTTTAAATAATAGTCAACCTGTTCTTCATTTTTCTTTTTTAACATCCGTTCCAAACTTAATTTCAGGCTTTTGGCAACTTTTGCCCGGGCTTTGGCCTCCAATTCCGGATCTACCGACTGGGTGTTGAAAAATTTATCCTTGCCATTCCCATTGCTTAAATCAAAATAGGCCAACAATGTTTGATATTTAAGATATAACCGCCATTGTTCTTTCAGAGCTTGGCTGTTTTGGGGATAATCGATTTTCGTAGCATCCGTTTCAAAATTTTCCGCAGTTGAAAATTGAAAAGGCTTTTGCAAAATATTTTGCGTTAAGGTATCAACTTCCCGGACCCGCTGCTCAAAAATTTTCCCCGTCAATTCATAGAATTCGGAAGTTCCCCGTTTCAACTCGTCATCGATTTTCTTTTGGTAAACGCTCATTCTTACGATATCGGCTTTCAAAAAAAACCGTTTATTGGGATCAAGGCTTTTAAGATATAATGAATAAATCCTTTTACTAAGTTGGTCATTGACGAGAGAGGGATTATAATGCTCCGCTTCTAAACTTCGATATAAGAAACGAGCCAAGGTATTCTCCTTGGTAGGGCTCTTTCCAATCAGCACCGAAGTGCATAAAGCTATAACTACAACGACTATTGCTACTTTGAGCCATAAACGTTTCATGAATCCGTCCCCTAATTTAATGGTAAATCATTCTTTAAAAAACCTTACCGATAAGTCTACATTGTATTATACACTCAGTAATGAACTTTTTCAAAACCCAACCTTAGAAAAGGATTCCATTTTTTGTCAGCCGTTAATTTAATTTTTGAATGATTTTTAAACCGGCCAGTTTATATAAATTATATAACTTTTCATAGTTTCTTTCATTCAGATCTTTTGCCATACAATCGACACGGGTCACACTGATCACCACCACTTTGGCGTTGTCGCTAAGCAACCAAATACTCCCTTTTGGATAGGGCGTTAAAACTTTTGTAAACGCTTCCACCACTGAGCGATGGAATTGAACTCCAGTTTTAGCCACAATCTCCAGATAAGCTACATAAGTTGGTGAGGCAGGCTTGTAAATCCGTTCCGACGTCATTGCATCAAAAACATCTGCTACCGCGACAATCTGCGCATAAGGATGAATATCGGCACTGGTTAACCCTTTGGGATAACCACTGCCGTCTTCTCGTTCGTGGTGTTGTAACGCAATGTGGGCGGGCAAAAAGCTCATGTGGACTGATTGCTTCAGGATGTCATAGCCCTCTAAAGTGTGTGATTTCATCAAATCGAATTCGAAAGGTTCCAGTCGTTCTTTCTTGTTGAGTATTATCGATGCAATTTTCACTTTTCCAATATCATGGAGCATGGCACCGATGCCCAAAATTTGGAGCTCATTGCGGTCATAACCCATTACGGATCCAATTAGCGTCGCAATGACGCAAACATTGACGGAATGGCTAAATGTATAGCCGTCATGATTACGAATTGCAACCATATTATAAACAACCAGCGGATCGGCAAGAATATATTCTATAATTTCTTGAACTACAGGGAACAACTCTTCACATTCTAGGATTCCCTCTGCTTTAAGATGCTTTATGGATTGTTTTAATAAAGCAACCGCTTTGGTGCGCGTTTCTTCTTCAATTGGCTCCACGGGAACTTCTTGTCCAAATTCATCTTCATTATCGTAAACAACGGCGTATTCGCAATGATATTCTCTTAATCGCTCAATATGATATTCTTTAATCACGGATTCGGCGCGTAATAGAATTCTGCCATCATCTTTACGATAAATCGTTTTCGCAAGCTTCATCCCTGGTTTGATCTCGGCAATGGCTATCTTTCGCATCTTGTCCATCCCATCTGGAAATATTGATACCAATTTGGCCCTGACAACTTTATTTGGGCAAATCAGCACTAAATATCGCTAGGAATTGAAATCCGCCTCCAAATTGCGGATCCCTGCCATGTCTGGTTATAATATTAAAGCTTACAAATATTCCTTTTAATCCAATTTATCCAACACCAATTTTATAACGGGTAAAGAAAATAAAATACTGTCAAAATTAATTTTTCCACCATCAATCAAAAATCCCAACTTTATAAGTTATCGGCACCCAATAATTTTTTATAAAGTGTAATCTCCTTTTTTCAAGATATTTTGGATAATTCCAAGAGAATTTCAAAACGAATCCAAGATGAACCCTCAACGAAGTCGGGAACTCCTCCGGCGCGCCGTTCGCAGACGTTCAGCCCGGATAGCTTTAGTATTTCTTCGCGCTTCCCGCTCCTCTTCATCCAAGGAATTAGCGGGCTCGTCTTGCAAAGGGTCAGACATTCCGGGAATGTTTAAAACTACAATGGTTTCTCCAGGATTAGGGGTGGTATAAGGGGAACCATCCTCGCCCCGATAAACCGCAGCGATTTTCTTTCGTCCAAATTCCGATTCCTGCAGCCAATGCCGGACAAAGGATTTAATAACCGGAAAAACCTCACTATGCTTGCCTTGACCGTGAACGACCCGTACCACCGTCTCACGGCACCGATAAGCTCCATCGAAAAACTGAACTATTTTTTCTTGCGCCCCTTCTCGGGTTAGGCCGTGTAAATCAATGGTAACCATAAAAACCTCGAAATTATCATATATTGAATTTTTCGCTATTTTTCCCAAACTTCCTTCAGGATAGTATCATATCCTCCTTTCTAAATTTTCTGCTAAACTTTTATTAATCCTTTACAAAACCAAGAAATCACCGAAAAAATATTAAAAAAATACAATATATAATGTCGTATCTTCACGGCATTATATATTGTCTACTTTAGAACTTTTATTCAATAAATTTAAACCAAAACCCAATAAACAATCAGCCAAACCTACCCATCATCCGGTGCTTATTTAAGAAATGATCCGTTTGCTTTTTAAAACATTTCCAAATTGATCGACGGTTATCTCCAGGCGGTGCATGAAATCACCCAGTGAAGCTAATTTAGAAACACTTTCCAGTCTCATAAAATCTCCCAGCATTGTTTCAAGAATATTATAAACTTCCGCCAATTCTTGCTCACGCTTTTTTAAGCGCTCATGCTCTTTTTCCATGATTAAGCGGGCACTGTCATTTTCCGAAATCAATCGTTGTATCTCTTCCATCAATTTGTCTTCGCGTTTCAAATCCCTTTCCACAGCGAGGAGATGTTCAATAAATCCTCTTAAATCCAACTGGTGTCTCTGCTGTTCTTCAATTGAGCTTAAACGTTCTCCAATACTTCGAACAGTTTCCGGCAATGAGGAAATTTGATAAAAAAACGATTGATCTTCACCTTTGGTCTGAAATCCGCTTGAGTTTTTGGTTTCAGGCGCTTTTATCATTTTATCATCATTTTCATCCGGTTTATGGGTCAACGTTGAAATCGGTTCGCTTTGATTCAGCAGCTCCCGCCCTTTCTTTAGCAAATCCGCCTCACTGTATTGCAATGTTTTTACCAACCGGTAAAACCGTAACTTTAGGGCTGCAGGGGTAAAATCCGAGCCCAACTTGTTTTGCAATTCCTCACAGGCCTGAGTTCTGGAATTTCCCAAAGCTTGGTGTCGGCAAAATGTTTCTAAAATTAGCAGATCAATTTCTTTTAGTTCATGGCTTCTTTTTCGGGTGGAAATATTACCATCATGTAAATGTTTAGATTGCATGATACTATAATAATCCTGGTTGCTTAGATGTTTATCCTTTAATATCCGGCAAAATTGACTACGCAAAGCATTCATTTCCCGACCCAAACGATTTTTAAGTTCACGTCTTTTTTGAGGTTCCCACCATGATTCGAAGATTAATTTGTTTTCCGCTTCCGTATAACGAGGTTTTGATTTGTGCATCGTTTGACTTGATGGTCCCGAAACCGCCAATGCATTTTTTGTCATCCTTTTCACTCCTACAAAGATAGATACCTTAATACTAGGTTCTATCATATTGTGTTCCAGAGTAAAATGAATTATGCTAGGAATTGCAAAATTTTTCATCGATATCCAAAATGTATTCAATAAATTCTGTTGTCCCTTAATGAAGCGTCACATTATCATCCTGGATTATCCTTTTGATTATTACTTTCTTCGGATAATTGCCTATCGATAGGATAGTCTATTTCTCGAATCACCCGCCCATCGGCAGTTAGCGCCCAAGCATGCTCCGGTGTATAATAAATCCGGGCGTACACTCTCCTCCCGTTTGGGTCAATGGTAAGCCAATGTTCCTCCCAACGGCCCACTTGTTGTGATTCTTGTTCAACTGTTTGCATCATTTCAGTTATCTTTGGATTTTCATCAAACTTGCGCCGTTCTTTCTGGTTGATTATCTGAATGTCTTCTTCTTCATATCCAACAAATTGCCGGTTTTCAATATACCGGGGTTGCTGATCCATTGCCTTGCTCCCTCACTTTATTTTCTGAAATTAGGATACCCCATTCCTCGACAATCATGAGGCTGTCCAAACACATCCATAAAATTTCTTTGTGCAAAAGATGGAAAAATTCAGGCACGGGATTTTCATGGCGGGGGACTACTTACTTATCGTCCCATCCATCTCCCAACTATGGGTCGGGTATACTGCTATACTGCGCCCATTTTACCGGCTTCATGAAAAAACTCCCGGGCGCTTTCTGCTCCAAGAGTTTTCATAAACTGATCATTTTCTTTTCTGCGATTTAAAATGACACGCCTCAAAAGCGCCGGGTATCTTCCTCCAATGGAATGATATCCTCCGGAGAAACAACTTTCGTTTTTGGATTTGTTTTTTCAGTTCCTGGCTTTTGAGACTGTGAATACTCCAAATAGGTCTCACTATGATTCATTTTGGGTCGCCCCTGAAGTTGTTCCAAATTGGGAATCCTGTGCCCACTATATCCTATTTGATTAACCGCAGTGACGGTTCCATACACCAACATAGAAAGCTCTTGAACAATTTGCTTCATATTCTCGGACTGCGCGTTTAGTTCTTCGGCCGCTGAAGCACTTTCCTCTGCGTTGGCTGCGTTTTGTTGGGTAACAACAGTTACTTGAGCTATTGATTTATTAACCTGCTCAATTCCCAAAGATTGTTCCTGGCTGGCTGCTGCGATTTCATCCATAAGTTCATTAACTTTCTTTGATTGAATCGTAATCTCATTCAAGGCCTCACGGACTTTCCCGGCTATCGATACACCCTTGGTGGATAGTTCAATATTGGATTCGATGATGGCAGTCGTATCCTTGGTAGCCTGTGCACTTCTACCAGCCAAATTCCTTACTTCTTCAGCCACTACCGCAAAACCCATTCCGGCTTCCCCCGCTCTGGCAGCCTCTATGGCCGCATTAAGAGCCAATATGTTAGTTTGAAACGCTATATCATCGATAACTTTGATAATCTTTGCAATTTGGTCGCTGGACTTCTTAATCTCCTGAATCGAACTCATCATTTCCTGCATCTCATGATTGCCTTTGTCTGCCGCATCTTTTGCGTGTTCCGACAATTGAGCCGCTTGTTTCGTATTTGCCAAATTTTGTTCCATCATGGAAGCAGACTCCTCAAGGGTAGAGGAGGTTTCTTCAATAGCTGCCGCTTGCTCGGTGCTGCCTTTAGAAAGCTGTCCGGCCGAGGCCGATAATTGTCCCGAGGCTGCCGCAACCTGCTGCGCTCCTTCACGAATACGGGAAGTAATTGTATTCATTGACTTGGTAATACTACGGGTAATATAATAAGCCAAAAATATTCCTGATGCCATAAATATGCAAAACAAAACGATTAAAAATGTCAAGGAATTGCTGTATACTTGCTGAGCAATACTCATTTCCAGTTGAATATTGCGTTCTCCCAAATTGAAAGTCTCATGGAGACATCCAATCAATTCTTTGGTGGCAGGTGTTACTTGGTTTGCCAGGAAATCCTTTACTTCTGCGTTGTCGCTATTTAAACTTAACTCCAGCGCTTGGCTCATTAAAGGCCAGGCTTTTCCAGCCGACTCTTTTATTTGTTCCAACAATTTCTTCCCTTGTTCGGTTACAAATGTTTTTTCCGCTTCCTCAAAAGAACTTTGGAATTCCTGATTAGCCTGAGTCATCTCTTGTTTATTTTCTTCAATATCCACTCCGGCCAAAACACCCTGCAACCCTTTAGAGCCCGATATTACTGATTTTTCCATACTGCTTAATAAATTTTGGCGGTTGTGAAAACCGCTAATTGTGAGTACTCCGGTATTAACCTTAACCATATTCATAATGGTAACCAGCGCCATGATCAACAATAAAACCATTAAACCGGCAAAACCCGAGATAATTCGGACACTTAATTTTACCGTTCGTTGCTTCATTATGTTCCCTCCTATTCATATTCCGGCTGTTTATCAGCTTCTCCATGTCAATCATCAAAAGAAGCTTTATGTTTAGAACAGCCCGAATGGAATCATTCCCCAAAAGACGCAAAATGCCCGCTGTCAAAATACTTATACAGCAGGCATAAAAAAAGATCTCTTCGGCAACCCGGCTGTCATAATCCCAAAGATTTTAGACCCGTGGCTTTGCGTCCGCAGCTTTTGCATGCGTTTGCTGTTATCGGCGAATCTATGAATAATTTGTTAACGTTTCAAAAAATATGTGTTAATATTATACATCGCTTAATCAAGGAACACAATGAATAATCTGGAAATACCGACTCATTTTAAAGGACAATCCCCTGATTCAAACTTGGACAGTTTTATATCCGATCTTCTTCTCCGGGGACGTTAAAGAATAAAAAAACTCTCGAATGGTAAACCACCCAGAGTTTATTTATTTCGGCAACTGCCGCAAGGCTTAAAAATAGCGCCTAAATTTATGTTTAACGACGATATCGCTCCTACAATCCAGTCTCGCATAAGTGAAAACCCTTTTCTCTGCGATGAGACGGCCTGAACTCACTCTCCGACAGCCTTTTGAAAATTGACCGCGTCTTCCTTACTCATGATCTTTTCGATATTAATCATCATGATCACTTTATCATTGGATTTACCAAGGCCGAGCAAGAGATCGCCTTCAATTTGGGTATTATACCCCGGAGCTTCCAATTCTTCTTTTTGAAAATTGCGTACCTCGGTTACCGCATCAACCACAATACCGAGTAAACGTTTATTACCGTTTTGGTGAACCTCAAGGACAATAATGCAAGTCCGGTCGTTATAAGCCTTTTCCTCCATTTCCAGCTTCAGCCGGAAATCAATGACAGGGATAATTTTACCCCTTAAATTCATAACCCCTTTAATATACTCCTTAGTTTTCGGAACATGGGTTATTTCCTGCATTCCAATGATTTCACGCACTGTCTTAATGGGTATTCCGTATGTTTCTGTTTCCAAAGAAAAGGTGAGATATTTACCGCCGATGATTTCTTCCATTGCTATCCATCTCCTTTATGATATGTTGTCCTCGAAATCCGCTTTAAACAAAAATACCCACGGTGCTGGTAAACAGCCGCAGGTAAAAGAGTCCCTTCGGTAACCCGGCTATCTTAATCGAATCTATCGATTGGATTTTAGACCCGTGGTTTTGCGTCCGCCGCTTTCGCCTGCGTTTGCTGTTATCGGTGAATGTTTTTGATTTTATTTTTTTTATCCGTTTATGATATAATATGGATATTTAATTTATTATATCGCTGTTATTTGGATTGGGTCAAGCAATATTTGGATATTAGTCATTTTAACTCGCAATGTCTTTTGATACGGGAAGGAGCTTCTATGAATATCCAGATCTTTGGGACTAAGAAATGCCAGGATACCCGCAAAGCCGAGCGTTTTTTCAAAGAACGCGCTCTAAAATATCAATTCATCGATCTCGCTGAAAAAGGGCTAAGCAAAGGGGAACTAAAGAGCGTTATGTCCTCGGTTCCCCTGGAAAATCTGATGGATACCAATGGAAAACAATATCAAAAGCGTAACCTGAAATACCTGGTTCACAATATCGAAGCAGAACTGCTTTCAGACCCGTTACTTTTTAAAACTCCGATCGTTCGAAACGCTTCCAAAGCAACCGTGGGCTACCGGCCGGAGGTCTGGAATGAATGGCTGCATAAAGAATGATATCATCTTATTGTTGAATATAAATAAGCGTTCCTACTTCAACAAAATCAAAAAAATCTTCCACGTCTTGATTACGAAGTCCAACACAACCCCAGGTCCAATTGCTTCCTTGTTCCTTGGAACTCCCCCCGTGAATGCCGACTCCTCCACCAAGTGCGGTATATTGAGGCGGTATATCTTTATTGCGCAAAGCCCCAATGATTTGGTCATGGGTATTTCGGTCAATTAAACCTTGGCGCAGGCCCCTTTCGGCATCTTCAACATTGGGATAACTAATCCTAAGCCAACGGGTACCTAAAAATTGGTCAGCCGGCTGAAGGATTGATTTTTCAGCCACATAAAAATCGCCTTCCGGTGTTTTATGATCCCCCTTGATTTTCTTGTCTGCCAAACCACCGTCTCCTAACTCGATGGGATAAGATTTCAAAAGAATTTTTCCCTTGTAAATGGATAGCACATGAGCGGATTTATCGATAAAAATTGCCAAATTTAAATGATCCCCATTAAACCCGCGTTCCCGGAGAATTTCCCCCAACGGCCGGTTTGTATCTTGGGATAGTGCTTTTTGTTTTTCAGGGGCCGGCGTATTACTCATTGTCACAGGCTTATCCATAGCTGTTTCTGTATTTTCGGCGGCTGCCGTTTTTTTTGAAGGAATGACCAACACTTGATGAGGCAGAATCAAATCACGCCGAATCCCGTTGACCATTTTCAAGTCGCCCACAGTAACAACATATTTATCGGCAATAGCGCCCAAGGTATCGCCATTTTTTACGGTATACCAGTCGCCGGACGGCTCATTGGGAATCGTCAGCATCTGTCCGGGAATTATTTTCCCATCCTCCAGACCATTGGCATGCCGCAATGCGGAGATTGATACGCCGAATTTACCGGCTATCTCAAAAATAGAATCGCCTTTTTTAACAGTATAATTACCCAAGCCCGTTGCAGCCTCTACAGCATAGCCCGACTTCAAATGGGGACGGTTATTATGCGTGATATAAGCCCCAGTTATCAAAAGGATGCCTACCAAAATGTATACATAAAATCTTCCGTTGCGTGTCAAATACAAACTCGCACTCTCCCCTATTTTATGATGAGCGGGCGCTTTAATTTATTAAAACAAAAGCCTGTCCCGTACCGGTATTATAACGTTTGATTCCCTGCAGCATTTCAGGCCAAATATTGGGAAACGGTATGCTTTATGATATACTTTTCTATTAGAAAGTCTTTCAAGCGTGCAAGTTCCGCTTCGTGTAAGGTAACAATATGATCGCAATTGCTTTGAAGGACCATTCATCCATTAAATTACAGGATGTGTAACCATTGACTGAACATAGAATTATTGTATAATAATAGTAAATCAGCAAACCGCATTTTGCGAGTAACTATGCTGTCGCCGAATCTATGCGAAAGCGTCCTTTTTTCGTACGGTTCATTAGGGGATGCTTTGAATTTAAGAAGCGGGGGAACCAATCTTGTGGGGTGAATTAATCTGCGGGTGAGTCGTTTCATCAATGGGACCGCACATTATAGGGTTAACTTTCGATCCGAACCCGTCAGCTAACCTCGTAGGCGTTGAAAGAGAGGTGAACATGGCAGTGCGTGCTCAGGCACGCGTCATATCCGATTCCCTTTTATTGCATTTAAAAATAACATTCATGAAAAGGGGTGTACTTATGATTATCAAAACATGTTTACTGGGTCTAGGCAGGACCGGATCGGTTGTAGCCGAACAAATCCTGAACTCATCGAATTTTGATTTGGTTTCAGTGGTGGCTAAACCAGGGAGTCCCAAGGCCGGACGGTCTTTAAACGAATTTATCCCCTGCGTTCAAGATATTGTTATTACCGATGCGCAAGATTTAGATAAAGAAATCGACCAAAAATTTTTTCAGGTGGCTATCGATTTTACCTCACCGGAAGCTACCCTCCACAACGCTTATGTTTTAGCGAAAAAAGGTATCAATATGGTCATAGGTACTACCGGATTCAATAACATGCAACTCTATGAGTTAAAAAAAATCGTGGAGACATTCAAAGTAGGACTGGTCTATGCGCCCAATATTTCGGTAGGGATTAATTTACTGTTGTCGGTGGTAAAAACGATGGCCCGGTTAATTCCCCATTATGACGTGGAAATAACCGAATCTTACCACCGTAACAAAAAAGATACCCCTTCCGGAGCAGCCCTTAGAATTGCCAGCGAACTCAGTATTATTAAGGGAGCTGCCAAAAACCAAAAAGTTGCTGTGCGAGGAAGGATAAGCCGGAACGGTCCAAAAACAAAAGAAACCGGTGAAATAGCCATACACTCCATACGGGCCGGTGGGACCATCGGGGTCCATAAAGTACTCTTCGCCGGAGAAGCCGACGAAATTGAAATCACTCACCGTTCTTACTCCCAGGTTGTTTTTGCAGAAGGCGCCCTAAAAGCAGCAGCTTTTATCAGCAATTTGAAAGGTTTTTTCCATATGGAAGATGTGCTGTTGTTTGAACGGATGGATCGGGACATGCGGGTGGCGGCAAACCGGCTTTATCTGAATTTCAATAGTTAACAGTAAGCAACAAAGGAATTGAAAAAACCGCAATAAGTTTATTATTGAATGAAAGAGTTAGGCCCTTTACCATTAAGACCTAACTCTTTGCATTTGAGCGAATATCATCCCTTAAAAAACCGAGCAGATTCCGGCTCCTGATTTTCACCTTTAAACTTTTAACTTCTCACTTTTTTTACATATACCCCTCGTAAACTTTACGAAAATGAAAGCCATAAATAGCGCAAGTTACAGCAATCGGAAATAAGCGCGGCCGTTTTAACAACGACCATCCCAATAACTTCCAATATTGAACCCGTTCTTTTCCCAATACGCCAATCACGACAATCGATCGTAAAAACGCTTTGATATCGCACCAGCTAAGACGGATTACTTTCTTCGGTAAGGGTTGATACTCCCTGAGAAAATTTTTGACCCGTTGGTAGAACTCTTCCGGAGCATAAATCGTACCTACAATTTTCCGGTAACCATTCACCAATGTTTCATAAGGCATTTTGGGAATAAAGTTCACAGAAAAATCGGTATTATTTCCCGAACCGTTTTTGATAATCCGTTCCTCCTGGCTCAAACGTTGATAAAGCTTTGTTCCTTTCATGACGTTCAACATTCCGACCATTGCGGTGACAATACCGCTTTTTTGGATGAAGTCAATCTGTTTTTCAAAGATTGTCAAAGGATCGCTATCAAATCCTACGATAAATCCGCCTTGGACTTGCAATCCGAAATGTTGGATTTTTTTTACCGCTCCCACCAGATCGCGGCGTTTATTTTGGGTTTTGTGGCATTCGGCCAGGCTATCCTCATGAGGAGTTTCAATCCCGATAAAGACATCATCGAATCCGACGTCAACCATCATTTTCATTAACTCATCATCATCCGCTAAATTAATGGAAGTTTGGGTATAAAAAGTAAAAGGATGATGATGTTCTTTCATCCATCCCCCGATTGCCGGCAAAATCTCCTCTTTAAGTTTCTTTTTATTTCCGATAAAGTTGTCGTCAACCATAAAAACGCTCCCCCGCCAACCCGTTTTAAAAAGGGCTTCCAGCTCAGCCAAAACTTGGTGTTTTTCTTTGGTGCGGGGTATCCGTCCGTACAGGGCTGTGATATCGCAGAATTCGCACTCAAAAGGGCAGCCCCGTGAATACTGCAGGCACATGGAGACATATTTCTTCTGATTGATGAGTTGCCAATCGGGAATTGGAGAGCGGGTAACATCGGCCCACTCGGGTGAAGTATAAATATGCCGGGGAATCCCTTTTTCCAGATCGCTCAAAAAAAGCGGCAAAGTGACTTCGGCCTCATTTAATATTAAATGATTAACATTTTTCCAACTATCCGGATCGGAAGTAAAAAGAGGGCCTCCGGCTACCGTTGGAGCCGCAAGTTTTTGACAACGTTCAACCACCTTGAGGGTAGACTCTTTTTGAACGGCCATGGCGCTAATTAAGACATAATCGGCCCATTTCAGATCGCCATCCTCCAAAGCATCGGTATTCATATCCACCAACCGTTTCTCCCATTCCACCGGCAACATAGCCGCCACAGTTAATAATCCCAGCGGCGGATTGGTCGCCTGCTTTACAATGAATTTCAAAGCGTGTTTAAAGCTCCAAAAAGTATCCGGATAGCCCGGATACACCAACAATATCTTCATAACTCTCCTACCTCTGATTTTGAATTGATGAAAAACTTACTGCTCCTTTAAGCATTATTGATTTTTTTCCGCCGCTTTATTCCGGAAAAATAAAAATCCGGCCGTTCGTAGAGACCAGATTTTCATTCTTATTCATGATTCTTCTTCTTGATGACTATTATTTTTCGAGTCGTTGATAATCCTGCTTCCATTCCTAACTTGTAAGCCGCTCCGATCTTAACTTTGCTGGGGTTTTATTCCTCTCTTTAAAAGAGGCATTCAATGGATTTTAGATATTCATGTCATCCAGATTTTTGGGGTAACCTTTCGGCATGATTCATTGTTCCATTATTCCTCATCTTTATGACTTTTTTGACTGAGGTAATTTTCAAAAGCGGCTTTTCCCTCCTCCCGCCACCATAGGTCATAACATTGCCAGTCCTTCATATCCCGTTTCCTATATTCATAATAGCGCCAATGATGGGGATACCCATACCGGGGATGATGAGCGGGGTGACGATAAGCGTCCCCATGACCGTGCCCAAAACTACCGAAGATTAACCTAGCCAGAATAACCAAAGCAAAAGCTTGCCAATAGGTTATTTTACCTAATTTAAAAAGGGACGGCATCAGCCAGTTCCAAATCCGTTCGACAAAAAAACCGAACAGCAATCCGAAAATAACGGCCGTAACCAACCCAAAAATCGCTAATCCCAAAATTCTCAAACCTTTGTAAGCCGGATGAATTTGATTTCTTGAATGTGAATTCATGGTAATCCTCCTGTTTATCGATAATCTTTTAAGAGCGCTTGTAACTTTTTTACCGCCCGATGTTTCCTGGCAAGCAACGTCCCAATAGGCTCATCCCACATTTGGGCCAATTCATTAAAAGAATGCTCCTCAAGCTCGGTTGCAATCCAAACCGCCCGTTGCTTTGGTTCCAAAGTATTAATGGCTTCATACAATTTTTCATAAAGCTCCTGCCGGTCCAAAGATTTCTCCACATCCGCGCTTGGGTCGGACATCATATCATTCAGCGTTCTGCCATCCGTTTGATTAATCATTTCATCTAAAGAGGTAGTTTTTTTCTTCTTCCGAAGATAATCGATGATCCGGTTTTGAACGGAACGATAAATATAAGCCGCTAGATTTTCAATATGCAGGGAAATATCAGCCTTATTAAATAAATTAATAAACAGATCCTGTAGCAAATCCTCGATATCCATCTCACTGATATCCGTCAACCGGCTGCGAACGTAATCATGCAAATGATTCTGCTCTTTGGCAAAAAAGTCAACGATTTCAGTTTGCCGCTCCATCAATGCCATTTTTTAAAGACCCGCCTAGATAAAATTTTAAGACTTTCAATAAAAATCCGTTTATTTGATTTGCAACAATAAGAGAAATCGTTTTTCGATTCTATTATCTTAGACGTGAGATACTACAATTTTATTGCATCAAAAAATTACCTGCATTCGTTAAGGGAGCCTGGCACGAAAACAGGTGACAACGCTAATGGCAAACTATGAAACTGGTAATTATTTTCATTCACTCAATTTATTCATGGCCACACAAACTTTGTTTCTTCCGGAGTCCTTGGCTTTATACAGAGCTTCATCCGCTAATTGGAGAAGCCCTTTGAAGCTGTCGGTTAACTGCGGGTAATTGGCAAGGCCGGCGCTGATCGAAACCGGGATGCGAACCCCCTCGGCAGTGATAAAATTATGTTCGTTGACTTTCGAACGCATGGCATCGGCCAATAAAAAAGCTTCTTTTTGGGCAACTTCCGGCAGTAGTACGACAAATTCTTCACCGCCGTAACGCCCCATGATTCCGGCAGGCAACATGTCCTGAATAATGGCGGACGCATTTTTTAAAACCATATCCCCGGCTAAATGTCCATATTTGTCGTTAATCTGTTTAAAATGGTCCATATCAAACATAATCACCGAAACCGTCTTCGGATTTTTGGAAAAAATTTGCCCCATGTAGTTCATGAGATACATCCGGTTGTAAATACCGGTTAAAGCGTCGTGATTGGCCATAAAACGCACCTGATCGTAAATATAAACATTTTCGATGGAAAGGCTGATTTCTTGGGCGATCAGCTTGGCAAAATCCTCCAAATCGGACGTGAAACCCCCAGCCAACTGGTGTTCAATAAATATCAAACCTAAGCTTCCCCGCCTGCCGGTTAAAGGAAACCCATGAAAACCATTCACATCATGAGCCCTTAGTGTTTTTAACTCCTTGGAAGTAGCATCGGTTTCGGAAAAAGGCCGTTTGGTTCTCCAAAGCCTGGCAATCATATTATCGGAGTCCAATGAAATGACCTTTTTTTCATCATTAGCTTCGCCGGTTCCAGTATCGGCCCGTACCATGAGATACTCTTGTTTTTGATCCAACAAATAAATCATACACCGTTTACTCCCGAAAACTCCCACGATAATATCGGAAGTCTTCCGGAGCAATTGGTCAATATCAAGTTCCCGGCTTATTTCCTCTAATATCAAACGAACGGTGTACGATTGGGCGTACTTTTCCTCTAAATTCATATTGGCCAGTAATAATTGGCGATAACGCTCTTCGATTTCAGACTGATTTTGCTTTACCCGTTCCAACATTTCAATCAGGGACTGGCGTAACTTTCCAAGTTCATCAAAATAGGGATCCGGCCTCAGGCTTGATATGTTTTCCCCCGGATATAGGCGGATAAAATCAGTGATTTCCTTGATCCGATTGAAGGCGGATCGAATATAAAGGCTGAAGAGGCCAATGACAATCATGCCGACAATCAATTCTACCAAAAAGCCGATTACATTTCCATGAAATAAAAATTCCTGAAATACCACACCGCTGGTGTTTTTTTGAACCCAAAATACCAAAAAAAGCGCAAAAAAGATAAGTACAGGGACGATACAGGCGATAATCAAAACTAAACTAAAGCGGGTATGAAGTTTCATATGATGTCTCCTTAAATAAGCCTGCTTTTTAAAGCCTGAAACCGCGGATAAATATCTGTTTAAAAAAAATATCGGTATTTTACCCCGATTCATTTACAGTTTTTGCATAAAACCTGCCATGTTTTTCAATCCATTTCTCTAAAAAACAAGGAAACTCAAGGCAATTAAAGAATTTGTTTCACCAACCCCAAGCTCTGTTCGGTTTCCAACAAACATTAACATATAGTAACCTTGTAGCCGGGACTAAAGAAATACTGTAGAAATCGCCGACTTATGACGAAGATCTGTAAAAGGTCAAAAGACTTCCGGAGGAAAAAATGTCACTCATCCCAACATCAAATCAAAAAGCATGGGTTGTCGCAGCGGACATGGGACTTGGCCATCAAAGAGCAGCTTATCCGCTAAAGGACTTAAGCAACGGCCAAATCATCACCGCCGGCGCAATTGAATATTCATCTCCAAAAGAAAACAAACTTTGGAAACGAATGAGAACCTTATATGAAGGGATTTCCCGTTTGAATCATATTCCGGTGATTGGGGGGTTCCTTTTCGGGTTGATGGATAAGTTGCAGGATATCAATCCCTATTACCCGTTTCGGGACCTTTCAACCCCCACTCTTCAAGTTAAATATCTGGATTCTTTAGTGAAAAAAGGACTGGGAAAAACTCTGGTTGAAATGGTACGCCCCACGGATCTCCCTTTAATCACCACTTTTTTTGCGGTAGCCATGGCCGCCGATTACCTGGGATATCCCAAAACCTATTTACTGATTACCGATACCGATTTAAACCGGGTTTGGGTGGCTAAAAACGCCGCCAAAAGCAATATCATTTATTTTGCCTCCTGCGGACATGCAGTCCGGCGTTTGAAACAATATGGAGTGGCCGATGAGAAAATTTTTCTGACCGGGTTCCCCTTGCCCAAAGAAAATTTAGGAAGCGCCGATTTGGAAATCCTAAAACTTGATTTGGCCCAACGATTGCTTTACCTTGATCCAAACAGACGATTTTGGGCTTTGCATCAATTTGAAGTTGAACATTACCTGGGCGCCGAAAATTGTGTGATGCGCAGCAACCGTACTTTAACATTAACTTTTGCGGTCGGCGGCGCAGGTGCTCAAAAAGAAATTGGCGCGGCAATCCTGGTCAGCCTAAAATCCCATATTCTAAAGAAGCAAATTCGTCTTAACCTGATTGCAGGGGTTCGAAGTGAGGTTTGGGAATACTTTATGGATTATATTCGCAATCTGGGACTTGAGGATCAATTGGGGCTCGGAGTGAATATTTTATATTCACCCAGCCGTGACAAATATTTCCCCCGCTTCAACAAGGTGCTCCGGACAACCGATATTTTATGGACCAAACCATCGGAACTTTCTTTTTACGCCGGATTGGGACTTCCGGTTATTATTGCGCCGCCTTTGGGATCCCATGAACACTATAACAAAAAATGGCTACTTGATCATCGAGCCGGTATTCCCCAGGAGGACCCGGATCTTTGCGCGGAGTGGTTGTTTGATTTGCTAAATGAGGGGCGTTTGGCCCAAGCTGCCTGGGACGGATTTTTAAACACCCGCAAATGCGGTGCTTATAAAATCGAAAGCCTCATTAAAACCGGGACTATGTCCCATGACCGCTCGCCCCTAAAGAGGTAGGCGAGAAAATAGGACAGAAGTTGAAAGCATGCCCAATATCGATAACTACGATACCGTAAACACGGTAATCGGTATATCGCGCTGGCGTTTTTTCAATACCTTTTTGGTGATGGCTCAAGGTTCTCCCTCCCATAGAACGTATGCTCAAACTTATAGTATCGCGAACCTCTGTGGTTCCTGAGTTAAATTTATAACCAACTTATTTTATATAATCGATTACATTCTTGTCTCTTGGTGGGGCGACCGGGGTATCTCCATAGGTATATCCAAGCGCTATCGTGCATACATAATTATAATTATCAGGAATGGCTAATTCCTTTTTCCGTCTTAAAAAGAATCCTCGAAGACAAAACGAAACATGAACCGATATTCAACGATTCCGCCACAGCATCTAATATCGCCTGTAATTCAGAATCAGCGATCTGTTCCATTTGCCCCACATCGCCCATAAATCCAGTCCTTCTAAGGTTTTGAAACGTTGGACAACTATAGGACATAGGTGGTTCCCAAAAACAGGGTCCGGGCGACGGAAAACCTGGAAAACCCATAACGATGCCGGTTGATACACGCATAATCGCCGGAAACTCCCCTCCACTAGACCTCGGGAGGCATTTTTACGTTATTGGACATTCAGCAGAGGGGTCCACCTCTCTCTTTCCGGTAGCCCACTGCCGAAAGCGATGGCGTTCCTACAATTCGGGCTAAAGTGGGGCAAATGGGATATGTTATAAACATATGGGTGTAACGATGGATATACCATAAGATGTTTTCTCTGTGTCTTCGCGCGTACCTCACGCGCGCTTATCTCTGTGGCAAAACGAAGCATTATTTCACTCTTTTTCTGCATTTCCGGTTTCATTTCAGAAATTATTTCTGCCGTTTCTGCGGTCACTGATTTTAATCCGGAAATCATTTGCGTTTTTCTCTGCGTTCTCTGTGTCCTCCGTGCCTCTGTGGTTAATCGTTTTTTGGCCATCGGCGACCGGTTTCTCGCGGCCCTCATTAAGCAGGAAACAACCAGCCGGATAGGATAACGGATGTTCGCTGGGGCGCAGGCAATGCCCTCAACTTATATTATTATCTGATTGTAGACCGATTGCATGCAGAGTATCTGCAATCATAATTACTTTTCCACTAGAGGGTGCTTTAATCATATCTCCATCCGATTAAAACCAATTCCATTTCCCATCATTTTTTGTGCAAATACCAAGTCCAGAACATTCTCCAGATGATATCTTTTTATTATCCAAACCGCTACCATCAATGGAGCGGATTTATCGTTTTACCCATATATAACTTCATCGAGATAAGTCGGAAATTCCCTTATAAAGTTTGTTGGATGATTTTTTAAGGCTATTTTCAGTTTCATTCGTTACACTGGAGATAAATTAATTCCAATCACCTGAAGCTTTCTCTTCATAGCCATGGAGACATGGTAAAGATAAAAGGAATATCCAGCAACGCCATTCTTAACTTCATGGCCTTTTCAATTATGAAAGATATTATTCCAAAATAATTTTTTAAAAGGAGAACTCTGCATGACAATATTTCAGGCATCTGTCTCGGACTTGCCCAGGGCTTGGGCGAATTCCTGCCGATTTCCAGTTCCGCTCACTTGATATTAATACCCTGGTTGTTCAAATGGCCTGATCCGGACCTTACGTTCGATGTAGCTTTTCACCTCGGAACACTGCTGGCGGTAATCGCTTATTTCTGGCGAGATTGGCTGGATTTAATCCGGCATGGACTTGGAAAAGGTTTGGAAAATCTTTTGGTATCTGGTGATTACTTGGATTCCGGGAGATATTGTCGGAGCTTTACTGGAGAAAAAAGCCGAAACTACTTTCCGGAGTCCATTAATCATTTGGTGTGATGCTTACCGTGATGGGTTTGATTCTATATTCTGCCGATCGTGGGAGTGAGTGTAATTACGCTATTCTTGACTGGAAAATAAATTTATAAGGATCGCTTTTCATGGCAAATTGGATTACAAGTACCGCGCATCTTTTTATGCAATACGGAATGGCCGGGTTGTTTGTCCTTTCTTTTGTAGAGGCTTCATTTTTTCCGATCCCGCCCTATTTATTATCCATTCCGATGACACTGGCCAATCCCCAAATGGGACTCATTTATGCTTTGGTGGGAGTAGCCGGTTCTGTACTGGGTGGTTTTTTGGGGTATGCTATCGGGTTCCGCCTGGACCGGCCTTTGTTACTGCGGATTATGAAACCGGAAATTTTAGATAAAGTGGAAAACAGTTTTTCAAAATATGGGGCATGGGCGATCGCCGCCGGAGGACTGACTCCGATTCCCTTTAAATTTTTTACGATTGCAGCCGGGGTATTCCGGATCCGTTTAGTTTCCTTCATTCCGGCTTCTACCATTGCCCGAAGTATTCGCTTCATAGGAGAAGCCGTGCTGCTTATGCTCTATGGCAGAAAAGCCCTCCACTTTCTTGAACATTCCCTTGGTTGGGTTCATTTAGCGATTCTCTCCATTGGCATGCTAGTTTTGGTTCTCAGCTGGCGGACCTGCTTGATCCAAAAAAAAGTTTTACCATGGTTGCAAAAAGTTGCCCATAGTTGGGCTGCTAGGTTTGCTTACCTTTGGCAATCTGTTTTTATCATTGGGAAGTTCAGTTGGTATTTGATTAGCGGAGCGACCCTAACTGTCTTCGGATTTTTATTCTTTGCCAAGTTTGCTTCGGAATTGCTGGAAAAAGAATTAACGGGCTTTGATCAAATAACCGGCCAGGGGATCATCCTTTTCAGGTCAAGCTGGCTTACTCCCATCATGAGACTGATTACGAGTTTAGGTTCAACGGATTGGGTTATTGCAGTTATTATTGGAATGACTTTGCTCGGTGCTTACTACCATTATCGTCTGGAAATATTGGGATTACATATCTGTGTGGTGGGCGCTTTAACTTTCAGCCAGACATTGAAATTCTCCTTTCATCGGGCCCGTCCGGGCTTACCATGGCTTGCTCCGGCAAGCGGTTACAGTTTTCCAAGCGGTCATGCATTAATATCTTTGGCTTTGTATGGATTTATAGCTTATCTGATACTGCGCAACCTCAAATGGCCCAGGGGGCGAATTTTATTGGCCGGAGGGATCCTGTTCATCCCGCTTTTGATCGGAATAAGCCGGGTGTATTTAGGGGTTCATTATCCCAGTGATGTTGTGGGCGGCTGGGCCGTGGCCCTTGGCTGGATGGGAACTTGTATAGCCGGCACCGAGTTTCTTTACTTTAAATCCAGAAAGGACAGGCTGCCAGGATGCATATGAATATATTGGGCTTGAAAAAACATTTTTTCTGCCATCTGCGCCTTCCAACTAAAGGTCCGCCTGCAATGAAGACGCACTCTTGCCCAAAGTGCGTGCTGCCTTTGAAGTTACCCTGCTTGAATCAGCTATCAAACTCGTTTTCCGGTAATTTTGAGCATCTTCTTTCCCGTCATTATCTTGTATACCCGTTCCGTAATGTATCGATAGAATTTTATTTTAAAAATGCTTGACAAATGATTCGCTAGAGATTATATTTTGATCATCAACTTTCTTTTTTAAACTAAAAAAGTATTGGAATTGATAAATTGTTACGACTCGAACGGCTTAAGCCTTAAAATTAAATGATCAATCCATAACCAGGAGGAGATCCAGCTGAATAAATCGGCAAGTAATAGTAAAGATTTAAAAGTCCTCAATCGGATTTTGGTTTTAAATACGATTCGGAAATGCGGCCCGATTGCCCGTTATGAAGTTGCAAAAACCACCGGACTTGCAGCCCCTACAGTTACTGTAATCGTTAACGATTTAATCGAGGCCGGATTAGTGCGGGAAATCGGCAGAGGAGAGTCGAGCGGCGGAAGAAGGCCGGTGATGTTGGAGTTAAATCCGTGCGCCCGTTATATTTTGGCAGTCCGGATACAGCATGGCGAAATCATCACCGCATTACTGGATTTAGCCAGTAATATTATTGAAAGCCGGAATCAAAAAATCAACACGACGTGTCCGTATGAAGTCGTGTCGGCAATTGTGGCAATGTTTGATGAGATGAGCGCCCATTCTCAAATTGATAAAGATAAAGTTCTGCGGTGCGCAGTTGCTTCTCCCGGATTGATTAATTCATTGAAAGGGAGTGTGGAGCACTCTTCCAACCTGAAATGGGGTAGCGTTAACCTCGGTGAAATGTTATCGATACGATTGAACGGCATGCCGGTTCATGTCGAAAATATTTCAAATACGGCCGCTCTGGGAGAAAAAATGTACGGCAAAGGATATGGCTGTTCGAATTTAATCTATTTGAATTTGTCGGTCGGTATCGGGGCAGGAATTATCATCGACGATCAATTATTTGTCGGAGCGAAGGGATATGCCGGAGAAATCGGAGGGGCCGGTGTCAGGCCGAAGTTGTCCGGTTCCGGAGATGAATTATCTTTGCCCTATGAAACGTTTGAAGAAAGATGCGGGTTATTGAATATCCTCCAAAAAATAGCTGAAGTCGTTCCGGAGAACATTTTTGAAAAACTTAAATTAGATAAAAAACAAATCCGTATTGAAGATCTTTTCACATCACCCTTGATTGAGGTTCCCCAAGTCAAACAGATTTTGCTGGAAGCAAGTTCTATTATTGGTATGAAGATCGCGGAGTTAATCAGTCTCTTCAATACGGATATGGTAATACTTGGCGGCGAATGGACCAACGCGGGGGGAATATTGCTGGATACAGTGGCGCAGGTCGTTAAAGAGAATACATTCAAAGAAATGGGCGAGTCGGTTAAGATTATGACTTCGTCGATGCAGGATGACCCCCCCCTAATGGGCGCATATGCATTGGTGTTGGAAGAATTATTTGATTCCGAAGAATGGACTCGAAACCAAGATTAATAAGCTAAAGGAGCAATGGAACAAATGGTACTGGAAGAATTAAGAATCGATCAGTTAACATTGAAGATTTATCCGACTCGCGCTTCGATGGGTGCAGCCGCCGGAAATGCAGTGGCCGGGAAGATGAGGGAATTGTTGAAGAATCAAGCGTCAGTCCGGATGATTTTTGCCGCCGCCCCCTCGCAAAACGAATTTCTGGATACGTTATGTCAGGCACCGGATATTGATTGGTCGAGAGTCACCGCTTTTCATATGGATGACTATCCCGGATTGCCCGATAGTGCGCCCCAGCGTTTTTCTTCGTATCTAAAAGAACATATTTTTGATCGGGTTCATCCCGGACAAGTGCATTATTTGATTAATCCCGGATCGCCGCTTGGTCAAAAAGTTCCGGTAACGAAAATTGCTGAGGCGATCGAGCAAAGCTGTGAAAATTACGCAAAGCTCTTATGTGAACAACCCATTGATATCGTTTGTATGGGGATTGGCGAGAATGGTCATATTGCGTTTAACGATCCGCCGGTGGCCGACTTCAACGATACCCGATGGGTGAAATGGGTCGAATTGGATCAGACATGCCGCGAACAGCAGGTTCATGACGGTTGTTTTCCAACATTAGCCGATGTTCCGACGCATGCGCTCACCCTGACCATTCCGGCTTTGATCTCAGCTAAATGGATTTACTGTATGGTTCCAGGATCTACAAAAAGTAAAGCGGTCTATGGAACCGTAACCGAGGAAATAGCACCGGCGTGTCCGGCCACTATTTTACGCCGCCATGAACATGCCCAATTATATCTCGATTCGGATTCCGCGTCATTGTTAGGTAATCTACCGGCAATCGATGCTTAAGATGAAGCTCGTTGTATTCGGTTGCAAAATATGGGCCGGAGGCCAAAATTAGCGCTTATCTCCATGGACGAAGGCAGTTATATTTGCAATTGATTAAACTTAGAAAAGGGTGAGTCCATGATGGGATCACAAATGCCAAACGACATCTACATCGTAAACGGAAAAGTTGTTACACCGTTTCGTATCATTCATAACGGAGGGGTTCAAGTTCGGGGCGACCGGATTATCGGGGTTTTTGAGATGGGTTCTGTCGAAATACCGTTAAATCAACAAATTATTGATGTCAAAGGTTGCATTGTCTCGCCGGGCTTGATTGATATGCACTTACACGGCGGCGGCGGGGCGGATGTTATGGATGGCCAGTTTCACTCTTTGGAAACGATTGCCGCAACGCATGCCGCCGGAGGCGTCACCTCAATTTTGCCTTCGACTTTAACAAGTTCCGCTAAAGATTTACATAAGGTTCTTGAAACATTTAAACACGCCGGTGATATGAACGGTAAAGGCGCCAGGATATTGGGGCTGCACCTGGAAGGGCCCTACTTCGCCGCCAGTCAAAAAGGCGCTCAGGACGGTCGTTATCTTAAAAATCCCGATCCCCGGGAATACCTTTCGCTATTTGATAATTATCCTTTCATCCGTCGGGTATCGGCTGCGCCGGAACTACCCGGCGCCTTGGAACTTGGGCGTGAACTACGCCGCAGGAAAATACTGGCGTCGATTGGTCACTCCGATGCGACGTATGATGAAGTGATTGACGCGGTCGGGGCCGGCTACTCCCATATTACCCATCTATATTCCGGGATGTCAGGGATCAAACGGGTGAATTGTTACCGGGTCGCCGGAATTATCGAATCCGCGTTATTGATGGACGAGTTAACCGTGGAGATTATCGCGGACGGTAAACATCTTCCGGCCTCGCTCTTAAAACTCATTTATAAATGTAAGGGCGCGGGGCGAATCGCGCTATGTTCCGACGCTCTCCGGGCAACGATGTTGCCTGAAGGCGAATATATTTCCGGGAGCAACGGCGACGGCCAAAAAATTCATGTTGAACAGGGAGTGGCTTGGCTGGCGGATAGGTCCGCCTTTGCCGGTAGCGTCGCCACTGGGAATCGTCTGGTCCGGACCATGGTGGAATTGGCGGAAATTCCCTTACGGGAAGCAATTATGATGGCTACGGAGACGCCGGCCCGGATCCTGGAAATGGATGACCGGATCGGCAGTCTTGAAGCAGGGAAATATGCCGACATAACAGTATTAAAGGATGATTTCTCGGTGGTGATGACCATGGTTAACGGAACGACAGTTTATTCTAGTCAGACCTTTTAAGTTTTATTGTAGATTGATTTTCCGGGAATCCATAAAAATACATGAAAAGGAGTTTTTCAGATGAGTCAGTACACCAAACAATATCTAAATGAAATAACCGATTTATATCAACAAATTGAGAGGGATGAAGCCCAATCGGTTAATCGTGCGGCCCAAGTCATGGCAGAACATATCATGAAAGATCAGGTCATTCACGTCATCGGTACCGGCGGCCATTCGAATATCGCCGCTGAAGAATTGATTTGGCGAACCGGCGGGTTAGCGCCGATCAATGCCATGTTGGATGCCGGGCTTCAGGTCGCCAATGGCGCCAAACACAGTAATTACGTCGAAAGAACACCCGGATACGCCAAAACCGTTTTGGAAAGTTATGGCGTAAAAGCAGGTGAAGTCATCATTATTGTCAATGCCTATGGGATTAACGCCATGACCATTGATACGGCATTGGAAGCCAAAAAAAAGGGGTTAACAACGATTGGAGTCACCTCAACCGGTTTTGCAAATTTTGTCCCGGCGGGCCACCCCTCTCGGCATCCCAGCAACAAAAATTTGTATGAAATTGTTGATATTTTTGTCAACTGCCATCTGCCGCTGGGAGACGCCATTGTTTCCTTTGAAAATTTGGAACAAAAAATTGCTCCTTCATCGACGCTAGTTAATGCTTTTACCGTAAATCTGCTGGTGATTGAGACGGTTAGGCAGCTCTTGGAAAAAGGATTTAACCCTCCGGTATGGATGAGCGCCAATATGCCGGGCGGCGATGAAGCTAATCGTAAATGGGAGGAAAAGTATTTCAGCAGTGTTAAACATTTACGGTAACAAATCATTCTTGAGGGAAAGGAGGCCGCTTTGGTTGGAACTTTAATTCGATAATTATTGAAAAGGAGTATGCGGAATGAAAAAGAAAGCTTTAATCTGGCCGGTATTGTTATTTACTTTACTTTTTAGCATCGCTTTTGCGGATTCAAAACAACTTCAACTTACATTATGGCATATGGAATCCAGACCAAGCCGTGTTCAAGCGATTCAGGGGGTTATTGATCGATTTAACAAAGCAAATCCTGATCTTAACATCAAAGTTGAAGTCCAAAGTTGGAATGATGCGTTTATTAAAGCGGTAGCGGCAATTCAAGCCAATAAATATCCTGACTTTATCTTTTGTATTCCTGATTTTAATATGAATTTAATGACCACACGTAAGGTTCGCCCGGTAGATGACATTATGGCGGAATTACAAAAAAAATACAAGGTTTATAATGCGGCGATTGAACCGTATTATTTTAGCGGAAAACACTGGGCAGTTCCGCTGTATGGTATGTCAGAGGTACTTTGGTACCGTAAAGATTTATTTGAAAAGGCAGGACTAAACCCGAATAAACCGCCTAAAACGTGGTCGGAATTACTCGAAGTTTCCAAAACTTTAGTTGATAAAGGTGTTGTCAAACACCCGATAGCGGTCGCCGGAGATTGGCATCTGGCTACGATGCAACAAGTCTATCCGTTGATGGTAGTGAATAAGGCTGAAACCATTATTGATGGAAAAGGAAATATTACCTTTGATAATCCTCGGACAGTTGCCGCGTTTCGTATGTATAAGAAATTATTCGATATGTCACCCCCCGGTTCGGCATCCTGGCAATGGGATCAACCATTGGCAGCTTTTATCAATGGTGAGGTTGCGATGGTGATTGAAAAAGGTCACTATATGGAGCAATGGGATTTACGTAGCAATCTTTCTCCAAAATTTTTAGGAGCAGCTCCGATACCGGTTCCCGATCAAGGAGGTCAACGCGGTACATCTTATTACAGCAATGGAATCAGCCTGATGAAATCCGATCCCAATATCCGTACGGCTTATAAACGATTGGTTAATTTCCTGTATCAACCTGACAACATGGCCGGTCTGCTGGTTGGGGCTCCCGGTCTGTTCTTGCCGGTTACCGAGGAAGCAGCCAAGTCATCAGTACTTTTGGATAATCCAACGATCAAACTTCATCAAAAAGAATTCGAATTATTGGTTGATGAATCCAAATACGGTAAATTATACGGTTTCACTCAAAGACCGTATAATATGGATATCGGCCGGATAACCGGCCAAAATCTCATTGCTTGGGCAGCTCAACGCCTGATTTATGAAAATATGTCTCCGGAAGCGGCTGTCAAAGCCGGAGCAGCTAAAATGAAAGAGACTTTAAATGATTAAGAAGTTCCGTATTTAAGCCTTACGGCCAACCCTGAAAGGGGTTGGCCGATGAGCGCTCTTTGTTTGAATTAATCGACAAAATGAGGTAAGCAATGAAAAAGCTAACAAAACTATTTGAAAAGGATCCCTATTTTGGATGGATATTGGTTGCCCCAATTTTGATCTGGATGATGGGGACACTTCTCTATCCTCTTTTCGAAGCGATTATTTTAGGCTTTAAGAACGTTGGATATGCCGGTACAGAGGGCCATTGGGTCGGTTTGAAAAATTATCTTGCTTTATTCAGCAACGATGTTTTTATGAAATCCTTATGGATTACTTTGATCTGGACAGTGGCTAATGTAGTATTGCAAATCGGGATTGCTTTGATTGGCGCTAAAATATTAAACCAGGATTTTTTCGGGAAAGATTTTATCCGTAATTGGATTATCATCCCTTGGGTGTTGCCGTCTATTGTATTGGCGACGCTCGGTAAATGGATACTCGATCCTTCTCTGGGAATCGTCAATTATATCTTAAAATCCATCGGTTTAATCCACGCCCCTATTTCCTTTTTGAGCGATATTAATACCGCATTGCCTTGGGTGATTTTGCTGAATGTATGGCGTTGGTTTCCCTTCTTTTTAGTGATGTTTCTCGCTGCCCTGCAGACCGTGCCCAAAGAGTTATACGAGGCGACTGAGATAGAGCAAGCCAATGCCTGGCAAAAATTTTACTATGTCGAGTTACCGGAAATTATGCCCATCTTAAAAATTCAAATTTTATTGTGCGCATTATGGGCTGCCAATATTTTCGATACAATTTGGCTGTTGACGCGGGGCGGACCGTCTTCTACGTCCACAACTCTTCCAATTTTAATTTATTTAAAGGCGTTTCAGGAATACCGCATCTCCCAGGCATCAACAATCGCTGTGGTTATGTTTATCATATTACTCATCGGAAGCTTTATTTATTTTCGCCGGTCACTCAATGCCAGTTGGGAGGAGCAATAATTATGAGGGATCGTTCAATCACCCATTCAATTGTCAAATTTTCAGTGGCTATCCTATTTTCAGCAGTAGTTTTTTTACCCTTGATCTGGATTTTTTTGAACTCGTTTAAAACAACTCCTGAGTTAACCAGCACGATTCCTACTTTTTTACCGAAAACATTCACTTTGGAACATTACACCAACTTGTTTACCCAAGTGGATTTTGCAAGATATTTATGGAATAGTACGTATGTGGCCATAGTCAGTACCATCGTAACCTTGGTGTTGGGAGCTTTGGCGGCATACAGCATCTATCGTTGCCGATTTCCAGGGCAAAGAATCATTTTCGGCTTATTCCTTTCGGTATATGTATTTCCACGGGTATTGATCATGATTCCGTTATTTATTATCTTATCAAAGCTCGGCCTGGTAGATACTTTGTTTTCATTGGTTGTACTCAATGTGACGACTTCGGCCCCGTTTAGCATTTGGACTCTAAAAGCATTTTTTACGACTATCCCGTTTGAACTGGAAGAGGCTGCTTCAATTGATGGAGCCGGTAGAATTACCGCGTTGTTCAGAGTGATTCTCCCGGTGACTGCCCCTGGTTTAGCTGCCTTGGGTTTGAATACATTCTTATTATGTTGGACTGAATATCTGTTTGCTTCGATTTTCATTATGTCGACCCAGCTTAAGACGATTCCGGTCGGAATGGCTCTGTTTTTGGATCAATATTTTATCGATTGGGGCATGTTGATGTCAAGTTCGGTGGTTGTCGCCGTCCCGCCAATAATTCTTTTCGCTTTTCTCGGGCGTTTTTATGTCAAAGGATTAACTGCCGGGGCTGTTAAGGGATAATACTCATTCGGATCTTCCGGCACTGGTACAGTAGGCTCCGTCGGGGTTAGAAGGCATCGGCGGAGCAGGCGGTTCGGGGGCCGGTTATTCTTGCAAATCAATAGTAGTTTTATCATTCAATGACAATTGGTTTGTAAAACAATATTTTTACTGGATACTGCCTTTTTGCAAAAAAAGCAACTCTTGGCTATGGATAATGATCTTCTCCTCTCTTCAGCAATCTTCCGGGTATCCCCTTTTATGGATTGCCAGTCCACTCCTGCTTGCCGGGACTCATCCAATAGAATATAATGCAACAGTGGAGTCATGGTTTGGATCTGGAATCCATATGAAGGATCGATGGCCATTGATTGCTGATATTCGAAGGAGGAACGGTTATGATGACGATACAGAAATTACGCTATATCATCGAAATCGTAAACTGCGGCTCGATCAGCGAGGCCGCAAAGCACCTGTTCATCGCCCAGCCCAGCCTGTCCAGCGCGGTGCGGGAGTTGGAGCAACAGATAGGTTTTGAGATATTCTTGCGCACCAATAAAGGCGTGGTGTTATCCTCGGCAGGCGCGGAGTTTTTGGGGTATGCCAGGCAGATTGTGGAACAAGCCGATTTGATGGATCAACGATACCTTAATGCCAAACCCTCGCGCCAGTATTTTTCAGTCTCCACTCAACATTACGCCTTTGTAGTCAATGCCTTCGTCAACTTGGTAAAAGGATACGGCTCTGATGAGTATGAGTTTACCTTCCGGGATACCCGCACTCACGAAATTTTGGAGGATGTGCGTAATCTCCGCAGCGAAATCGGTGTTTTATATTTAAACGATTTTAACGCCAAGGTTTTGGGCCATATCATCCAGGAAAACGGGTTGGAATTTCATCCTTTATTTATCGCAAAACCTCATATCTTTGTCAGTACGGTCAATCCTCTTGCCAAAAAGAGTTTTGTGACTTTGGAAGATTTGGAGGAATATCCCTGCCTCTCTTTCGAACAGGGCGAGTATAACTCTTTTTACTATTCGGAAGAAATTTTAAGTACTTTAGCGCACCAAAAAAGCATTCATGTTTCCGACCGGGCCACTATCTTTAATTTGATGATCGGCCTGAACGGATACACCATTTCTACCGGGGTAATCAATGCCGACCTCAATGGAGATAACATTATCGCGGTCCCGTTGAAGGTGGAGGAGACGATCACTGTCGGATGGATTGCCCATAAAAAAGTTACTCTTAGCAGACTGGCTGAACAGTTTGTGCAGGAGTTGAAAGAGGCTGTAAAAGACGTATCTCACCCATAGGATAAACCTATATCCAATGGCTATGGATATGAATTACGATATACTCGAGTTTTATGATATGATTTCTCTACTAAATTAAACGGGGAGGATCATTCATGAGTAAATTATTTGAAAACGCCCGGATAAGGGAGAAGGTCCCTTTTCGTTTTGATGTTGTAGGCAGTTTCCTGCGTCCGCAGACCATCCAGAAAGCCCGGAAAAAATTGGCCGAGGGCGAAATGACCCAGGCCGAGCTGTCAATGATTGAAGACCGCGAAATTGAAAAGCTGGTTGCCAAAGAAAAAGAAGTAGGACTGAAGGCCGTTACCGATGGAGAGTTCCGGCGCAGTTACTGGCATCTGGATTTCTTTTGGGGGTTTGATGGTGTAGAGCATGTGCTCCTTGACCACGGCTATTCCTTCCATGGCGAAGAAACCCGCGCCGACTCCGCCCGCCTTTCGGGAAAAATCCGTTTTGTAAATCATCCTTTTTTATCCCACTACAGTTTCTTAAAAAAAGTAGCCGGCCACGATGTCCTAGCACGTCAGACCATCCCTGCTCCGGCCCAATTCTTTGCCGAGTTGGTCCGGGGGGAAAATGAAAAAGAGGTTATCCTTCATTACCCCGACCGGGAGGAATTGTACAGGGACATTTCAGCCGCCTATCATCAGGCTATCCTGGCGTTTTACGATTTAGGCTGCCGCAATATACAACTTGATGACTGCACCTGGGGGATGCTCTGCGATGAAAATTTCTGGTCTGCCATGGCCGGTGCGGGATACGATATCCGGACCCTTCAGGAGCTATACCTGCGTCTAAACAACGAGGCGATTGCCGGGCTTCCCGCGGATTTAACCATAACGACCCATGTATGCCGGGGCAACTATCATTCCACCTGGGCCACCTCCGGCGGATACGAACCCGTGGCCCCCACGCTTTTGGCGCGTGCAAATGTAAGCGCCTTTTACTTGGAGTTTGATACCGAGCGCGCCGGGGATTTTTCACCCTTACGCCATGTACCCGCCAACAAACCGGTGGTGCTGGGGTTGTTCTCTTCTAAAACCGGCGAGCTGGAGGATAAGGAGGTCATCCTAAGCCGGATTCAAGAAGCGACCCGCTACCTCCCAATCGACCAGTTATGCATCAGCCCCCAGTGCGGTTTTGCTTCCACCGAAGAAGGCAATATCCTTACCGAAGAACAGCAATGGGCAAAGCTGCGGTTGATCAAGGAGATCGCCGACGAAATCTGGAAGTGAGGCTCCGTTCTTCCAAGCGGGCACCACGCTTCTTCAACCATGAGGGGACTTTCAATCAAAGGAAGAAATATCCGGTTTTGGGGATAACGGAAGCACGATATCCACCGTTGTCCCCATATGGAATCTATCCCCGCTCCGTTGTCGGAAATTTTGCGGTTACGCGAATACACGTTGGTAACACTGCATGCGGGCTGGCATTTTTGTATGTCTCTTTCACAACCTCGGGTAAGCGTTCCAGATGATGTTTCAGGAAACCACAGCTCCGGCATTGAAAACTTCCTCAATCACTGTTTTATCTTTATACTCATCCAACCGCTCCGGCCGTTTCATGAGGAGTCGCTCGCATCTTTAACTTTTAATTTTTCCCTATACGATATTTCAAATATTCCGTGACTCTCTAGAAACAAAAATCAAAATTGCCCGGGCCAAAATACAAACTTTTTGGAACGAACCCCCATGTATTTGATGATGCTGTTTTGGAAACCAGCATCGAATTTGATGTTTTATCGAATGATTTCAACAAATTATGGCATTTTACCGATAAGTATGCTTGCTTGACAGTTGAAAAAAAAATATAGTAAACTAATATTAAATATTGGTTACTGGGGTGAAAGGTAATGGACGATAATCCGGGAGATATACGAAGCAGCAAGACAATCGAGCGTTCATCAAAAAAACGGAATGAATATTTCAACGGCTGCAAAAAGGCATAATAAATCCATGGAATTGGGTTTATTATGCCTTTTATATATAGTCTGGAGGATAAAGTCAGTAAATGATAATATTTCTTAATATTTTATTGATACTATTTTTTGTACTCATGAACGGTTTTTTTGTTGTTGCTGAATTTGCAATGGTAAAGGTGAGAAAATCACGGATAGAATTACTGGCCGGCGGCGGCAGCATTACTGCAAAATATACTCACAAGGTCGTCAATGACCTAAACTCTTACCTGTCAGCCTGCCAACTGGGAATAACCCTGGCTTCCCTGGCGCTTGGATGGATTGGCGAACCCGCCGTATCGAAAATGATCAGTCCCCTTTTGCGTTATTTCGGATTTTCCGAGAGTACAATTCATTCCACATCATTTTTCGTAGGTTTTTTTGTAATAACGGGGTTTCATATCGTGCTGGGAGAACTGGTACCAAAATCCCTGGCAATTTTAAATTCAGAGAGATTCTCCACAGCTACTGCAATGCCTTTGGTTTTATTCTATCGGGCCACTTATCCTATTATGTGGTTATTTAATCATACTACCAATTTAATATTAAAGCTGATGGGGTATTCCATGCTTGAAGAACACGAAGCAGCCCATACCGACGAAGAAATCAAAATACTGGTTGAGGAAAGCTACAAACATGGCCTGATCGATAAGACGGAGTATACCTATGTCGATAATATTTTTGATTTCACAGAAAAAAATGTCAAAGACATCATGATTCCCCGCATGGATACGATATGTGTTTTCAAGGAAGACTCTTTCGACAGTATTTTAAAAACGGCCATGGAAGAAAAATATACAAGGTATCCGGTGTGTCAAGATGACAAGGATAATGTAATCGGTTTTATACACATAAGAGACCTGTATGAAAGCAAAATTGAAAACGCCAAAGACATCGACGGTATTATTCGCAAAATCATTACAGTTCCTGAGAATATTGCCATCAACGACATGCTGAAAAGATTTCAGAAAGAAAAGGAGCATATTGCGGTTGTCATTGATGAATACGGTGGGACGGCAGGAATAGTAACCATTGAAGATATTTTAGAGGAGATTGTCGGTAATTTAAGCGATGAGTATGATGAGGACGAAAATGAAATTGATACGCTTGATAAGAATACATTCCTTGTTAAAGGAATTACCCGCCTCGATAAAATAAGGGAATTAACAGGCGTTCAACTTCCGGTGGATGAATACGACACTTTAAATGGTTTTTTAATCAACCAACTGGGCAGGATACCTTCTGCTACAGAGAAACCAGTTATTGAATTTGAAGGACTTGTATTCAAAGTAGAAAAAGTAGGGGATAAGCGGATACTCCTTGTAAAAATATGTAAGACACAAAATAGCTTTTAAAATGAAACCAAAAGCCAGTGGTTTTATCCGGTATCTGGCTTTTTTTATATTAGGAGGAATCGATTATTATGGAATCGGACAGTAGTCTCGTTTTACAAATTTTATTTTTATTGGTGTTAATCGGAATGAATGCCTTTTTTGCTTCATCGGAGATTGCCATTATTACACTGAATGATAAAAAAATCAAAAAGATGGCCGAGGAAGGGGATAAAAAAGCTAAGCTGCTGCACCAATTCATTAGTGAACCCGGCAGATTCCTTGCTACCATCCAGGTGGGCGTCACCCTGTCGGGCCTTTTAGCCAGTGCTTTCGCGGCTGAAAGCTTCGCCGACAGACTAACCGGGGTTGTCATTGCAACCGGTTTGCCTATGGATGAATCGGTAATGAAGTTGATAGCGGTTATCTTTATTACAATCCTTTTATCCTATTTTACCTTAGTTTTTGGTGAATTGGTTCCAAAAAGAGTGGCCATGCAAAAGCCGGAGCAAATATCGATGTTGGTCATCAAACCGCTTCATTTTCTCTTAATACTGGTAAGTCCATTTGTGCGGTTCTTAACATTCTCTACGAACTTTGTAATTAAACTTTTTGGCGGAAATCCGCATTTTAATGAGGAAAAAGTAACCGAAGAGGAAATTCGGATGATGGTTGATCTGGGAGAGGAAAAGGGAGTCATTGAGGAATCCGAAAAGAAGATGATCGATAATATCTTTGAGTTTAATAATAAAATGGTTTCCGAAATTATGACTCACCGTAAGGATATTGTCGGGCTTTCCCTTGACTCCAAACTAAATGAAGTTTTAGAGACGGCCAATAGTGAGCAATTCACCCGATTGCCGGTGTACGAAGGAACTATCGATAATATCGTAGGCATCCTCCATGTCAAGGATTTGTTGAATTTTATAAAGAAAAATCCGGGAGCTGCCTTTTCTCTGAAAGATATCATTCGCAAGCCTTTTTACACACCGGAATCGAAAAAAACCGATAAGTTATTTAAAGAATTACAAAGAAGCAAGACCCATATGGCCGTGGTAATTGATGAATATGGCGGAACTGCCGGTATCGTTACAATTGAAGATTTACTGGAGGAAATAGTCGGTAATATCTTTGATGAGTATGATGAGGATGAGAAAACAATCCAAAAAATCGATGAAAATCATTTCTTAATGGAAGGGACTGCGAGTCTGGATGAAGTCCAAGAATTTTTAAAGGTGCAATTACCTATTGAAGACTATGAGATTTTAAGCGGTTTAATCATTGGTCAACTGGGACGAATACCGGAAGAAGGAGAAAAACCGGTGGTCGAATATAAAGGCATAGTCTTTAAAGTCGAAGCGATAGAGGAGAAAAGAATATCAAAGGTGAAGGTATCTAGGTCCATTACCAATGGAGCCGTTCTGTGAAGCAGGCGTGGCGTGATATGAAGGGAGTCTTGGAACAGCTTTCAATCAAAGGGAGAGGTACCCGGTTTTGGGGATAACGGAAGCATGATATCCACCGTTGTCCCCATATCGGGTTTACTGTGAATCCGAATTTCACCATGGTGTTTTTGAATTACCGTTACGCAATAATACAAACCCGAACCACGGATACTTCCTCCCCCACCCTTGGTTGAATAAAACAGATTCATCACTTTATCCAATTGGTCGGAAGCTATCCCCGGTCCGTTGTCGGAAATTTTGATGAGAACTTCTTTCTTGGTTGCGCTCAAATCCGCTGCAATTCTCCCACAATCCCCTACGATTGCTTCAATGGCGTTGATTAAAATATTATTCAACACTTCGGCAATATGGACTTTATCGCAATAAACCGCCGGGTCTGCATGATAATTTTTAACGACTTGAATGCCCTTCTCCCTGAATATAGGCTCATGGGATTCCAGCACCCTGTCGATAATCGGGCTCAAATGATAATTGCCAAATTCCAGATTCAAGTCTTGCAGGTGTTTCCCGATCCGGTCGACCATTTCATACATATGTTCAGCGGCCTTGTCAATATTATTAAACGCTTTATCGGCATCACTGATACCCCTTTTAAGGGCATCGATATTGCAATGAATTTTGGATAATTCATTTTTGATAGTATGACTGATAAGAGTCGCTCCGGTTACGGTACCATTTTCATATTCTTTTTCCAACCGGAGTTTAAGACCTTCTAATCCATATTTCCCGATAAAGTATAAAAAAAATCCTGTTAAAATAGAAGATTGACCTAAGAGATACTTCCACCATTCCTTATGTGGGGCTATTGTCAAGGTTTCACCCATGATCGCTAGCGTAGGCAATGAGAGGACCAAAAAGACCATTAATTTCTGTTGCTTTTTTTGTTGCTCATATTCAGTACGATAGGCATGAAAAAAAAGAAAATTTGAAAATAAATAGTAGGGCACTGCCCAGATATGAGTGATCCAAAACATTCTACTTTGTGGCAAATCGATATATAAAAAACCCTCTTTAATAACCATAAAATCGAGGATAAAAGTAATGATTAACGGGATAATAAATATATATTTAAGCTGTCTTTTTATTTTCGGATCAAAAAAATTTGAGTAGCTAACACCTGCCATTATCAGACAATATGGAAATAAACGAAAACAAAAAGTAGCCAAAAACCGCCTAATCACCCAGAGCATCCCAACATTTTCAAAAGCGTGAGGAATTATCAACACTTCTACAATGGCTTCAAGCACTCCGAGACCTTGAACGAAAAAAAGACCACTAAACCATAAATTGGTTCTTTCTCTTGACCTCATGAAAAGAAATATTAAAGAAATAGACCACATAACAAAAAGCGCAACCAAAAGCAACATTACTACTCATATCCCTTTTACATAAACTTAAGAACAGGATCCATAACTCTTTGAGCGATTACATCGATATATCCCTTATCCGTAATAGCGAAAGCCGGAAGAGCCGCCAAAGAAATGAAAGAAAGGAACATAAAGGCATCCGAAACATTGCATCCCATTTCCCTTGCCTTATTTAGCAAGGCCTCGCGTTTCTCCGCCAGTGTCCAAGCATCTATGTCAGTTAATAATCCCAAAAGGGGCAAAGGAATCTCGTCTAAAACCTGGCCCTTTTCAACCAAAACAATACCACCTTGCATTTCCCCTATACGGTTTACGGCAATTGCCATATCTTCCGGATTAGCACCTAGAGTCACGATGTTGTGATGGTCATGACCGATACTCGAAGCCATTGCCCCGCTTTTTAAACCCATCCCGCCAAGAAAGGCCCTACCAATATTCCCGGTTTTACGGTGTCTTTCGACAACAGCGATATGCAATAAATCCTGGTTAACATCAGAGGCAATATAGTCATCCTCCACCGGTAAATCGGCCTCGCCACCCTCTGTAATCGGTACCCACGGTAAAGTGCGCATAACGTGCAGATGAGCCTTTTTGGCCCCGGTTTTAGCTTCAATCACCATATCGCGGCTAGTTACTTCCTTTTTAACGTGAAAGGTATTGAATAAGCAAGGTTGATGGTCTTTCAAGGATACAGGCTTAAGTGGACGCAAGCTCTCTGCTACCAACTTCCCATTAACTATGGTTTTAAGTACTTTGAAATTCGGCGGGCCTTCCACGATGTTAATGTCGGCAAAGCGTCCTGGTGCCAAGGAACCAATTTCATTATCTTTGTTGAATGTCTGGGCGGCATTAAGAGTTACCATCTGAATAGCTGTCATGAAATCCACCCCTTGCTCCAATGCCAGACGGACTAAATAATCCATATGTCCTTCTTTGACCAAAATCACTGACGAAGTATCATCCGTCACTAAACTTAGCATCCTGGTATTAATGCCTTGTTTTGTTATGGCCGTAATCATTTGGGGTAAAGTAGGTACAATCAAGTTATGGCGTAATTGCGCATGGACACCGGTACGTACACGCAATAAAATATCTTCAGCCGATAAAGATTCATGATCATTATTCACTCCAACTGCCACGAAAGCATTCCATAAGGGACCCGTGGCATCCGGGCCATGTCCCGATATTGTTTTCCGCTCTTTACTGGTAATATCAAGTGAGCGCATCAAATCCGCATGTTCCAACGCGACATAGGAAGAGCATACTTCCGAAAGACCGACGGCTTCCTCCCGAATCATCGCCTGCTCAATAATATCGGCATTGATTCGACCACCACTGGTTTCAAGATCTGGCGAAAACGGAATATGGGAGGGCACGACCCAATAATATTTTAAAGGAGTTTGTTTCCCCTCATCCAGTGCTGCATTCATCGCTTCAATACCACCAACAACACCAATTTCATGTAAATCCGTGAAGACGCTGGACGTGCCATGGCAAAGGGCTATTTCCGCAAATTTGGCCATACTCAAATTAGAACTCTCCGGATGAATATGACCATCAATAAAACCGGGTGTAAGATACTTGCCATCCGCGTCAATAACCTCTGTAGTTTCACCAATGGTATACTCAATATCACCGACTGCTGCGATCTTCTCACCAGCAAGGGCAATGCCACCGGGGTAAATTTCTCCACTATATACGTTGAGCAATTGTCCATTTTTAATGACTACATTAGCAGGTTCTTTACCTATGGCAACTCTAAATAAATGCTGATTCATCGTAACTCTCCCTTTTTGGTATAAAGTGACGCTTTGTTATCCAAATCAGAAACTCATCGCCTCCTAATAAATCCATCAAGAACCGCCAACCAAATTTACCCAAAGCTTTAGTTTATTCAATAAACTGTTTAAACTTTTTAACCGCTTCCTGGCATGAATGCACGTTCAATTTTTTCAACAGGCTGCTAACTTGATGTCTAAGCGTACTTCGGGCTTTATAAGACATTTTTTCAATCTCGGTATGGGTAAAACCCTGTTTCTTAAATTGCAGGACTTCCCGCTCCGCTTTACTCAAGGAATTAAACCGGTTCTCTTTACGGTTATGCGAATATGCATTGGCCAACACTGCATGCGGGCTGGCATTCTCGTAGGTCTCTTTCACAAGTTCGGGTAAACGTTCCAGATGATGTTTCAGGAGATAATCCACAGCTCCGGCATTGAAAGCTTCCTCGATGAGGGTTTTATCAAAATGGGAAGTCACCACGATAATGTTGGTATCGATATCCTGCAAGATATCTCCGATGGCGGTTAACCCATCAAATTGATTTTTCGACAAATTCAAATCCATCAAAATAATATCCGGCCGGGTAATTTTGGACCGTTCAACCGCCTCTTCCGCAGTTCTAACCGTATCGACGATTTCGATATCTTCAAAACGGCGTAGTTCTTGAAAATAAAGCTCCAGCCATTCCAATTCGTCTTCCACGATCAACGTCTTTATACCCATCCGCATGTCCCTACCGTTCAACGAGGAGTCAACCTCAGCTTTAACTTTTAAAATACCAAACTCCATAACATTTTTGATATTCCATATTATTTACAAAATTCCTCTAATTTTGAGTATGATTGATAACCTGGTTTGTCCTCACCGCCATCCAGTAAAACGTTCTCTCAATAACTACTCAATGATTGTGAAGACACCTCGGCGGGAGAATCGATCTTTTAGGCTTCGAAGTATTTTCTACATAGAGGTGCCATAAAATAATCGGACTTACTAAGTTGTTTTAAAAATTCATATAATTACATTAATAAACAAATCATCCAAAAACGATTTAAAATATTGAGGTAAAAAAATGCGCAAGAAAAAAACCATCCCTTTGGTTGAAACCAAAGACTCTCTGGAAACAAAAATCGAATTTGCCCGGGCCAAAATGCAAACCCTTTGGAACCAACGGCAGTGTACCGACGATGTTGTCTTGGAGGCCAGCATCGAACTGGACGTTTTATTGAATCAATATCAACAGTTTATGCCGTTTTATCGGGAAACATTTTAATTACAAAAGCGGTCTACTTTTTTCATCTCCCGCCGCTTCCGGCGTTAAAACCCCCAGCACCCGGTCATACTCATTCAATAAATGATCAACCTCAACGCTGGCCGCCAAAACCTCATCATCGGTATAACCTTTTTCCGCCCATAACCGCTGCATCCGGTTACGGGCCTTATGGATCTCCTCTAAGAGTTTCTCCAAATCAGCAGCGTTTGTACCCATTGACATTCCCGCAATACCTCGAATATCTCAATTTAACGTTTCCCTGTAATAACCGATTCCTCTCCACTTTTCTTTATCCAAGAATAGATAACAGGTATTTAAAATCTTACTCCGATATGTGCATTTTTTCATGAATGAAAATACATTATACGATTATTATAATAGACGTTTCGTCCATTTGCAAGTTATTGTTATCCGTTTCGTCTAATAAATTATTATTTTTAATATTTTGTGCTAAGATCAACCCGAGGTGTCTGGATGGAATTTGCAAATCAATTAAAAAATTTGAGAGATGAGGCCAATATAAGCAGAGAGGACTTGGCTACCCAAACAGGTATTACCTATGCCGCTTTATCAAAATATGAAACCGGAGAACGGGAACCCGATTTTAATACTCTCTGTAAAATCGCCCGGCATTTGGATGTAAGCACGGACTATTTGCTTGGTAATTCGAAGGTAAAGACACCGGAAGATATTCTGAAGGGTCTCCCGCCGGAAGCCAGACAAGCGGCGGAACTATTCATTGAATTCCTACACGATAAATTCAAAGGGCAGAAGTTAAAATAAGTTTTTCCTTTGACATGTTGTTGTTAATCGCGGAGGGATTGGAAATCGATGGGGCGGCGCTTTTTGCCCCGGTGGAAACCATTAGCGTTTAAAAATCATTCCCTATAGCAATCCAATCAATGTGCTGTCACTTTATGATCCAATACTATTAAAACATTTAACCCGCTACCATATATGGAGCGGGTTTTTAACGGCATAAACCGGAAGCCGGGATAACTCAACGTCTCTGTGACAATCCATCCGTTTCAAAGATACTTCATGAGACTGGCCATTAAAACTTGAGAAACATTCCCAAATTCAGTCCGCTATCACTCTCTTTTATCTTGAGATCATTGTCTCTCACAATCATCCTGGTCCAATTCAATCCCAATGAGAATCCCAGATGATCCGTAACCAGAGTATTCAATCTTAGGTTGGCCACCCCATAACCTGAGTCAAACGCATTTCCCCCAAGGCCGGAGACAGTAAAATCAATACCGCAGTCGATGTATGACCGTTGATCCACCAAATACCGGCTTTCAATTCCCAGCATTATTCCGCCAAAGTCATTCTTTATTCCCCCCGCATCGACGTGCAGGCCCATCACGGAAAAATTGCCGTACAGCACGGACTCATTGTCTGATATTAATAATATTCCATTTCTCACCATTATACCCTTGGCTGTGATATCGTGAAGGGGATTGAAACATTCAACATTTAACTTGTTTTGAGTCGCTTCGCTCGAATATTCCATTCCCAAAGAATACCAATCAAAGTCATCCCTGGTAAGGTCTGATAAAAATAAAAAATGATGAACATTGCCGTTTACGTAAAAAGAAGCTCCAAAAACGCTCGTACTGGTCAGAAAGATGAATAGCCCGGTTAAAAATACCCGGATAATAGTTTTTTTCATTAATATCACTCCCAAAACGAATAAAAACCCTATTTTACTATTCATTATATACAATTTCAGCAAATTAAACAATTTCAGGAAAGCTAACGAATAATTAAATTTTCCTCCGAAATTTTCTCTTAAATCCCTAAAAGCTCAATCAAATTCTTTTGGCCGTTTCTCCCTTGGGTGATTTCGTTTCTCCCTTCCTTTTTGCCGTTTCTCCCTTTGCTGATTTCGTTTCTCCCTTCCCTTTTGCCGTTTCTCCCTTTGCTGATTTCGTTTCTCCCTTC
>JAEVYU010000039.1 GCA_023392595.1 Bacillota bacterium | reverse complement strand
ATATTTCTGCTAATGTTTGCCACAAGATCCGTAAATTTATTGATTGTCAACTTCGTAATTGGTTTATGGGTTTACCCATGTATATCAAGTGTTATTTACCCAATTCGTTCTGCGAAAGTTGAGTTATGAAGAACAAAAAAACGAAAAAGAATCTCCCCACACTTTTTATGTCTTTAATTGAAAATAAAGACCAAAAAGCTACGATAATAATAAACATAAATGTTCCCTTGACGAAAACAGAAGTATTTAAATCAACTGAAACATTTACACCAGAAGAATTTTCAATTATCCTTCCTGTCAAAATAATAAAACAGATTCCTTTCGTAGCTTCTCTAACGACAATTGTAAATCCATTTTCCTGAATCTTTAAATCAAAAGTAGTTAAAAAACTACCAAAATGATCAATTTCTTGAGTTAACTCTTCGATGAATTGTTCTTTTGAACAATCAATTTTACAATTTAAAATTCGTTTCATATTTATATCTCCAGCTTTGAAAAATATCATCTTCCATTTGTGGTACTCCACCTTATCTCCAGAAACCTTGCCTAAAAGCTCTTTGGGGCAAACCTTTTAAGTGAGGTTGACCTTAGGCCAAAGTTAATATATATTGCCTTTGAACATTCCCAGTACTCAACCCCTCGCCGGAAGTGGCGGTAAAGGTAACGGTGTCTTTGTTAATCTGATATTGATTCCCTTTTTTCACCAGATTCCCTGCAGCGTCATACATACTCAAAAGTCAAGATTCGTTAAAAATCATAAACTTATGAATAGCTTTGTTGCCAACGGGAGACACCACCCGTTCTCCCGAACCCTCTAAGGCCAAAGGGTATGAGCGGCATACCCTTTGGAATCCCACCGCCCGGGGAGAGCGTCCCCCCGGGAGCCCCCGCTATCACGACATTCCTCCCTGAATGTCGAAGGAACGCTTACGCAATTAAACTGACTCCCACCTCCATGTGGTCGTCTTCTTGGGTAATTCTGCTTCTCGACGGCTAGAGTCATCCGTGCCTCTAAACCGCGTGGTCAACATCCTATTGACCATTTCGTGGATCACAAATAGGCCTTTTTTCTTGCGCTTAATTATTTGGACACAAACTTCTTGGGTAGAATTGTTTATAGACCACTTTGAAAAGGCTCTAAGACACAAGACTGCTTTGAAAAAACAACAATCGCCGATCAGGGAAGTCGGCGGCGCGGCATCTTTTCTTGGAGGAAAAACTGCCGTCGGCCTAACAAAACCATAAAGAAGACGCCGACACGAGGTCGGCGTCAATCATATCAAAAACTCCGACCCCGGCAACCGGATGGCCGGGGCGATAGAGGGGGTACCCGGGGGACTCAGCCCCCCGGGCCGTGGGATTCCAAAGGGTATGCGGCCATACCCTTTGGCCCTGGGGGTTTCAGGGGAGTGGGTGACGTCCCCTGTTGGCATCGATGATTCATTCAATTACACACGGTCAGGCAGTTTTCCTCCTAATGGCCAAGGTTCGTTAAAATTAAAAATTTAGAATAGCTCTGTGAAAGTAAGTACTAATGGATTATCCCATACCTGTTTATTAGCTTAGTAGATTTCACTCCATCCATAAAACCTTGCCGGTACATAACTGTCATCGCGATGGCGTCTTGTTCGGCTTCGGCCTCGTCATACCGGTTTACCAAGGATTGTAATCGGGGAGGCAGGTTATCGATCAGCGCATGTTGTATTTCTATGATGTCCGAGGACAACTCGCGGTACCGTTTATTGTGAAATAAAATCTTTTGGCCGATTTCTTCCGTCCGCGCACCAATCAGATCTTTAAAATAGCGATTGAACTTTTTTAACATTCATAATCCTCCTTTTGCTTTACCTTGAAGGAGGTTGTTTCTTCTGGTATAATAAGGAAGAAGCAAACCTTTCAAGGTTGTTTCAACGGGGAAGTCCAGGTGTCTTTAGCGAGAAACTGGGCTTCCTTTCAATTTTTTTGGGTATCTTTTAACCAGCGTTCCACATCTTGTTTGCTAAACCTAACAGCCTTATCGACTTTGATAAACGGCATCCCCTTTAGCCGCCATCTTTCGGAAGTCTTGCGGTTTATTTTCAACCATTTACAAAGTTCCTCGACTGTTAGCATTTCATCATCCATTTTCCACCCCCTTTAATATTAAGGTTATTATCTGTTAATTGTTATAGGTTAATATTAAGTCATATTGCGACAATTGTCAATAAATTTCAGCAAATAGGAAATATTCAATTTAAATTTAATTTCGTATCAAAAGAAATAAAGCCTAACCCACTTAAGGTTAAGCTTTAATGAATTTTGAGAAATCAAACTTAGATTGGATCAACTTTAAAATTTCTAAAGTTCCTCATAACGTTGCTCACTAAAGCGCATTATCCATCCCTCTTCAGTATAAAGTTCCCCAGCTAATCCGTCACTTATTTCTGCAATATTTATTACTTTACCGTCATCAGTCTTAACCATGAGGGCTACTTCTTTTTCTTGTTCGATTGTCGAAAGAAAAAAATGCATAGTCGTATCAACAATTTTTGGAACTAACCATTTGATAATTTCTATTTGTTCATTACTAAATCCTGATAATTCTTGATGAACTTTTTTTGGTGTTGCTGTTGTTCCCTCGCCATTAAGAATCATATCCCAATTATCAATTACTTTATCCCGAACCTTTTTCATTAACATTTCACCTAAATAATCTAATGTTTTATTTGTCATATTGTTTTTCTCCCCTCAAGAATTTTTAATGCCAAGGAATTTTAGTTGGAGCTGTTACTCCTAGTTCTGCAAGATTTGCAAGTGCCTTTTTTACGATAAATTGGGCCTGTTCTCTAGTAGCCCCAGCATATTCTAAAAGTTGAGTTGCAATTCTTGCATGTTCAGTTAAATTATTAGGAAGTCCACTCTTTGCTAATTCATTAAAAAATTGTCTTTGTTTTACCGAAATATCAGGGATGTGGGCTTTCCAACCCATTTCTTTTATAAACGATTCACTAATGGCAAAACCTTTATCGGGATCATATGTAATTAAATCTTTGAATGCTGCTTTAGCAAAAACGTGATGCCCACCTACGTCTCCATATTCACCCATGAATTCTTCAATTCTACTCCCTATTTTTTTACCAAAAAGTTTTGTAAAAATCTCTTCAGTCGCTTGTAACCCTTTTACTTCAATACCACCTGATAAACCCATAATTAGATCGGCACTATTATTTTCAATAATACTAAGTCTTAATTCATTAATTTTAGCCTGTAGCTTCTTATCATATGTCGGATCATCCATACTGATCCCATCAACTTTTAGAAGGGCCTGTGCAATCGCGGTGAATTTCTTTTGTTCTTCTTGAGATTCATTATTAAAGGCTCTTACTCCCTCTTTTACAAGTTCTTTTCCAAATGTTATAAGATCCTTTAAAAGCCCTAACTGATCATCCTCCGTTGATTTTTTATCATAGGTATTATTTAACGCGTTTATAATAAAATTACTCAAATCATAGGTATTATCATAATCAATATTATTTCCTGTAACATCAGTTTTAGCTAATGGGTTATTTGCTACATAAGCATATAAATTTGGATTATTTGGATCACTAATTTGATCCTCACTTATAAACCTCCCTATCTCCTGATCATACCACCTTGCATTAAAATAATACAACCCCGTATCACTATCATACTCTTTCCCGGTAAATCCATGGCTTTCATCGAACTCTCCCTCTTTCTCAAACCGGCTGCCAAAGGGCATGTAGTCCGCATTGTAAACCTCATTGCCGCTCTGATCGGTTACCGCCTTGACGCTGCCCACCTGATCGGTGTGGTAGTAATAAATCTTGGCGTCGGGATCGCCGATGGCTCCATCCACCCTGGCCAGATGTTTACCCAGGGCGTATACGTAGCTGCGGATCCGGCCGTCGGATATTCTTTTTTCAAAGAGGGGTTCCGTGCCTTCAAAAACATAATGCGTGGTCACACCGGCAGAGCGTTTGACCTCCCGCAGCCCCTCGGGGCTGTAACCGTAATCCGCCACCACCGTGCCGTTTTTAGCGACTTCGGTCAGCCGGTTCAGCAGGTCGTAAGTGTATTCCCAGTACTCAACCCCTTCGCCGATAGTGGCGGTAAAGGTAACGGTGTCTTTGTTAATCTGATATTGATTCCCTTTTTTTACCAGATTCCCTGCAGCGTCATACATACTCAATAGTCAAGATTCGTTAAAATCTTAAACTTAGGAATTGCTTCGTAGCCAACGGGAGACGCCACCCGCTCTCCCGAACCCTCTAAGGCCAAGGGTTGTTCCCGGAGCAACCCGCGCGATGAGTTTCATCGCGAAGAACCCATCGGCCCGGGGAGAGCGTCCCCCCGGGTTCCCCCGCTATCACGACATTCCTCCATGAATGTCGAAGGAACGCTGGCGCAATTTAACTGACTCCTACGTCCATGTAGTCGTCTTCTTGGGTAATTCTGTGGGCCGACGTCCGTGATACATCCATGCTATCAAGTCCGCGTGGTCAGCTTCCTACTGACCATTTCGGAGATCACAAATAGGCCTTTTTTCTTGCGCGCTTAATTATTGGGGCACAAATATCTTGGGCAGAATTGTTTATAGACCATTTTAAAAAGGCTTTAACCGCCGATCAGGGATGTCGGCGGCGCGGCATCTTTTCTTGGAAGAAAAACTGCCGTCGGCATACAAAACCATATAGAAGGCCGGCTCCAGGACGAAGCCGGCCAGTCTTTAAGGTTCCAGCGGCAAGGATGCCAGCGGGATAAGATGAGGACGGGAACCTTAGGTTCCAGCGCGTTTTTAGTTCCTTTTTGCGCGCTCATACCAGGAACCCAGCCGGTGGAATCCGTGGACAGGAAAAGATCGGCATTAATGCCTATATATTTAGCTTCCCCTGTTCTTCATCTTCCTTATTTACCGCCTGACATAAGGTATAGACATTATGTTTTGAAAAATACGAATCATAAAGTGTATAATAAGCCAGTTTGGAGGTAATCCAGAATGTAAGTACTAATGGATTATCCCATACCTGTTTATTAAATTTCTAGATTTCACTCCATCCATAAAACCTTGCCGGTACATGGCTATCATCACGATGGTGTCTTGCTCGGCTTCGGCCTCGTCATACCGGTTTACCAAAGATTGTAACCGGGGAGGCAGGTTATCGAGCAGCGTATGTTGGACTTCAATGATTTCCGAGGATAACTCCCGGTACTGTTTGTTGTGAAGTAAAATCAATCTTGACTTGATATAACACCTCGTATATACCATTGAGGAATTCCATTATTCATTCGGAAAAAAGTCACCGAAGGTAAAATCAAAAGAAATTACGAAGATGCAGTTGTTTATATTGCTTCAAACCTACTCCCTCATCGCCACAATCCCTTCCCCGCTCCCGTTCCTCACCGTAATGCACCTTACTCCCACCGAAACGATTTTCTCACCCGCCGCCGTATCCCCGGCTTTAACGATCCAGGTATTTTGGTTGGAGGCGGGATCGTCCCCCACCACGGCCCATCCGTTATTGATCAGGCCCCAAAGGATCAGCCTCGACTGAAAACCTCCCGCCGTCTGCTTTACATCCTCACCAAAAAACAGGCTCCCCCCGAATAAACTTTGATAGCGGGCCACCGGGAAAGCGCTCTCTTTCGGTTTCGGTAGGGAATGCCGCATGGGCGCCGGAACCGGGACATCGGGTTGATAGTTCCGGGCGGTAATCCAGGTGGACAGGCCCCAGAAAAAGACCGCCAAAGAACATATGAAGGCCAGTTTGAGATATTTTTTAATCAAAATCAATATTTTGTCCATGAAAAAACATCCTTCTCATCATTCTTTTGATATCCGGTGGCCTATTTTTTTGCCACAGAGACACAGCGTTCACCGGGAAAATTTTTTAATGCTTTTTTTCCATCACGATTCTGCCATTCATCCATTTGCGCCGATTCAATCCATTTGAAAGTATTACTATGCCGGCCATGCCGGCTTAAATAATCTTTTCTCTGTGTCTCTGTGGCGGAAATAAATGGGCCACGAAGGCGCATATTTATTTCTTCACCATCAAGGTAATAACCGTTACCTGATAACTCAATTGCTTCGACTCCGGCAAACTATGAATCTGCAGCCGGTTTATCCGTAGCCCCAGTGAGTTTTGACTGGTCAGTTGTAAAAAGCGGATCAGGGATTCCGGCCCGGTTTTGCCCTCCAGCGACACGCCGATAGTATTATCCCGAAATATGGCCATATTTTTCTGCTGCACCGCCAGGCCGGTTTGAGCGGCAAGGTCTTCAACGGTTTTCAGCAAAGCGAGGTTGGCCTCTTCCGGACGGACCGAGGAATAAAAACGGCTTAGGTAAACTTTCAATTCCTTCTGGCCATCCCGGTTCCGCGCCAGAATGTTTTGACGCGAACGCAACAAACGGTTGGCTTCTTCCAAACGAATCGGCTGATTGCCCTGGAGTGAGCCCCCGCTTTGGGCCTGCTCCTGAGACTGGGGCCAAAAACGGTAAACCATCCAACCCGCAATCAGGACGGCAACGAGGATTATCAAGTGTTGTTCCCTTTTGGTCACGGCAAAGTCCCCTTCCCGGAAAGCGTTCCTTCCAACTGAAAGATTTCCCCCTGGAGACTGGAGGAAATCGTCCCCTTTAGCTTTAGGTTTTCCAGCCCCGGCACACCCTTGATCTTATTGAGCAATAACGATGCCGAAGGGGTCACCCCCGATAGATCCTTAACAATCCCGTTTTCAATGGTTAGATCGGTGATTTGGGTGCCGTCCGGAAGATTATTCTGCAGGAGCAATAAAAATTCCAACTCCCGGTTTTGTTTGCCGAGCCAACTCCGGAGCTCTTTAATTTGATGGGTATTTTGGGTGGTCTGTCTTTCCATCAGCCGCAGACTATTCAATAACGCCGCTCTACCCTGCAGCCATTTCCCGGTTTGCGCGCCCCGGATGGCGTTTGCCTGTAAATTAATGAAGATACCGCTCAGGAAAAATCCGATGAGGACGGCGACGTAAATACCGATCTTCAGTTTTTCCCGGTTTGCTTTGGCCGCTTCCTGTTGGGGGGTAAAAATTTTTAAGGTCTTTGACTGTAAAACTCCCGCATTATCCAGGGCCAAACCGATTGAAGGAGCCAGTTTACGGGTATGGATACCGGTGATGACTCCGGTCAATTTGGTCTTTTCCGGCACGTAAAGGCGGAACCCCAATTCCTTGGCCAAAATATCGCAAACCCCCCGAGTGGCTTCGTCGGTGTTAAAAGGGATCAATTTCTTGGGAACTGGTAGCTTCGTTTCAGCCTGGTAAGCGGCAAGCATCAAACGGATATCATCCTGAAAATCAGTCCTTGCCTCCAAATCCTGCTGATCCTGGAAATCCAATCCCCCCCAGTGAAGCCCCTGGCGAAAAAACAAAACTTCGTCTTGGATAATTCCCAATTCGCTTTGGTGTTCATCGAAGTCTATATAAACAGTGCCGGAATGAGCATCTTCAAAAAAATCCCGGTTAAAATTGATAAAATTGCGCAGCCCCTGAAATCGTAATCCCGTCCAAAGGACTTCCAACCCGGCATCTTTTAACAACTGGATTTTTTGGGACAGCAATTCGCCGTTCACCAGCGCCGCATTGACCAGAAACATTTTATCCTGACTTTTCCAGTCAATCACCTTGGCCAACTTTGGCGAATGAGAGTTATTACTGTTTTCAAGCTCGACTTTCACTCCCTCTTCCAGTTGCGCCGGGGGAAGCACCGGCATGACCAGCGACTTATACTCAACCATCTCCGGGGATAAACAATAGATCACCCGCGGCTCCGAAAAATGCTCATGGCGCCAAACCGCTTTGAGCCAGGTTGCCTGAAGGCCTTCCGCCGGAAAGGGACGGACCGTGAAACGGACCAATTCGGCCCCATTGTTACGGTTCGCCAGTTCGACCACTGTCAGTGAATCCCTGCTCAACTCGACCACAATGGTGTTTTGGGAAAATTTCATTTTATGGACTTGGACTCGGTTCTTTATTTTGTTCATCCTCAGTTTGTTCCTCCAGTTGGGGAATTTCCGGGGCTGCCTTGTTCCACAATTCCCGGGACGCTAAGAGAGTAACTTGCCATTCTTTTTTCACCCCCGCCTTTTGCCGTTGCCATACCACGTCCAGATAGTAGCAATCCTGGCCTTTCTCGGAACGGACCCAGATTTGATAGCGGATAATCGTCGAAACTGTCGTAAAAAAATCATCGGGTTTCTTTTTCTCTTTCGTGGTCATCCTGAGGTTATAGCCCAGTAGTCCATAAGTATCGGTGACGTTTTCAAAAGCCCGCGTTTTGCGGCGGCTTAAAATATTGTTAACCTCGGCGTCGCCATAGCCGGCGTCTTTCAAAATCACCGACAGGCTGGTTTTGGTCGCCATGTTCACATTACAGGAGCCGCCGATCTGCAACAATCCTTTGAATTTGTCCAATGTAATGGAGGTGATTTTCCCTAAATCCTTGACATTATCGACTTCCGCAAAACGTCCCCGGGTTGACCGGTAATCTTCGAATTGCTCTTGGATCGTATCCAGCTCGCTGTCGGAAAAAAAGTCCCCCGCCGAATGTAATATGTCACAAAAGGTTTCCCCGGAAATTGTATTGGGATTGACTTTCCCAAAAACCGTAAGCTCCGGCGCCAAAAGTTCATAGAGCTGGTCGCCGTTTTTCACGAGTTTGATTTCTTCCCGGGAAGAAAAGCAACCGTCCCTGGATTTATAGGATGGATTGAGACCTTGGTAATAAGTGTTTTCCGCGCCTCCCGGCCGGGGTTCGCTATTCCGGTCCCGCCAATCCAATATCGGATCCAACGAAATTTCCGGTTTGGCGCTCGGCGACCCGCTTGGAGGGGCTTCGGTCGGTGTCGGGCTGGCCGTCGGTGAAGGCGAATCGGATGGACTAGCAAGTTCTGTGGTGACAATCTTAAGCAACTGCCCTAAAGCAGCTTCACTCAGGGTATTGATGTTGGGTTTACTTCCTTCGTCTTCAATGATCAGGGTTACCTCATACCCCTCATACTCTTTCGGGCTTACGTCAACCCGGCCCTTGGCGTACCAGTCGTCTTGGGGTGAATTGAATTCCTTGTCGTCTTTCACCAGAAGTCCCAAATATTCATGGAGGACAGCCTGGGCAATCTGGGTATAACGCTGTTGCTTCTCAAAGTGAACCACTGACGCCTGTTGCGCCTGGCTGCTATAAAATAGAAAGGTGGCAAGGATGCCGGCGATGGCGATAAACCAAACCACAATGATTAAAGTCGAACCCCGCTCGTTATGTTCCATGATCATCACTTTCATTGCGCCAAACCGGGAGAGGCACAACCAACATTTCGGCATGATTATTGTGAATCTTTGCGGTCACCCGGACTAAAGAGGGTAGATCCGTTTTATTTTGATCCGGCTTCCAATAAAGCTCCCAGTTTTTGGTTTTGGGCCGGTAATATTCGAATTTCCAATCTTCCACCCGATCAAAGACCAACTTTTCCTGGGGTTTGTTTCCCCAAAACCCCGCCGAACGAAAAACTTTCTGAGCGGATGGATCGTAACGGTATTGAATCTGGACCAAACCATCAGGTTTGACAGCCCAAAAGACGAAATGGTAATCATCTCCCTGGAGGGACGGTTCAGCGAGAAAAGCACCGCTGACCATTGAACCCAGGTCGTTATGAAAGGTTTGCGACAATACCCGTAATTGATAACCCCGTTCGAAAGCACTGTTATTTTTACCCCATATCCGGACATCCGTATATAAAAATTGCGACAAAACCCCAAGCAAAATCATTAGCAAACTCAGAGAAGCTAATACTTCCACCAATGTCATACCTAGATCATTGCGGAAGGCTGTAACCGATAAGGACGGTTTGGTGGGAACGAGCACGGACATCCCTCCATTCTACCGATAAAGTGATTTTGGCATAACCATCCGCTAAATTTTCCGATGAAGCATACCAGTGAAACTTCTTGTAAGGACCCTCAAAGTCGCCGAAAGAACCCGATTCGCTGTTATAAACGATTTCCGCAAGTTTGCTGCGGCCGAGAACCAGGGCGATTTGCCTCTCTTGCAACAAATGTTGATTTTGAGTGTTTTGGATCAAGGCGTTGGATAATACCGCCATCACCAGCCCGGTAATGGTAATGGCAATTAACACTTCCAGCAGGGTAAACCCGCCGCTGGATTCACTTTGATTTTGCGCTATGTTGTTGCCGTAGATATTTCCATTCCACAGCTCCGTCAGCCTTGCAAAGAAAGGAGCCTTCAAAATTCCTGGTTTTCCAATGAAATTGGACTTCATTGTCTAATTCTCCACCGATAAAATGAATTTCATAGGACAGTTCCGGAGGAACTTCGGTACCATCATCATCGTCAGCATCGTCGCCATCGCGAAGGGTTCCCGATGGAGCCGTTTCATTTTGCCTTGCATCCCCGAGGGTATCGGGAGGAAGCGCTTCATCCTCCGCCTGTTGGGGTAGTTCGAATGCAAATTCATAGCGAAAGTTGCGGGTTATATAATGATCCCCGATGGTGAACGAATACCCGTTTTGAGTGAACGACACCACTTTCTCCGTGGCGGGATCCATTACCGATTCGTTCCGCATTTGACGGATGTCGGATTGGATAAGCCGCCCCACAGAACCGACCTCCACCTGTTCCAGGGAGAGAGTGATTCTTGGCAAGGCCAGTATGGATATTACGCCGATTAACGCAATGACCGCCGCCACTTCCAGCAGGGTAAAGCCTGCGGTCCGTTTACCAGTTTCCAATATCGGCATTGGCCCCGGTTCCGCCCTCGGCATTGTCCTTGCCGTAACTGAACAAATCATAGGTATCGGGATTATGTTCACCCGGCGATTTATAATGCAATTCGTGGCCCCAAGGATCGGCGGGCATTTTATTCTTTTGTAAATACGGGCCGTTCCAGTTTTCCGGTATAGGAGAAGCATTCGGTTTCTCAATCAACGCCTTCAACCCTTGCTCGGTTGATGGGTAAGCGGAATTATCCAAGTAATAAGAGTTTAAAACATTTTCGGTGGAACTGATCTGGGATTTAGCCGCTTTCACCTGGCCATTTTGCAGGCTGTTAATAATATTGGGGGCCACCATCGTGATGATAAAAGCCAGTAATGTCAAAACCGCCAGGATTTCAATCAACGTATAGCCGTCTTCATTCTTACGATTTTTTTGCAACATCAACCTTCACTCCTTTGATTCTCTCGTTTTAACCCATTCCATCCATTTGGGAATTCATATTGATCACCGGCAGCAAAATGGCTACCGCTAGAATACCGATGACTCCGACCATTAAAAAGATTAATAAGGGCTCAAATAATGACATGAAGATGCTCAAAGAATGTTTCACATCATTATCGTAGCTTGTGGCGACTTGCTCCAGCATGGTCCCGAGATTGCCGCTTTCTTCCCCGACACCGATCATTTCCACGGCTAACACCGGGAACACGCCCTGGGCCGCCATGCCCTTGGCCAAGGTGTTCCCCTGTTTGACCTCTTCTTCGACCTTTTTAAGGGCCTGGTTCAAACAGGCGTTTCCCATGATTTTGCCGGCAATCGCCAGGCCATTTAAAAGAGATACCCCACTGCTGTAAAGCAAACTCAAGGAGAAGGCCATTTTGGTGATGGCAATCTTTTCCAAGATCGGACCGATCCAGGGGATTTTTAATTTGACGGTATCGATCCTCAACTTGCCGCCGGGGGTGTTCGCTTCCTTCAGCCACCATACAACTGCAGCGCCGATAACGAGCAAAGCCAGCCACCAGTAATTATCCAGACATTCCCCGAAAATCATGACGGCTTTGGTTACCGCGGGCAAATCCGTGTCCATCCCTTGAAAGACCGATTGAAATTTGGGAATCACCACGGCAACATAAAACAAAATCGCCGCCAAACTTGAAACCGCCAAGATCATCGGGTAAAACAGACTGCTAACGATGAAACGCCGGAGGCTAATCTCCTCCTCCAGGTATTTGGCTAACCGCTTTAAGACCTCCGGTAAAATTCCGCCCGCTTCCCCGGCCCTTACCATATTAACATAAAATTCCGGAAAAAAATCAGGGAAACGCTCCAAAGCCATTGTAAAAGAAAGACCTTCCTGCAGGGAGCGGCGCAGTTGGACCACGGTATTCCCGATATTGGGACTGAATTTCAATTTACTTAATATTCCCAAGGCCCTTTCCAAAGGGATCCCGGCCTCCAATAAACCCGCCAATTGCTGGGTAAAGGTAAGCCGTTCCTGTCTGGAAAACCTCATCCGTTGTTTTTGGAGGGAAAATATCTCCGGCGCTTCCTTGATTTCCAGCAAAAATTTACCCTGGGCTTTCAGATGGGAAATCAAGAGCTCCTTGGATTCCGCTTCTTCCCGGCCAAATTCAATTTTTCCCGTAGTGTCGGCGGCCTTGTATTGAAATTGCATTCATTCACACCTCAAAGTAAAATCGTAAAAACGCCTCAATTATTCCCGGGTTACCCGTAAAACTTCGCTGAGAGTGGTTGTCCCCTCTTTCACTTTGACAATCCCGTCATCCCGCAGGGTCGCCATTCCCAGTCTGGTGGCGGCTTCTCTAATCCTGCCGGAATTCGAACGCTCCATCACCAGCCGTTCAATTTCCTCATTGCCGACCAGCATTTCAAAAAGGCCGATTTGTCCGCGGTAACCGATGGAATTGCAATAGTCACAACCTTTTCCTTTAATGAACCGAATCCCGTTATCACCGTTGCCTAACATCTCAAGCTCCTGTGGAATCGGTTCATAGGGTGCGCTGCATTTGGGACAGATCTTCCGTACCAGCCTTTGGGCCAACACTCCGCAAACGGTTGAAGCCACCAGGAACTCCTCAACCCCCATATCAACCAGCCGGGTAAAAGCGGAGGAGGCATCGTTGGTGTGAAGGGTGGCAAATACCAAATGGCCGGTGAGGGCAGATTGGATGGCAACCTCCGCAGTTTCACGGTCCCGGATTTCTCCAACTAAAATTACATCCGGATCAAGACGCACAATGGTTCTGAGTCCCTGGGCAAATGTAAAATCCAACTTGGCATTGACCTGCATCTGGTTAATCCCTTTAAGTTGATACTCAATGGGATCTTCGATGGTGATGATCTTCCGGGTTGATTCGTTCAGCAGTTGCAATGCCGCATATAAAGTGGTGGTTTTGCCGCTGCCGGTCGGCCCGGTGACCAAAATCATCCCGTGGGGTTTGCGGATCAAGTTGGAGAACAAAGCCACATTGCGGTTGGATAATCCTAATTGATTGAGCCCCAGCATGATGCTTTCCCGGTTCAAAATTCTCAGGACCGCCGATTCCCCGTACAGGGTAGGCGCCACCGCCACCCGCAAGTCCAAATCGCGGTTATTGATCCGAACCCGGATCCGTCCGTCCTGGGGAATCCGCCGTTCGGTAATATCCATTCCGGCCATTAATTTAATTCTGGAAATGACGGCCAAAAAAAGATTTTTAGGCGGCGGAATCGCCTCCTGCAAAACCCCGTCAATCCGGTAACGGACTTTGATTTCATCTTCAAAAGGTTCCAAGTGAATGTCGCTGGCCCCCGCTTTCACGGCGCCGGTAATGATGGTATTGACCAGCCGGATAATGGGGGCCTCGTTGGCCATATTTTCCGGAACAATGGAACTGGTCTCGATGGTTCCGGAGGAGTTTTGATACTGGCTAAGTTCGGATTCGTTTAAATCCTCCAAAACCGCGGCCACCGAGTCCAGAGAAGAACCATAATATTTTTCCAGCGCCTCTTTGATACGATCCATCGAAGCCGCCATCAGTTTTATTTTATAGGGAAGGATTTCCCGCAATTGATCCAAGACAGCCAAATCCAGCGGTTCGGAAGTTGCCAAAGTAACCCGGTTTCCCTCGAGTTTTACCGGAATAACCTGATACTTCTCGGCCTGGCGGGAAGTGAGGAGGCCGATGGTTTCGGGCTCAACGCCAAACTCCATCGGATTGCCGTAAGGGATTTGGAGTTGAATGCTTAGAGCTTTCGCCAGCTGTTCCCCTTGGATGGTTCCAATCTTGAGTAATGTTTTACCAAGGGGCAAAGCGAATTCCCCTTGCTTTTCCAGCCCTTCCGCCAACTGGTCCTCGGAAATATATCCCTGCTTTATCAGGACTTGTCCCAACAATTCCATAAAATACTCCAAATTAAATGTTTTCAATTTTTATAATTTCGGGGCATATATAAAATCTCCTGCTAAAAATTGTCAATGAAACCCCTTCTTGTTTGGAGATTTGTTTAAAATTATTTTTTTTACCTTTTCAGGACCAAATTCAGTTCTCCCGCGGACAAACAAAAAGCCGTCAAAAAAACGCCCCGGTCTCTAACCGCAGCGTTGTGTATTTCTGTCCTAAATCGGGACTCCGACGGGATTTCGGCGGGATTCCTTTGGAATCCCGCATTTACCCATTACCATATTATCACATTTTTCCGAAAAAAGTGTATCGATTTTGTATTGATAACCATAGAGGTTGATATGTAGATGGTTTAAAAATTTTCGAAGCATTATTCCTGATAAATTCCCGGCTGATAACTCCAAAGCATCACCGAGCCCGGAAAATCCGGGCTCGGGAACGCTTTTCATCACTCAGCCGCGGGTTTTAACCGCAGTGGACCAAACCGACGAAAAGCATTTACCCCATTTGCCTTCCCCATAGCGGATTTCCGGATTATTTATGGGGTCTTAAAAAAATCCCGTTAATCCATAAAATCCTGTTCATCCCGTTTCAGTTCTTTCCCTTAGACCTGCGGAGTTTAGCGGTCAGGCAGTCAAAATATTTATTCTATCCGATAGGGTGAGGGCCTTGGCGCAGATCCGACATTGAAAATTGCCTAAGAAAAGTTAACGGAGATAGGATTTACGGGATTCACGAGATTTACAAGATTAAAACCTGGTAATTTAGACTGAAAAAACAGTTCTAAAAAATCCTGTCAATCCATAAAATCCTGTTCATCCCGTTTCAGTTCTTTTCGTTAGGCCCGCAGTACAATTTAACCATGCGTGGTCCAGCATTCAAAATATTTATTTTATCCTCAAAACATTTCTCTTCGAAAAATGATTTCTTCTTTTCAAAGAAGATTGATTATTTATGGAAATGATCCTTTTTTTTCGAAAAAAACCCTTTTTCCCGTTCATGAAATCGTTTGAGTGGCGGAAATGATCAAATTTCTCCTTCGGAGGACCGAGGGAGTCACCCAAAGGATCATTTCCGTAACCGAATCGATCCATTCTTCCCATAAAAAGTCCTTTCAGTCCTTCAAAAGGTCGATCCAACTTCAAAAAAGATCCTTTTCTTCTTCCGAGCGGTCCTTTTCCCTCCAAAAAGGATCCTTTCCGTGACAAAAATAATCCTTTCTCCCGCTGAAAGCATCCTTTCCGTCGCAAAAATGATCATTTCCGTAACGGAAAGCATCCCTTGACTCATTCAAAGGATGCTTTCCGCCCCTCAAAGGATTCTTTCCGCGGTAAAAATGATTCTTTCGGTGATTCAAAGGATCGACGCAAAGGTTTCTCTGTGTCTCCGTGTCTCTGTGGCGAATTCGATTGAGACGTCTTCCAAAAAATCAATTCAAATCCGGTTCATTATCCTTTTTTCCAGACGGTAAAGTCTCATTGGGTGTTGTTTGGATTTCTTCAGTCGATGAACTCTCAGCCGCCGCAGCCTGCGTAGCTCCGGTTGGGGAGCCGTCATCCGGCACTGCCTGGAGTTCTTCGGTTTTCCATGTATAATACCAGGACGCTTCGGTTTGATTGCCGAAATTATCACGGACCTTCAAGGTGAATTGATGTTTCCCCTCCGACAGCCCTTTGGTATTCCATTGGATATTGCCGGCTTTTTGATTATAAATATAATCATCTTTCTGAACCTCATCCACATAAAACTTGATCCGCTCCGGATCAAGCCCGCTGTCCCCATCGGAAACAGCCACCCGGATGTTGGTATAACCGGTCAAGGTGGTGCCGTCTGTCGGTGTGATATCCTCAATAACCGGAGGAGCAAGATCATCATTTTTATAGCCGTATAGCAAGCGAATATTGTCAATGTAGAGGATTCCGGCGGATTTTTTATGATTGTCGGTTTCGATATAACGCACCGGAGTATAAATATAAAGTGGTAACATCTTATCCTGGGGGATGGCTGCTTCTACATATTTCCAGCCCATCCAATCAACGCCCTCGTTTCTCGGTGTAAAATCCACATCAAATTTGGTCCCCGTTCCATCCTGAAACATTCCGCGGAGCCAATGGCCCTTACCGTCGCCGTAGACCCACATTCCGATGGCTGTTGGGTAGCCGTCGATTTGAATCAGGGGATCCGCTTTCAGAAAACAACCGGCGGTTCCGGATAAGCCGACGGTCATATTGTATTCAAGCTTTAAAGACTTTTTACCGAACATAACATAAGGTTCAGCGGTTTCTTCACTCATTTCAAGGTCGCCCGGGGCAATTTTGGTCCGGGTGGCTTTCCAGCCGGTAACGCCATCCTCGAAATCTTCAATCACCACCGGCAGTTTTCCCACAGATACCGGGATTTCACAACTTCTCCCTCCGTAGGCGGCGATAATGGTTCCCGCAAAGCCCGAACCGGACGCCGCCGTAAAAAGTCCGTTTTGATCAATGACGCCGATATTCCCGGTAACGCTCCAGGTAAATTGAGTATTCTGGCAAACAACCGGAAATATGCCGGCTGTAGCTTCGATCGTCATGAGGTGGGATGAACCCGAATCAGCCGCTAAACTGGAAATATTGAAATGAAAATCAATATCCCTAACCACCTTGATTTGCGCCAATGCGCTCCGCCGCCCTGACTTTACGATAATCCTTCCCGTAGCTGCTTCCCCCGCTGCGATAAACTTCCCGTTTTGATCAATGGAACCAACCTTTCCTTTCGTGCTCCAAACGGGCGGATCGGGAATAGTAACCGGCATATAGGCATCATCCGTCCCCAGAACATTAAATTCCAAAGCAGCGCCCGCCAGAATCAATGAATTGGGGGGATTCATATGCAAGTGGGCTAATTTGCCGTCCCGCACGCGCGCATGCGCGGGCGCACTTTCCACGGCGGATACCAAAATCCAGGCATTGCCGTCCGGCCGCTCTTTCCCGTCGGAGGGCTGATTTACAATCGTCAATTCCGATTCCCCGGGCTTTCTGACCGCGATCGTCGACGATCCTCCCCCGTCCAGATTCACTGCGCTCACACATCCCTGCTGACGCAAAAACTCGGCGGTATCAGGCAAATTTAAGCCCATGCTATAGCCGGGCCTCCGTCCGTCCAACACAAAAAGAACGACGGTTCCGTCCGGTTTAACACCCAGACAAGTACGGGGATGGACATTGGTATCCGTGGTAACCACTTTCCCATCCTGAAGGATAACCGATAGGGTGCCGATAGCTTCCTGTACCGCAGGCCAAATGCTTTTGCCCTCGGCGGCGCCAATTTCATCGCGAATTTCCAAATTCAATGTATCACCGATAACGAGCCCCTTCAAAGCGGCAATATCCTCCTGATTGCCATCGGTTTTGGCCATGGCGAGCACCATTTGATTTTCTCCAATCGGGATATCGCTTTCCGCGCCGGAAGCCCCGTCGCAAATAGCGGATACTTTCAGCGTCATCGTTTGCCCGAGGGCTTGTTTACCGGAAATAATATCGCAAATTACATGATAGCTCGGATAAATTTTGTTCTTAGTTGAATCGCCAAACTCACGGCTGAAAAGATAGCCGCCCGATTCCCCCATGTCGGCGTTGAAATGGGGAACTCTCAAATCTCCCGAGGGTAACTTTACATAAAAATTTACCCGCAGGTTCCCGGCGACAACCTCCCCACTCCGGGTAAACCCGATGCAAAAGTCTTGATTGGGATAGGCTACCAACCGACCGTCATGAATCATCGGCCCATCGGGGACGCCCGTATTGATATTGAAGCCATCGGCATTGATTCCGCCAAAAACGACATAACCTTCAGCTTCTACATGGCGAATGAATTGGCTGAGAGTGTCCCCTCCGTATAACCCCTCCCCATATGTGGCAATCATTTTCAATTGATGATCGGAAGGTTTGAATTGAATGGTAAAGCCTCGCTCGATTCCTTCGGATCGATTTTCCGCTACATATTTATGATAGGTTGCATTGGGGGCAAAAGTTACTTCACTTTGCCATTGGATACTCCCTATGCCTTCCGGCGGAATGCTCTCCCCGCTGGTGACCCCTGGAAAACAAAACAAAAAACCGCCAACGGTTATGATTGAAATAAGTCTTTTTATTTGCCAGTCAAAACCATAGCTTTGCACGATTGATATCCTCTTTAGTTGCTTAATTGCTCGGCTATACCATCAATCGAGCCGTTTCCATTCTGACGATTGGGTTTAGAATGATTTGTAGCTGCATCGATTCGATGGTAGACAGCCGGTACTGATATTTTACCATTCTGTTTCATGACTGAACCGGATAATCAATCCTTCAATCGTGTTTATCCGGTCTTGATTTAGATTTTGAATAAAGCGGCAATATTGCGATTGCCATTCCTTGTCAAATTGCTTTTTATTTTTAGATGATACAGACAAGTCCAGGTGTTCGTCACGGAGTTCATCAAAAAACACCACTTTTCCCAAAACAGCGAGTTCGACATCGCCCAAAACGTTAAATAATTGTCCAAATTCATCCCCATAGAGGCAATCCGCTTGAAACAAATCCATAAAATCTTCCACGGAGTGAACATTGGAAACGATCTGATCGATTTTTTCCCCAATATCCGACATCGCCATGAGGTGTTGGATTAAAATTTCAAAGCTTAATTCATCCATTTTACTTCCGGTCTGAAAAGCAATGCTGCCCGTTTCGGATTCTGGATCAGTCTTTGTCACAATCATATGGAGTAAGCTGTCGTTTTTAACGGCATTTAACAAGCGCGGGTAAAACAATCGCTGATAGCGAGCAAGATAATTTCGAAGCTTGATTCCATTGATTTGGAGGTCCGCCATAATCTTGGCAAAAGCTTCATCAACCTGCAAACTCAGCTCCGCAGGTTTTTTCTTCCCCAACCGGCTCCGGAGAAATTCGGCTTCAGATAAGGAAATATCCAGCCGGCTGCCGTGATTTCCCGCTAGAACGGAAAAAAATGTATTATTGATGATGACTTCAAAAATATTGAGGGGCGTTTTCTGAAAATCGATGCGATAAAGGCGCCCGTAATTGATAAATAGCTTCAAGATATCTTCCTTATTAAAAAGACGACAAAACTCAGTCTCGGTTGATAAATTTGCAAGGTAATTCCGTATATAATAAACGCCTTGCCGGTTCATATCGTCAAACACCAATGGATAATCCAAGACACATGCAGTATCATGGGCCTCAAAGACGATCCCGTAATTTTTAAAAAAGCCAGGTAAAGCTTCGTCAATGGATGTATTATAAACCTCAAACGGAACATCAAGCTTTTTTTGCCGAATTTCCCGGTAAAGCATTTTAGCATCCGCCATGCATAAAGTGATCAGCCGAATTCCCTTTTCATATATTTTGAGGATACTTTCAGTTTTCAGGCAAGCGAGCGACTGCTCCGGATCATTAAAACTGGTCATGTAGGCATCAAGGGCATAAAAAACAGAATTCATCAGTTTTTCCGCGGTTTCGGTCCTGACGGAGCTACTTTCCCCTTTGGTATAACGCCGGATTAAATCTTTTAAGATTGAAGCAATTTCAATTTGGATATGGTTGATCGTAGGCTCATCCAAAACCCCAATCCGGATTCCTTCCTGAAGTAAAGAAAGTGTATAGCGATATTGATTTAAGTTTTCAGGGCGGAGTGATGCTTGGCTTAGCGCGGTTAAATTTCCCAATATCAGACAGCTCCTTTAATTAAATCTTCTTGCAACTTCTTTTGCTTCAAATCTTTGACAAGATTTTCAATTCCTGCGCCTTTAAACATTTTCAATGAACCGCCACAAATATTCAGCAAGTAATTTTTCATTTCTTTTATCAATTCAGCATCTCCAATATGGTCATCCGTTTCATTTTTCAAATAGTAAAACAATTCCAGAAGATCCCGAAGAGTAAGGGCATAGTCTTCTTGACTAATCAAAGGCGAGCTGCAAAAAGCGGTGATTAATTTACAAACTGCATCCAAATCAAGTTCAACCCGGCCGTAGTTTTGAAGGGCAAGACTTCGGGCTTCGATGATTTCTTGCGCCTCTTGCGTTGTTAAGGTTAATCCATATTTTTCAGATTCATCGTTCATCTGAAGTATTTGCTGTAACTGGACATGTTCCGGCACCCTACCGATATAATCTAAAACAAATGGTAACGACATGGTTTCAACTCCTATATTTTTAAATTGACAATCACCACCAAATGTGGTATATTTAAAATTTGTTTGCATTAATATTATATGTTTGATCCCTATCTCTGTCAATCAATATCCTTGGCGGGGATTTTTTTAAACAACACGAAAAGAGGCTGTTGCAAAAGTGATTGATTAAAATCAATGAGAAATACAATATATCGCATAAATAATTGGCAAAGCTTTAGATATATTGTATTTCTCTATCGATAAATCCTATTTTGCAACAGACCCTCATTGATAACTTCGCTCTTCATTTCCGTAAGCGATTTTCACCTTATATTGCAGCTCTTAATCTAGCCGCCAACTGCTGTACCTCCTGCAAATTTCCATCACCAACCGCTGCTTTTACGATGGCGCTTCCAACAATAACTCCGTCCGCAAGACCGGCGACCATTTGGGCCTGCTCGGGGGTGGCGATTCCGAATCCAACCGCAACCGGTTTATCGGTAAGGGATTTGATTTTTTGAATAAACTGCGGCAACTCCGGCGGCAGAGTGCTGCGGATTCCGGTAACTCCTTTTAAGGAAACGGCATATAAAAAACCGGTGGAAGCTTCCGCGGCCAGACGGATCCGCTCCTCATTGCTGGTAGGCGCCACCAGGAAATTCAATCCAATATCGAATTTCGCGGCTAGCCCGGAGATTTCTCCGGCTTCATCCGGGGGTAAATCCGGAACGATTAACCCGGCGCACCCCGCTTGATGGATGGCTTCAAAGAAATTTTGAAACCCCCGCTGAAAGATCATGTTATAATACATCATCAAAATTAAGGGCGTGGAAACTTTGGGTGTTACTTTCCCAAGGCTATCCAATATTTTTTCAAACGTACAACCACTTTCTAACGCCCGAACACCCGCTTGCTGAATCACCGGACCATCGGCCACCGGATCGGAGAAAGGCACCCCGACTTCGATCAAATCGGCTCCGTTTTCGGACAACCGTTGAATCAATTCCACGGTTTTTTCTAAATTGGGATCCCCGGCCATAATATAAGGAATAAATGCCTTTTTTTTCCCTTGGCGCAGTTCTGCAAATCTTTGGGCTATCCTGCTCATAATTTCACCCCCATCTCATGGGCCACCGTATAAATATCCTTATCTCCGCGACCGGAAAGGTTGATGATCAAAATCTGATCGCCCTTCAATGTGGGCGCGATCTTCATCCCCTCGGCGACTGCGTGGGAACTCTCCAAAGCCGGAATAATCCCCTCGGTTTTGGTAAGATATTCGAAACCTTTTAAAGCTTCTGCATCGGTAATGGAATGGTAAACCGCGCGGCCGCTGTCTCTGAGAAAACTGTGTTCCGGACCGACACCGGGATAATCCAGCCCCGCCGAGATCGAATAAGCCTCGATCACCTGGCCGTCGGGATCGGAAAGCAAATAGCTTAAAGCGCCATGCAAGACCCCGGGTTTTCCATGTCCCAGACTCGCCGCATGTTCCCCGGTTTCAATTCCTTTGCCGGCGGCCTCCACTCCAATGAGCCGGACCGAAGTCTCGGGAATAAACTCATGAAAAATCCCCATGGAGTTGCTGCCCCCGCCTACACAAGCCACGAGATAATCAGGCAATTTCCCTTCGGCCTCCAGGATTTGTTTTTTAGTCTCTATGCCGATCACCGATTGAAAATCCCGGACCATACCCGGGTATGGATGGGGCCCTCCCACCGTGCCGAGAATATAAAACGTATCGTCGACATTAGCGACCCAATCCCGTAATGCTTCATTCATGGCATCTTTTAAAGTACGGTTGCCGGAAGAAACCGGCCTGACTTCGGCCCCCAATAGCTTCATCCGGAAAACATTCAAGGATTGGCGGGCAATATCCACTTCCCCCATAAAGACCACACATTCCATTCCAAATTTGGCCGCCACGGTCGCGGTGGCCACCCCATGCTGCCCGGCGCCGGTCTCAGCGATAATCCTTTTTTTACCCATGCGCTTGGCCAGTAAAATCTGGCCTAACGTGTTGTTGATTTTGTGAGCCCCGGTATGGTTTAAGTCCTCCCGTTTCATGTACACTTTCCCCCCGCCCAGTTCACGGCTGAAACGAGAGGCATAGTATAACGGAGTCGGCCGTCCCGAATAATGATGGTATAAATCTTCCAATTCGGCGATAAAATCCGGATCTTGGGCGTATTTTTGATAGGCGGCGTCAAGTTCGTCGAGAGCTACCATTAAAGTTTCCGGTACATACCGGCCGCCATAGGATCCGAAGTACCATTCCTGTCGTTTGGTATTCACTAATTTCACTCCTGTCTCATATTCTCAATTCATACATCTTCAAAGGGTGGATAATTTCTCCAAATATAAGAGACTTAATTGCTCCGAGATTTTTTGGACTTTGAAAATCCGGTATCCCAAATTTTGATAAAAACGAATATTTTGAACGCTCTTTTCACCGGTATAAAGCTCAAATCTTGAACAACCGACAAACATTGATTCGATTTTCTTCATTAAGCAAGTCCCGAATCCTTGGTTTTGATAATCGGGGTGAACAATCAACCGACCGATATAACAAGTCTTTTCTTTGACCAAAGCTTTCACGGATCCGATAATTTTACCGTTTTCCACCATTTTCAAAAAAGTGTATTCCTCAAAATCATTGACCATCTCTTCCAACGTTTGTAATAATGGTGGAATATTAAAATTTTGAGAAGTGACGGCTTCACTCACAAAAGCTAATTTTTGTAAGGCAAGGATCTCTCCGGCGTCTTTCCGATGAGCAACTGTTATTGTCATGGGACGCCTCCCCAAGTTTGATTGATTTTCCGGACATTGTTCATCAATTCCCCGATTTTCCGGTGATCTTTAATCCCCGGTTCCAACTCCACGCCGCTTGATAAATCGACGGCATCGGGTTTGGCGGTTTCGATCGCGGTCTGAATATTTCCCGGATGCAAGCCGCCGGCCAGAATCATCGGATAACCCAAACTCCGGAATCCTTCAAACAAATTCCAATCAAAAGTTTTCCCAGTCCCCCCTTGGGAACCGGCGCAAAAAGCGTCAATTAAGATGGCCCGGATGGGCAGATCCCGCCAAGCCGGATCCGGTTGGTCCAAACCCGCCTTAAATGCCTTAATCACACGTCCCGGTAAAACATCGGCAATCGCCTGGGATTCGGTTCCGTGCAATTGGGCCAAATCAAGCCGGCAGTCCCGTAAAATCTCCCCAACTGCTGAAGGGTCTTCGTTTACAAAAACCCCCACTTTGGTGATAAACGGCGGTATCTTCCGGGATATCTCATAGGCTTCGGCTACGGTTATCCGGCGCTTCGACGGCGCAAACACGAATCCCAGAGCCGATACTCCCTGATGAACACAAGCCAGGGCATCTTCCAGGCGGGTAATCCCGCATATTTTCACCGGAATCATCCGCCAACCCCCAACAACTCATGAATCTTCCGCTCCGGATCTTCTGCAGTCACGATCGACTCACCAATCAAAACGGCATCAACACCTGCCAGGGCAAGTTCTTCGATATCGCGGCGATTTTTGATGCCGCTTTCCGATACTATCGTGATGGCACGCCTGCAGGACCCGGGGATGGCCTCCAGCAGCCGGTAAGTCGTCCCCAAAGCAACCTCAAAAGTTGTCAAATCACGGTTATTGATCCCGATGATCCTTGCCCCCGCTTCCAGAGCGGTGTCGAGTTCTTTCTCGTTATGAACTTCCACCAGCGGCGCTAAGTCGAATGATACGGCCTCTTGCGACAGAAAATGAAACTCCTCTTTAGTAAGCGCCGCCACAATGAAAAGAACCCCATCGGCTCCGGCCAGTCTGGCCTGGACCAGTTGATAAGGATCCAGGATAAAATCTTTCCGCAAAACCGGAGTGCCTAAAGTAGCTTCTTTTACTTGTTTCAAATACTCCAAAGACCCTTGAAAGAACTTTTCATCGGTAAGGACTGAAATCGCTGCGGCTCCTCCCGATTCGTAGCTTTTGGCCAGCGCCGCCGGATTAAAGTTGGGACACAGTAATCCCTTTGAGGGAGACGCCTTTTTGACTTCGGCAATTAAACGGATGGCGTCTCCCCGCAAGCTCTTTTCAAAAGGCCGGACCGGCGGACACCGGTAAAGGTCCCGTTCGATCTCCCGAAAGGGGCGCTTCTCCTTTTGGGCGGCAATTTCGGTTTTCTTGTATCGTAATATTTCATCTAAAAACATGATTTACCTCATCAAACCGCTATTCTTCGTAATTGTTGCAATTTTTCAAAGGCGAGCCCTTCATCAATCAACCGGCGGGCCGCGGCAATACCCGCTTTAAAATCAATGGCAACTCCCGCCGCCATCAGCGCCGCGGCAGCATTCAACAATACAACCGAAAGCCTGGGGCCTTGTTCGGCGCCGCTTAATATGGATTCCGTCACCAGAGCATTATCCCTGGGGGTCTCTCCCCTTAATCGCGCGTTGGAGGCGGGCTCCAAACCTGCATCCTCAGCCCGGAATGAAAAAGTTTCAATGATTCCATCTTTTAAGAAACTAACTTGATTGACTCCTTCCAGGGATAATTCATCCAGACCCCCGCCTCCGTGAACCACCATGGCCCTTTTGGCACCTAATTTTTGCAAAACCTCCGCAATGATTCCGGTAAGCGAATGGTCATAGACTCCTAGCAATTGGCAATTAGCTCCCGCAGGGTTGGTGAGGGGTCCCAAAACATTAAAAATTGTCCGAAAGCCAAGCTCACGCCGGGGTCCCATCACATGTTTCATGGCGGAGTGAAAGGCCGGCGCAAAAAGAAACCCGATGCCGGCTTCTTGTAAACATTTCTCCACCCTTTCCGGGGTCAAATCCACTTTGACTCCCAGCGCTTCCAACAGATCGGCGCTGCCGCAACGGCTGGACATGGCCCGGTTCCCGTGTTTGGCGACCGGAATACCGGCAGCCGCGACAATAAAAGCGGCAGTCGTTGAAATATTAAAAGTATTGGCACCATCACCGCCGGTCCCGCAGGTATCAATGACAACCGGCGCTTCATATTTGACTTTTAAAGCTTTTTCCCGCATAACCTTAGCCGCCCCGGCAATCTCGGTTACGGTCTCCCCTTTGAGCCGCAAGGCCGTCAGGAAACTACCGATCTGGGCCTGGGAAGCCTGACCTTCCATAATCAAATGGGTAGCCTCAACCATCTCTGCTTCCGTTAAGTCTTCCTTACGGATTAACTTGGCTAAACTGTCCTTCAGCATCTAAGCTCATCTCCTCTATATTTTTAAAAAATTCTCCAGCAAGCTCTTTCCAACTGCGGTAAAAATCGATTCCGGATGAAACTGAACCCCGAAAGTGGGATCCTTCAAGTGCTGGAGTCCCATTACCAAACCGTCGTCGGTGGTGGCTGTGATTTCGAGTTTGGATGGAAACGACTTCTTCTCGACTACCAGGGAATGATAACGGACCGCCTCAAAGATTTCCGGTATCCCCTTAAAGATACCCCCTCCGGTATGCCGGATGACAGAAATCTTTCCGTGTACCGGAGAGGGCGCCCGGATGACTTTTCCTCCGAACACTTCCCCGATACACTGATGGCCCAGGCAAACGCCGAGCAAGGGAACTTTTCCGGAATAATACCGGACCACCTCGGGAGAAATCCCGCTTTCTTTGGGAGTGCAGGGGCCGGGTGAAATTACCACCTGATCGGGATGGAGGCTGATTAACTCATCGAGTGTAACCTGATCATTCCGGAAGACTTTGATTTCCGCCCGGAGTTCACCGAAATATTGCACCAAATTATAGGTAAACGAATCATAATTATCGATAATCACTAGCATGCTCCCCCACCTACTTTCGCCAGCGCTGCCAGTAAAGCCCCTGCCTTATTCATGGTTTCCTGATATTCCGTTTCGGGAACCGAATCGGCCACAATTCCCGCTCCTACCTGGCAAACCGCTTTATGGTCCTTAAATAAAACGGTCCGGATGGTAATGCAGGTATCCAGATTGCCGTTAAAGCCCAAATACCCAACGGCGCCGCCATAAAAGCCCCGCTCAATCGGTTCCATTTCTTCGATGATTTCCATGGCCCGGACTTTGGGAGCGCCGGAAAGAGTGCCGGCCGGAAACACGGCCCGCAGCAAATCAACTCCGGAATAAGCGGGCATCAGTTCGCCGTAAATTGTGGATACAATATGCATCACATGGGAATAATTTTCGATATTCATCAAGTCGGTGACACTCACAGTCCCGAACTTACAGACTCTGCCCAAATCGTTGCGACCCAAATCCACCAACATGGTATGCTCGGCCCGTTCTTTTTCATCCCGGATCAGTTCTTGACGCAGCAGTTCATCTTCAGCCGCAGAAGCACCCCGGGGCCTGGTCCCGGCAATCGGTTTTAATGTTACGGTTTGCTCTTCCTTTCGCACCATGACTTCGGGAGATGAGCCGGCCAGCTGGAATTGGCCAAAATCGAGATAAAACAAATAAGGAGAGGGATTAATCGTCCGGAGCAACCGGTAAAACAACAGCGGATCCCCCTGAAAGGGCTGTTCGATTCGCTGGGATAAAACCACTTGAAAAGCATCGCCGGCATTGATGTACTCTTTAATCCTCTCGACCCTCTCCATATATTGCTCCTTTGTCAATGAACAGCTTTGGGTTGCCCGGCCGGATTCCTGAAAAACGCTAAGAGGTTGCAAATCGACGGAATTATGAAATTTAGCGATAATTTCCTCCAGATCGGCGACGGCTTTTTGGTATGTTCGCTCCAAGTCGGCTTGATCAACCTTTGCCAGTACAATAATGGTTACCTTATGGGATACATGGTCAAAGGTTGTCAGGTATCGGGGTATGATCCAGTAAAGATCCGGCATTTCAATGACGACAGGCTTCAAAAGGGGTATCTTTTCGATTTGCCGGATGTAATCATAACCAATATAGCCGACCGCTCCGCCGAAAAATTTCTCCCGGTGGATGGTGGGTGCCACCTTTAAAGAATCCAATGTCTCTTTGAGGATGGCCAGCGGATCTTGATCGTTGATTTTCTTGACGGATAGTTTGTCGATAATCTCGGTGTGGCTACCCGTAGCTTTCAAAGTTACCAAGGGATCCCAGCCAATGAACGAATAACGGCCGACTTGTTCTCCACGTTCAACGCTTTCCAGTAAAAAGCGTCCCGTACCTTCGGCCAGTTTGGCAAAAACCGTCACCGGGGTTTCGGAATCAGTGATAAACTCGGCCTGGACCGGAATATAATGATAGTCATTTTCGACTATGATTTCGGTGAACTTTTCAAATGAGGGTAAAACCTGGGTTTTAATACGATGGGTGTTTCGTTCTTTGGGTAGTTTTAATTCTTTCATTAGATCCGCGAAACCCTGAAAATCCAATGATTGGTTTCCATCGGAAAGAGCTTTATCGGGATTGGGATGGACTTCGATAATCAGACCGTTGGCGCCGGCGGAAAGAGCGGCTTTGGCAACTGGAATGACCAGGTCGCTGCGGCCGGTTCCGTGACTGGGGTCGGCAAAAACCGGCAAGTGCGTTAATTGTTTCAGCAGAGGGATCGCGTTAATATCCAGAGTATTGCGGGTAATGGTTTCAAAAGTCCGGATTCCTCTTTCACACAGAATAACCTGAGGGTTTCCTTCATACAAAATATATTCGGCTGCTTGAAGTAACTCCTGAATGGTGGCTGAAAAACCTCTTTTCAACAAAACCGGCTTTTGAATCCGCCCCACTGCTTTTAACAATTCAAAATTCTGCATATTGCGGGCCCCGATTTGAATTACGTCTACATAGTCCATTACCTGGCCTATCTGCTCAATGCTGGTTACTTCCACCACGGTAAATAAGCCCGCTTTTTCCCGGGCCTGCGCCAAATACTCCAGCCCCACTTCACCCAGGCCTTGAAAACTATAAGGTGAACTCCGGGGTTTATAGACCCCGCCCCTCAGGCCTTGAGCGCCTTCTTCTTTTACTCTCCGGGCAATTTCAAGAATTTGACCGGCTGATTCCACGGCGCAGGGTCCGGCGATGATCACCGGTTCGCTTCCCCCAACTTCAACGCCGCCGATCAAAAACCGGCTGGCCTTACCGTTTGCCCGGACCAAGGGCAGATTTTCTAAAAAAGCTTCACTCATGCTCATCTCGGCTCCTCCTGGATATAATAAAAGACCAGACTACCAAGAGTCTGGTCTTCATTCACCCTGACTGCTCAGCTCATCTCAACTTGGACACCAATTGTCCCTCTACTGGCGGGCTTTATAGCCCCTATGCTCCGGGATCTCCGTTATGAAACGGGTTTATCCCAACTTCTCCGGGCTTCGCAGCCCCTCAACTATTATAGACTATACTAACTTTAGCGCCTGGCGCTATGATTCCTTGCCGCTTTGGATTTGACCGTGTTTTGTGAAAACTTCGGCTTTACCACGAATTTTCATGGCTGAAGTATGTTCGGTAAACTGAAACAACATCACTTCACCCCGGTCCAACTTTTCGGTGTGATGAAATTTGGTGTCTTTTCCTCGGGTCAATCCGATAATGGTGACACCATCTTCCAATGCCCGGACAACAACATAATCTCCACTAATCTCTTCTGTATGATCCAAGGGATCCATTGAACTCATCCTAAAATTCAGATTTTTGAAACTGAAAAATTTTCCAATAATATATTCATTATAGTTAGCTTTGGGATCTCTGTCAAGTAAATCATTGTACAAAATACCATCGGCATTTTCGTTCAAAGTGAATTCAAAATACTCTGGTATGCTCCTAAATCGCCAAACATTACAATGCGGTCACCGGCTTCGAGCCGTTCCAACCCTTTGGGAAAAGGATTTAATTGATGATTCCGTTCAATCGCAAGAATCAGGAGACTTTTTTTTCGCAAGTCCAGTTCAGCCAGAGTTTTCTCCAACAGAAAAGAATCCCGGGGAATTTCCTTATAAATGATTCCCCAATCGGCGGTAAAATGCAGAATCCGGTCATATTTGGTTTTGAAAATCATCGATGCATAAAGATACCAAAAGACATGAATGAAAATCAGGAAGACAATCCCAATATCCATGTAAAGATTATCCGTGATAATCCAGGATAAGGAATAGATGATCAACATAAACCACCAGGATTTTCTGAGAATGGGCACCCAGATCATCCGGGTATAGATCGGGTAATCAGTCTGATCCGGTTTACCCAGGATAAAATCCCAGGCCAACTTTAAACTTCCGGCTAAATGATTACCGCTGGTTAATAACTTTACGACCAGGTAAATTAAGGCCGCAAAATTAAGTACCGCTACTGTTAAAATCTTGACAGATACCGACATTCTTTATTCACCCCATAAAAAGATATGCCGGTATCCATAGATAAATACCATCAACGGAATTCATCATGTTTTTGTTCGTTATTTTCTTTTAAACAAGGGTCTGATTGTAATTCAAAAGTAATTTTATATCTCGGCGTTTGTAAAACATCGAAGCCGATCACCACAATTCGTCCATTCCTTTTCAAAGATTCAGTGATGAGTTCAAGCGGATTTTCATCTTTGTAAACAGCAACTTTGTTTACTTTCAAAGAATCCAATTTTTGCATGGTTGTTTCTTTGGAAACCCAATTTCCCATGCTTTGTGAAGTGGTATCAAGCCAATGTTTCACTTTGGGAGTAAAATCCATGATGTCCAGAACGGAAGTTTTTTGCGGGTATGCAACCGCGAAAACTCCCGATGCCAGATCGCCGAAGTCAGGAATCGTATCATAAAAACGTAACGCGTTGATTTCCGGAAGACTGGTGATTTTAGCCATATCATGAACGGTAAGGCTTGACACAACGTGCATGCCAAGGTCAAACATCCTGTCTTCAGGATTTCCCCATAAATATTTTTGCTTTTCCGCCGAAAAAAAACCCATGTCGGTAAACTCTGCCATTTTTCCGCCTGTGCCATCTAACGTGGCATGTTTTGTATCAGGATAATAGCTGAATGCTCCTTCCTCCGCAACATAATACTTTTTAAAGCTGATCGTAACAAAACCGGCCATCAATTCTTTAGCCCTCGCTTTATCTCCGCGAGAAGCATCTTTCCATAAATATCGGGTCAGCATGGCTGTACCTTTTCCCATTTTTAATGCCCATTCGTGCCATTCATCCAAATCGGTGTCAGCGGGCATGGGTTCGGACATAACCTCAAGAGCCGTTTTAAACATCTCTTTTTTGTATCGCAAAGGAAATAACCCCTGAAGGTCATTGCCGTTTCTATCAACGAATACTTTGATAATTGAGGCCGTATTATTCAAATCTTTCTTCCATAACTTGGCGCTTATTCTTGATTTGGGGCCCCAAAAACCGGTCCGTGGGTCTTGATTTTCATAGAACCATTGCAATAAAGCCTGTTTCCAATCCGGAGAAAAATCATACAACTTATTCTGCCCGATGACACCTTCCCCGTTGTAATAACTGAGCAGGCTTCTGGCGAAAACAAAACTGGTTTGCGGAAAACTAGAGGCAATCCAGCCGACTTTGGATACGTCATCCAAAAAAGCCTTAAGCTTTTTAGGCGTGTTAATCTCATCCAAATATTTGAGGGGATATTTTAGCCGTAAGGGCTTTCCTGTTTCCTTAGCCAAGGCCTCGAGATGGTCTAATACATTTTCAGTAACCTCGTTGTAAGTACAGTAAGGATAGCTATCATCCATAAATGCGCCGGTCCGCTGATTTTGAAGATTCAGATAAAATTCCATTTCCGCTTCTTTGTTCGTAAATCGCGGGACTTTAATTAATCCCGCTTTCGATTTTAATTGTTTGTGCAACTGGTTAAGGCGCGACAGTGCCGTGTAATAACCTCCTTTATCTAGCCAGTAAACTATCCCCAACATTTTGAATTCAAATTCGGCCATGTAATAGCCTTCTTCTTGAAGCTCCTTGTTCATCCGGAACAAATCTTTGGTCTCTGTTTTTATCTGAAATACGGTGAAAAATACGGAAATAAACAAAACCAGAAAAATGATTACCACAGCGGACATTGTTTTTTTGTGTTTCATAATCTTGTCTCCTGTAAAAAATGATTTTTTGTACCCAAACAAAAACCCTCACCTTTATATTAAAGATGAGGGCGATATTGCGCATCTATCCAGGGTTAGAAATTTCTCTTACTTAAGTCATATTTTTCTGGGCCAAAATTGCTAATTGTGTCCTATCTCTAGCGCCAAGCTTGGCAAGTAAATTACTGACATGATTTTTTACTGTTCCTTCGGTTATAAACAATTCATTGGCTATTTCAATATTTGATAAGCCTCTGCCAATCAAATTCAATACTTCCTTTTCCCTGCCGGTCAAATCCTCAAAATCGCCGGATAGGTTATCGACGGTAATTCCTCTCCCTTGAGTTGAAATCATTCCCAGCACTTTTAATGTTACCTCCGGATGAAGGCAAGCCCCTCCGGCATGAACGATTCTGATGTTTTTGCATAACTCATCGGGCTCTGTATCTTTCAATAAAAAACCCTTTGCGCCATTCTTCAATCCATCATAAATCAATGTCTCTTCATTAAAAGTCGTCAAAATCAGTACCTTAATCTTGGGAAACAATTGACTGATTTCTTTGGTTGCTTCAATTCCGCTTAAATGCGGCATCCGCGCATCCATTAATATAATATCCGGCTGAAGTTGCCTGCAAAAATCCAGCGTCTCTTGTCCATTATAGCAAATACCGATAACTTCAAAATCTTCTTCAAGTTTTAAAATAACATTTAACCCCTCACAAACAATCGGTTGGTCGTCGGCAATTAAAATCTTTATTTTATTCATTATTTTTCCTTCGCCCAGCAATACGCCCGTCAATTTTAAAGCCCATACCTGTTTGAGACTGAAAATGAATGACGCCGCCCATTTCTAAAATTCTGCGATTCATGCCCTTTAAACCATTGCCGGCTTCAATCCGATTAGTCCCTTCGCCATTGTCTTCATAGGAGAAATCCAGGCATTCCTGGTTGCCGGTAATGACGATTTTAACCCGACTGGCATTGGCGTAACGCAAGGTGTTAGTGAACGCTTCCTGAAAAATGCGATACATTACAAACTGTTCTTTGCCGGAAAGCCTCATATCCTGAATCCTAATATCAATCTGCAATCCGGTTAATGATTGAACCTCACGTGCCATTTCCTTTAAGCGGGAAGTCAATTCAAATTCAAATTTCGATTCCTTTTTTACCGTAACCAATTCCCGTACCGAAAGAATAGCAACCCGGGAAAGTTCAAGTGCTTTATCCCAATAATTCTTTGCCGCTTCCGCATCGTGGCTCGCTAGCTTTTTCCCAGCTTCGAGAGTTAAAAGCAAACCGGTAAGATGGTATCCCAAACTATCATGAATTTCACCAACAAGTTGTCTTCGTTCCGCCTCGGAAGCCAGACTTTCATTCAAAGCCATGCTTTTTTGCAGTTGCAGATTAACGTATCGCAATTCCTTCGTCAACTTTTCATAGACTATTCTTTCTTCCCGTTGCCGTCTTTCACTCCAAACCAACACAAACACCAATGCATATAGCAGTAACTCAAAAAATCCGGGTAAATACGGCTGCCCGTATTCCTTAAAGTTATGTAATGCTGTCGCCCCCATACTGGCGGTTGTAGCAAGTATACCATAAACAAAAACAAATGGCTTGGGCAATATCGCCGTACCTTCGGCCAAATAAATCATAAAAAGTTTATCGTAGTGGCCGCTTTTTGAGAGTAAAGCGAAACAAAAAACCAAAATTAAATCCAGTGACAAAGTAAAAACATTTACCTTTTTTTGGGTATACCGTTCAAAGCTGCGCCAAAATCCGCTGATTAATATGATAATCATTACTCCCGCCAGTTCAAGACTGACTGAAGTTTTATGAATTGCCAAAATAAAAACCAGGGCATATAAAAAACACTTTATGGCGGTTAGTAGTCTAAACATCAAACCTTTTTCCTGAGTGATCCCAATTTTATAATAACCCTCTTTTTTTCAGTCCCTCAATTAATTCCTGCTCTGTTTTTGGAGTCCGGGCCACCCCGCTGCCCATCGCCGCTTTAGCCACAGCCAGAGCCACTGCGGGCACCACCCGGCGATCAAAAGGTTGGGGAATAATGTAATCAACCGCCAGTTCATCGGTAGCCACAATACTTGCAATGGCTTTGGCCGCCGCCACCTCCATCGGTTCATTGATCTCTTTGGCGCGCACATCAAGAGTCCCCCGGAAAATTCCCGGAAAACCCAAAACATTATTAACTTGGTTCGGATAATCCGAACGGCCGGTTCCCACGATAACGGCTCCGGCTCCCAGAGCAATTTCAGGCATAACTTCAGGGGCCGGATTGGCCATGGCAAATATCACCGCTCCCGGAGCCATAGTTTTTACCATTTCCGCACTGACAATATTAGCGGCTGAAACACCAATAAAAGCATCGGCGCCGGTCAAGGCATCGGCGAGAGTCCCCTTGGAACCCCGTGGATTGGTGAGTGCGGCCATCTTTTCCATATAGGGATTATCCGGATTGCTCCCGGGGTATAATAATCCATTCTTATCGCACATACTCAGGTTTTCCGGTGGCAAACCGCAGGCGATTAAAAGTTTGGCGATGGAGATACCGGCCGCACCGGCTCCATTCACGACCGCTCTTATCTTAGAGATATCTTTGCGGACTACTTTCAGAGCATTCCACAATCCAGCCACGCAAACCACAGCCGTGCCATGCTGGTCGTCATGAAATACCGGAATCGACATCGAGGCTTTCAATCTCTCCTCGATTTCAAAACAGCGCGGACCCGATATATCTTCCAAATTGACGCCGCCAAAAGTGGGCTCCAGCCACTTCACGGCCTGAATGACTTCCTCAACTTTTTTGGTGCCGAGACAGACTGGAAATGCATCAATGTCGGCGAAGTTTTTAAAAAGGATGGCCTTTCCTTCCATAACCGGCAAGCCCGCTTCAGGCCCTATATCACCTAAGCCCAATACGGCAGTACCATCCGATACCACAGCGACCATATTGCCGCGATTGGTATAGTCATAACTCAGGAGCGGGTCTCTAGCGATTTCTTTGCAAGGTTCGGCGACTCCCGGAGAATAGGCCAAGCTTAGCTCCTTACCATCCCTTACTTGGACTTTGCTGGCCACCGCAATTTTTCCATGGTGCTCCTTATGTAATGCCAAAGCTTCTTCCCGTAAACTCATCGGTTACCTCCAATTCAAAGTCGATTAAAAATGAATTCAAAATGACAACAAAAATAAATATTCAGGATTTCAGAAAAAAATTGGCCCTCTGCCAGCGCCAATTTCAAAAAAGGTCTGATGATGACCGGTTTCAGGTTCGGACATTGATATCTGTCTTCATTACCTGCCCGCTTCTCCCGGTCGATTTGCGGGTTATGTATCGGATATCGCCTCCATTGCGATAACCAGATTCTCCTTCTATCAATCGATAGATGAGATTCTCTCTCTTCAAACCAGCAACATCCCTTGTTGATATTATTATAACTCATAACGATGAAAAACACATTAAAATTTGAACTAAATCCTGATTAAACACCCGTGAAATCCTCATCCAATCTTTTTAAACTCCTCGTATACCTCAGTTTAATCGGTTCCAATGTCAGTAAACTTCCAAAACCGCCCATGCCAAAACGATAATAAAAACAGGGCTTCTCGAAACCGGAAACCCTGAATATTTTAGGCAATATCATGTTTTTCAAGATAATTCTTACGTTCTCTTTCCCGTATTTCATATTCTGCTTTGTCATTTATAAAGGCCCAACATGGCCATTGTTTGTTTTTGAACGCCGTGCAAACTCCTTTAATGTTCCGCAAACATTCAAAGCAATGATCTTCCTGTTTTAATCGATTATTTCCCATTCATAATTCCTCATTTTTAATAAATTAAGGCATTATATCCTTATTTGTCTATTATAATGGACGGATAATTCATTTTATAAATTTTTACGCCATTTTAAATAAGTTTTAATGCCTTTTACCCAACTTTCAAACTTTATGACTGTTACAAAGAGTGTCCAGGAATATTTTCCCATGCTTTTACTTATACTAAGTATGTTTATCAATATTTTTGAAGCGGGGATCGGCTTTGGATAATGATCGCATACGGAAACTGGAAAAAAAGTTTAAACAGCTCTTCGGTATGGTGGTGGTCGCTTTTTTGATCCTGTTTGTCCGCTTGTGGGACCTCCAAATCATGGAGGGCACCTCAATCATGGTTAAATCCAGGGAAAACCAAACCAGAATGATTAAAAACGATGCTCCTCGGGGAATGATTTATGATCGGAATAACCGGGTTTTAGTCACCAACCGAATATCCCATAACGTGTTGGTGGTTCCGGATGATATCATTAAAAAAACGAAAACCCAAAAAATGTTATGTCGTATCATCGGAATGAATGAATTAGAACTCCAAACAAAGTTGAAGAATCCTGAAATTCAACCTATTCCTTATCAATATCTGACCATAAAAAAAGATATCGATTCGACCGCTTTCATTAAACTTTTAGAATCCAAATTCAACCTGCAAGGAGTGGAAGTTCAGGAAGTGCCGGTACGTTACTATCCATACAAAGATTTAGCTTGCCATTTGTTTGGATACGTTCGGGAAATTAATCAACGGGAATTGCAAGAATTGAAAAATCAGGGGTACCATTTGGGTGATAGTATCGGAAAAACCGGTTTAGAACGAACCTATGAAAAGTTCTTGCGTGGAAATAGCGGCGGGAAGACTTATGAAGTGGATATTCATGGCCGGCCTTTACGGTTAATCGATAAAGCCGGCACCATTCCCGGTAATAATATTCATTTGACGATTGACCTGAAAATCCAGGAAGCTGCTGAGAAAGCTCTGGATGAGCAATTGGTCGCCCTCCAAAAATATACCCGATATAAAAATGCCAAATCCGGAACAGTTTTAGCCCTCGATCCCCGAAATGGAAACATTCTGGCCATGGTCAGCAAACCCGGATTTGATCCCAATTGGTTTATTGGAGTTATGCCCCAGGAAACCGCGGATAAATTGTATCAGGATCCATTCCATCCCTTAACCAACCGGAACATTCAAGGCGAGTTTGCGCCGGGATCTACTTTTAAGCCGATCACCGTGATATCCGCTCTATTGGAAAATAAAGTGACCCTGGCGGATAAATTTTACTGCGGTGGCTATGATCCGATATGGAAGAAAAATTTTCCTTGCTGGGTAGCGACCGCCGCCTCGGGTCCCAGGAAACATGGTCATGAAACGATTGTTGAGGGGTTGAAGAATTCTTGTAATGTGGTCATGGCTGAACTTAGCCGAAGAGTGGGAGTTAAAAAACTAGCGGAATACTCCCGCCTGTTTGGTTTAGGCAAACCCACCGGGCTAAACCTATATCCTGGGGAAAGCTCGGGATTGGTCCCCGATTCGGTCTGGAAGTATAATAATACCAGGGAAAAAGTATGGCACCCAATTGAAACCGCCATGTTCGGGATCGGACAAACCTATCTTACAGTAACTCCCTTGCAATTAGCAAATGTTTATGCGGCTATCGCCAATAATGGCAAGATTTACAGGCCGCATCTCGTTTCAAAAATAACAACCCCTTCCGGTAGGTTAATTTCCAAGTTTACCCGGGAATTGGTGGTTGATTTAAACTTTCCCCATGGGGTTCAATCCATCATTGAACAAGGTCTAAAAGAAGTCATCGGTGATGGAGGCACCGCTTTTTCCGCGTTTCAAGGTTTCCCGACGGATAAATATCCCATTGCCGGAAAAACCGGAACCGCTCAAAAGCCACCTTATGATAATTCCGGAGTATTTGCTTGCTATGCACCGGCCGATAAACCCCGAATTGTGATCGTGGTTTTTGTTGAACAAGGAGGTTCCGGTTCCGGCGGAGCTGCTCCTGTTGCCCGAAGGATTTTGGAAGCCTTCTTTCATCTTGAGCAGCGGCCTCAAATCCACCATTTAACACCAATAGTCAAACCGAAAATCAACGAGGAAGTTTCCGAAGAGGTAACCCCATCTCCGAAACCGAATCAGGAATTGCTCGGTAACCCCGGCGAAAATGTTCCTGGGGTTCCGGAAATCACCGAGCCCGAGCAGCAGCATGAAAATAAAAATTAAAAGGACTCCAACACGCTTTTATAAGCAGTTAAAGTTTGTTCGGCCACCCTTTCCCAGGTAAAAAAATTTAAAACATGCGATTTTAATTCGGGGTTTTTCCTTGCCAGCCAGGCTTTTTCCACCGCCTTTTCAATACTTTTCCCATTGGCGGGGTTACAATAGTGGGCCAAATTTCCCAAATATTCTTTGGCGCAGCCGCGTACCGTTGTGACAACCGCGCATCCGGCCAGGGCGGCTTCCAAAGATACAAGGCCGGGAGTATCATACCAGCTTGCCAAAACATGGACCCGGGCGGCAGCATAAGCAGAACTTAAATCCTTTTGAGTAAGACTGTCAATAAACAATACCTTATGGCCTGCAGACGCCCGGCGGCAATCCCGGTAATACAGGCCATCATTGACAGGGCCCAGCAACACCAGAGGTAATCCTATATTCTTGGCTGCCTGGATGATGGCCAATTGATTTTTGCGCCGACAAATTCTTCCCACTGAAAGTAAAAAATCCTGCCATCCATGGCGATTTACAAAAGATTCCGGTCTTGCCAAACCATAAGCCCGGTCAACTCCGTTAATCACGATTCTTGCCTTAGGGACCCGTGAAAATCCTTTTTCAATCACGGCCAGTTCTGATTTTGAATTGGGGAGAATCAAATCGACCCCCCGGAGCATTTCTTCCCGCATCGGCATGCTTTTTTGCCACCAATCTTTCAGATGTTGCGAATTCACGTTTTGCAGCAAAAATTCTTCGGGATTCCAATAAATCGTTGACAAAACAATTTTTTTCTTTTGATCCCGGGCATTCCGGAAAAGCGGATAAATTTCATCTACCGGCATAAGGTTAAATAAATGAACCAAGTCGTATTTTCCTAGATCAACTTGCGGATCACAACTGATATCGGCTTCAATATTTATTTTTTTCAAATATTCCTGAGTTTTAAGAAGCTGAATTCCGTCTCCGGCAACCGAATTCCGAAAACTACTGCGGTTTTGCAATAACACTTTCAACTTAATATTCCTCCTACATTGTGCAAAGTCCCAAATCCAAATGAATTTTAAGTCGCCTCTTTCTCCAGGGAACCGCCTGTAAAGGCTGATAACTGCAATTGTGAATCTCCGGAAATAATTTACGATTCATGCATTGTTTAGGCTCTTCATTGGGAATAAATCGCCAAAACGGCAATTCCAAGGATAACTTTTGGAGGTATTGTTTTTGATCCCAATATTCGATCTCTCCGGTGAGGCAACCTTTGATTAAAATTGCATTTTCAGAGTACTGGTACTTGAATTGGGAAATTTGAACTTCGCTTTTGGCAATCTCTTGAAGACCATCCTTTTGCAGGGGCAGATTCCAATCCATCTCTAAGTCCTTATAATTTGTCGCAAACTCTACATTTTGTAGTGAGTAAATTGAAGCCATAGGAACCGGTTGAGGTAACTCCGCCGCGATTTTAACACCAATTCTCTTTTGATGAAAAGCCTTCATCCCGGCCTTAACCAAACATTGATAGTGGATGTTTATAGCCGTAAGTTGAAAGTGCTCATATTCCAGTTCGCAGACAAATTCCAGTTCCATTTCCGGTTTCACTTGTCCCCATATACAAAAATTTTGAAAAATCCGGTGAAAGTGATCCTCGCGATTCTGCCGCAAGTGATCAATATACCTAATGTTGATGGCTATCGCTCCCTGGATGGATACCCAGCCTTCATGAACCGCTCCGGTAACTTCCAATACCCTGCCGAACACTTTGATAATCCGCAGCGGATGAAATTTCAACGGGAGGTTTTCATCAACACTGAATGAATAAATTTTTTCACCGGAAAATGCCTTGGCTTCTATTACTTCTGAAGAAGAATCGTCTCTTACAATCGCAGTTACCTCTTTTTGATAAATTTGAGGGTTATATTGGAAATCGAGAATAATATTCAGACGCTGGTTTCGGATATTGGATTCGACAATTTTACTCTCCAAAACAGCTTCAATAATCGAATGCGGACTTTTGGAAGTAAAAGCGGGGAATAATTCATCGATAACGGTTTGGTATTCTTGATATTGTTCAACTCCGTCCAAGTTTATAAAAGTAATGCCCAGCGTTAAATCTGCATGCAAAAGGATGCCTTTTTTGGTTCCGGAATTTTCGTATTGAAGTTCTTCCAATTTAATTTCAATGAGTTCTTTTACATTGGGCATTTCAACCCGAAATGATTTTAGGAAATGAAAGCTCCCCTTATCTTTCGGCGCTAAAGTTTCGATTTGTTCGAACGGTAAAGTATCACCTATCCCAGGCTTTAAACATGATAACTCACGATATGTTGTAAGATACCATCGGTAGTCTAAAAGAAAAGTCATCATGCCGCCCAATGCATCAACCCCATCCGACTGCCACTCCGCCTCCTGAATATCACCGTAAAGTGACAATTTTTGATTCCGGTTTGGAGTTGGAACATTTACCAATAGACTGACCTTCTCCTTGAAAAAATTTTTATCCAATGCCTTATGAATGGTTCCTTCAATTTCAGCCACGGCGATGGGAAGGGCGGAAAGATCCGTAAACTTGACTTTACCGATAAAACTTTGCGGTTCGCCACAGGGTCTTACAAGCTTACAAGGAATTTGAATCAGAGTACTGTCCTTTCCTTGGTTGATTACGGAATTTACTCTTATTTTATTGTACTCTGGCGCTTTTTCCACCTGAGTGAGTGGTTTGACATTTAATAAGAACCCCTGTTCCAAAACAGCAAAATGAGAGTTTTTGGGTGAAGGCTGAAGGACAAAATACTCTTGAGATAAGTCGGTTTGTAAATCCGAAAGCGACCCCTCAAAAGACTTGCCAATTTGGATAGTAAACTGGATAAGGTCTTCTGTTTTTCGAAGAGCTTCGCCTAATTCGATATACTGAATCCGACGCTTTACCGTTCCGGATGCAAACAAATTTTGACTGCGGTTCATCAAACGAACCTCAAGCAAACAAAGGTCGATTTGGAAAATCTCTTTAGAAAAAAGCTCCCGATATCGAGTGACCGTGCTAAATCGCCCCACCCGTTCTTCGAACATTGCGGCTCCTTTTTGATCCATCTCGATAATTTATATGCCGCCTGTTCTTCAAAAATCAACCGCAGGAAAATTTAAAGATTGAAATCACGCTCAAACTCCAGTGTATTTGGAGTTCAATTCAAAAAGAAGAAGGTTGCTCAACATAATTGAACAACCTGTTTCTAGAAACGATCCCTTGTCGGATTTTTTACATTTAATCTGAATTACAAGTAATACGGCGATACAATCTGAACCAATAACTGCTGAGTCTCAGTAACCTTAACAAAGAATTCGATGACGACTTTTTGGCGTAAGGTTAAACTATCCAGAAGTTCGAAGAGAATCGTTTCGATTCTGGAATCAACCCTGACATTCATTCCGGGAGTGGCGCCGATGATGTCTAAGAAGGTGCTGAATGGAATATCTTCAGCTTGATGATGTTCCAAATTATCTTCGCCGATGAAGAAAATTTGCTTATGTAAAATCCCTTGGATCACCACTTTATCATTAATAACCTCGGTTACAATGTTCCGGATACTGGCAACGATTTCGCGAATTTTGACGGTAGGTATCGGCAAACCAAAAACATTCTCAACCAAAATCTGGGTTGTATTTTCTCCGGTTACGGTTTCAAGTTTGAGTAATGCCCCCGGGCCTAATACGATATTTAGTTGGACACTTTCAGTAACTTTGGCAAAGAATTCAACGACTACTTTTTGAATTAAGGTGGTAGCATTTTGTAGCTCAAAGTTGACAAATTCCACAGTCGGTACCACTTCGACGTCCAGTCCGAAAGTTGCGCCTGGTACATCTACAAAAGTCGAGAATTCAATATCTTCGGCCTGATGTAATTCGATATTATTGGTGCCGATGAAAAAGATCTGTTTATGAAGTATACCTTGAATGATTACTTTATCCTGAATGATATGCGTTGTTATATTGCGTATAACTACCGTAATATCATCAATTTTGATAGCAGGCGTTGAAAGAGTGACTATATTCTCGAACAGTTCTTGCTTGGTATTTTCGCCTACAACCTGATCAACTCTAACTAAGGGTCCGTTACCGGTAACCACATTAAGTTGTCTGCTTTCGGTAATCTTTACAAAGAATTCCAATACCACTTTTTGATGGATAAGATTTGGTGTCAGTAAGTTAAAAATAACAGTTTCAACCACCGGATCAACTTGAACGTTCATACCGGGCTCCGCTCCCGGAACGTCAATAAAGGTACTAAATGGAATGTCCTCCGCCTGGTGGTGAACAATATTATCTTCTCCGACAAAGAAGATCTGTTTGTGCAAAACCCCTTGAATGACCACTTTATCTGCAATGACATCAGTGGTTATATTGATTACCCGGGCATTGATATTCCGGACTTTAATTGCTGGAATTGTTAAAATAACATTTCGTTCAACCAATAATTGCCTCGTATTCTCACCAATAACCACTTCTGCCCGAATTAAAGGGTCCATATATTTCCCTCCTTATATTTTTTTATTAACCCCTCGAAACATATACGTATTACTTTTTAGCACCTCCCTGGTCATCTTGAACTGGACACCTATCACCGGATGTTGTTGCTACCGATTTTTTCAATGGAAGGTTGATTAATTCTGAAGCCGTCGAGGAATTTTCTTCCGTTGATTTTGTCTGGTCGGGCAAATCCATATGGCCATGAAACTGATGATATTTTGTTAGCCAGGCAGTAAGCGAAATGAGTATGAAAAGGTAAGTTAAAATTCCGAATAACAGTGGCAAATTCACTCTTAACCCTCCAGGTACTCAGGTCTTTGGCTAAACTCTAATGGAAACCAGCTGGTTCGCGCTTGTATAATCAACCTCCGGTTTTTAGCTAGTATAATATATGTGCATTTGACCTTTTGTGCGCATGTTGGAATTTTTAAATTCTATGGCAAAAATCCTAAATCGTTGAAGGAGATTCAATACGATAATATTAAGGAAAGGATTTTTGGGGACAGGCTTTTTTTCTGGGCTTAGGGTAGACATTGGAGAAATTTTTGATTGCATAGAAAAAATAAACCCTACCAAAAGAAGGTTTATGGATAAAAAGTTCAAGCTATTTTCAATGTGGGAATTGAATCGATAATGAGGAAATTTGGGTTCAGCTCGATATCAATTATCGATTGATGGTTACCAATCCCCCTAATATAACACTCGTCTCAATTTACAACCCATTCTGATCTGCCTTTCCAAATACCGGATGATCAGTCTCTGCCGGTTCTGTAATGTGAATCGCAGTATCGTTAAAAGTTGTATTTTACGGTTGTTTCAATCATAACGAGTAAAACGCCCCAAAAAACTTCACTGAATAAAAAGCCTATTTTCAAAATACCACCTCCTTCTCATAAACTTTCCATTATTTATTTTCGGTCCGTGTGAAACGGAATTCTTTTCTAGGGAGTTAAAGCGATAAAATCTCCTTGATTTTTATTTATCGAAAGCTGATTGCCGGAGTTTTCTTTTGACTTTGCCCACTAAAGAGTAACCCTGAATAACATTCATTGGGCTTAAATCATATAATACGACATACGACTATTCAGCGAGAGGATATCATTACCATGATCTTTTCTTTAATTGTGCTTGCGACTTCTTTGAGTCTTGATGCGCTCGGGGTAGGACTCGTCTATGGTTTAAAAAAAGTCAAAATTCCACTTCTATCTAAACTTGTAATATGTTTTTTCTCGATTGTTTATGCTGGGCTGGCAATCATGATCGGTAGGGTTTTTTCATATATTTTACCGCCTATGTTCGCCAAAATTTTAGGAATTTCCATATTATGCCTCATGGGAATTTGGATTATCGTGCAAGCATTGCTGAAAGACGCGGCAGAAAAGTCCACAGAACCAACTTTGTGGAAAATGGCAATTCGCTCATTGGGTATAACGATTCAGGTGATTCGTAATCCAATGGAGTTTGATGTTGATAAGTCCGGCGCCATCGATACGCCGGAATCCTTACTTTTAGGGTTAGCCTTATCAGTCGATGCCATCGGGGTTGGATTTGGTAGTGCATTAACCGGCTTTTATTCTTCTACCATTCCTTTGGCGATTGGAGTTTTTCAATTAATATTTCTGTATGTAGGCACTTTTATCGGTCAAAAAGTCACCTTGTTGCAACAAATTAACAAAAAAATACTCATGGTGTTGCCGGGAATATTATTAATTTTTTTGGCGATTATTCGCTTATATTAACTAATGGGTTCCACATGAATATGAATACTATCAATATCCCGGATATTGGCCTCTATCTTTTCCCGAATCACTTTGGTAAGGGTTTCAATCTGTTCGATTGAATATTCCTCCTTCATTTCACAATGGAGAAAAATGGTTAATTTGCCGCCCTGACTATAAATCTTGATGTCATGACAGTGGAGTTGTTCAGGCACCGTTTCGACCAATTCCAATATCTTAGCGATTGTATCCTGATTTTGAGCGGTTACATCCTGGGCGGGAATACATTGCCGTTTTACATATTCAAAATAGACACTTACATCCTTGACATCATTCAATTCCTGGCAGATTAAATCGCCAATTTCATGGGACAAATGATGGGACTCTTTCAAAGTCATGCTCTCTTTGACTTCCAAATGAATCGCAATGAATTTTTGTCCAGCCACTTCATAGATATGGATATTATGAATATTGGTGCAAACCGGAAATTTATCCACCACCTTTTTGACTGTATGATAAATCTCTTGATCATCTCCGGCCAAATCTACCGGATAGGTACTGATCATGACATCGGAATTGACAATTTTCTGTTCCAGCCTATCTCGTACTTCATCTACAATGGAATGAACTACCCGATGACTTTCATTTCTATCGATTCCTATGTTTAAGTCGATAAAAATCCTTGGCCCTGATGCCCGTACCCTTACATTCGCGACATCCAATACTCCATTAATCTGATTTACTTCATGCAAGACTTGATTGAGTACCCCTTTAGGGGCGGTATCAAGCAAGACCTCTATGGTTTGTTTACCGAGTCGAAAGCTGATGATGATGACCAATAGGGAAACCCCCAAAGCTGCAATGGGGTCCGCATTATTAAGACCTGGCAATTGAAAGATTTTGCCCGCCGTGACACAAAGGAGACCAACTAAAACAACGAAAGAACTTAAAACATCACTGCTGAAATGAAGGGCATCAGCAGCCAAGGCCTGACTGCCATATTTATCGGCAGCCTTTTTCAATGCCCTCGCCCTGGTAATATCGATCACCATCGATATTACAATAATGAGGATCCCCCAAAAAGTGTTGGAAACATCGCTGCCCTTTTTGTCAAATAACCGCTCCAAAGCTTCATAGATAATCCAAACACAGGTGGCCAAAAGGAGTAGCGTTTCAATTAACGCCGAAAAACTTTCAACTTTTCCATGTCCATAATTATGCTCTCGATCAGCCGGCTTGTCGGATATTTTCACCGCAAAAAAAGTAATCACCGCAGCACCCAAATCAAGAGCTGAATGAGCTGCTTCCGATAAAATACCTAAACTGCCGGAAATAATGCCAACCGTCAGCTTCATTACGGTTAAAAAAATCGCTGCAATGACTGAGGCAAGGGCTGCTTTCTTTTTCTCATTCATTTGCGGTCTCCCCTAAAAATAATCTGCTTTCAAAAAACTTAATAATAATATAAAAAAACCTGAGACAAAAATATGTCCCACGGTTTCTCATTCCGCTGCCTTAAGGCCCGGCTACTTGGACTGCCGCAAAAAAGAACTTACCGATAGAGATAAACAATATGAAGGTGCCCGAATATCCATGGGGGCAGCATATTATATCTCATTGATTTTAAATGTTTTTGCAACAGCTCGCTAGTGCTTGCTCATTAATTTTTATTCAATTCCAAAAGAATATGAATTGTATTTACTATACAATAAACAATCTGTTCGTGTCAAGATTAAATGGCGTAAGCACGCGAATACGCGCGCTAAGTTCTCTGACTTCAAAATACCCTCTATAGTCGACGTTTTTTAGACTTTAAGATTTCAAAAACCACATCGTCAATAATAACCACACCCACTATTTTATTTTCCTGGTCAACAACTGGAACCGCTAGTAAGCTATATTTTGATATGATTTCAACTAAAGAATTAATATTATCCTGATCATAAACGAAGACGATTTGGCGGTTCATGATTTGTTCAAGCTTAATATCCGGTTCCGCCACGATTAAATCTCTTAAGGAAACGATAGCCGTCAATCTCTCCTGGTCGTCAACGACATAAAGGTAATAAATCGTATCGGATTCAGGCTTCAATCTTCTTAATTCCTGAATGGTCTGTTGCGCCGTCATGTGCTCTTTAAAAGAGATATAATCAGTTGACATTAAACTGCCGACTTGATTCTCAGGATACTCCATCAATTCCCGGACTTCGGCGGAAGCTTCTTTGTCCATTTCCTGCAATAATTCTTCGGCTTTATCCTCTTCCAAGTCATCCAGGATATCTGCAACTTCATCAGCGGGCATTTTTTCCAAAACATCGGCGGCCTTTTCCACCGATAGTTGATCCAAAATACTGGATTTCGCTTCGGTTTCCATTTCTTCCAAAACATCAGCAGCCCGATCATGATCAAGTGCGCTGAAAATCGCAGTCCGGGTATTTACATCAAGATCTTCAATGATATCCGCTAACTCCGAAGGATGTAAAGTGTTTAACTTCGAGGACGAAGTCGAAAGCTTCAAGTTAACCAGTGGAGTTCCAATTGCCTCCATATTACTCCATAGAATGAATTTTGAGGAAATATTCTTACCAAATAATTGAAATACTTTTCGAGTCGGTTTTGCTAACCCTAAACGCCTTAACAATCCTTCGATACCTACATCAACTGCAACAACGTATAAACCCGTGGAAATAAGGGCCAATCGGATATCGTTAACCCGTACCACTTTTTTGCCGTCAATATCAACAATTTGTTTATCCAAAATGTGTTTTTTCAAGCGAATGGAATTTGGGGGCGGAGTGATTTCAGAATCACCAGTACAAAGAATTCGGTATTTATTATGAACTTTGGTAATGGAAAAATATGTCCAATCCAGGTTTCTAATAGTGCCGTCCTGGCTTTTTACCACACAAGAGGCTATCCGAGGCGGTTCTTCATTGGTAGCAATCAACTCAGTCAATTTTCCAATGATTTCACGATCATTTATGAAAACCTTGCTTTCCAATATTCTGCTCAAATAAAAGCTTTTAATCGGAGTCATGTCTTTACCTCCTTGTAGACTTCTTAAAGCAAAGAAAACAAAAAGCTCTCACCAAAGCTGAGCGTGGTGAAAGCGGTCAATCCATCACTCTCGTTCAAGCTTTAGCACTACAAAGCGGTGAAGATGCACTAGGTAATGCCTTGAGTATTCGGCAATACCTGCTGACCAGCTCAGGTTGTCTCCAACCATCTGCGGTAGCATCCCATATCCTTGTAGGAACCTCGCCTACCGAGCTATTAATTTAAATTTATTGTAGCACCGATTTTAAGATATTTCAACCAAATTCATAGGTTCAAAATCAATTCCTTAAAATCAGAGGTTTTTTTGGGCAATAACTTTTTCAACTGCTTCAACGATACTTTCAGCTGTTAATCCATATTCGGAAAGCAACTCCGCAGGTGACCCCGATTGTCCGAAACGATCCTTCATTCCGACAAATTCCATCGGAACCGGGTGGTTTTGGACCACCACTTCGGCTACAGCACTGGAAAGGCCTCCGATAACACTATGCTCTTCTGCGGTAACTATGGCTCCGGTTTCCCAAGCCGCTTTAATTATTTCCGCCGTATCAATTGGTTTAATCGTATGAATATTGATAACCCGGACGACTGTGCCCTTTTGGCTAAGAATTTCTGCCGCTTGAAGGGCTTTTTCCACCATAATACCGGTTGCGATAATTGTCGCAGCTTTACCATCTTTGAGACGAACAGCCTTACCAATTTCCGGCTTATAATCAGCATTAAAGATAACCGGCATCGGTTCGCGGCCCAGACGAATATAAACAGGCCCATAATGCTCAGCGGCTGCAAAAATTAATTTTTCCGTCTCCACTGAGTCGGCTGGGTTTAAAACGGTCATTCCGGGAATAACTCTCATTAAAGTGATATCTTCAATCGATTGATGGGACCCGCCGTCATCTCCAACTGTGGGACCAGCATGGGTTGCAGCTATTTTAACATTCAAGCCGGGATAACCAATTGTATTCCGAACCTGATCATAGGCCCGGCCGGTCGCAAAGATGGCAAAGGTACTGGCAAACGGAATCTTTCCGGTGGTTGAAAATCCACCGGCTGTGGCCATCATATCAGCTTCGGCAATACCCATCTGGAAAAAACGCTCCGGAAATTTCTTGGCAAAACCTGCAGTTTTGGTCGATTTTGATAAATCGGCATCCAAAACAACGATATTTGGATTTAATTCTCCTAATTTTATCAATGCATTTCCATAGGCTTCTCGGGTAGCTATTCTATCACTCATGGAAAATCCCCCTAATTTTTATAATGTCGTTTAAAATCCTAATTCTTTAAGAGCTTGTTCCGCCTCTTCCGGTTTTGGAGCCATACCATGCCAACCAGCCTGGTTCTCCATAAATGAAACGCCCTTACCTTTGATCGTATGTAAAACAATCATGGTTGGCTTTCCTTTCGTATTTTCGGCTTCAATAATTGCCTTATCAATAGCGGCAATATCATTGCCGTCAATTTCTATAACATGCCATCCAAAAGATTGAAAACGTTGGGCCGGATTGGTCATTGATTTAACGTCCTCAACTTTTCCGTCAATTTGGAGACGGTTGTTATCCACGAAAGCCGTAAGATTGTCAAGTTTGTAATGAGCTGAAGTCATTGCCGCTTCCCAAACCTGACCTTCTTCAAGTTCTCCATCGCCCATCAAAACATAAACCCGATAATCTTTGTGGTCCATTTTAGCGCTAAGCGCCATTCCATTACTAACCGATAATCCCTGGCCTAAAGAACCGCTTGAAATATCCACCCCGGGGGTTTTCTTCATATCCGGGTGTCCCTGCAACATGCTGTGAAATTTACGTAAAGTCATCAATTCTTTAATATCAAAGAACCCTCTTTCTGCTAAAGCAGCATAAAGAACTGGCGCACAATGCCCTTTGCTTAAAACAAAACGATCGCGTTCAGGCATTTGAGGATTTTGGGTGTCGATCTTCATTTTATGAAAATATAAATAGGTTAACAAATCAGCCGAGGATAGAGAGCCGCCCGGATGCCCGGATTTAGCGGCAGCTAACATCCGGATAATATGGCCACGTAATTGACGCGCCTTTTCCTGCAATTCGTTCAATTGAGTTGTTGTTAACAAATGCATTCACTCCTTTTAGTGGTAAAAACTCAAATTACTTATTATTATAACGAACTTTCGAACGATTGGCTCCATAAATTTTTATATTTTATGAGCTATTTTTAAAATACAAATTTATGAAGCTCAATTTGAATAAATATCTAAAAAGCCTCATTGTGAAGATTTTAACTCCACGGCTTTTCTTGCCAACTGATCACAACGATTGTTATAGACATTATCCTTGTGTCCCGGTACTTTAATCCATTCAATTTGGTGAAACTGATTTAAATCAATTAGTTCCATCCATAAATCCTGATTTTCAACAGGTTTTTTTTGTGAATTCATCCAACCGTTACGCTGCCAATTTTGAAGCCAATTTTGACGAAATGCGTTGATCAGGTAGGCGCTGTCCGAATGTAATTTTACCTTGCAGGAAAATTTAAGCGCCGATAGTGCACTGATCGCAGCTTGTAACTCCATTCGTTGATTCGTCGTCATTTCCACATAACCGGATAACTGTTTTTCAACCTCCCCGGCTATTAAGATGGCGCCCCATCCTCCGGGGCCCGGGTTTCCGGAGCAAGCTCCATCTGTATAAATTGCAACATCTTTCACTGCTTTCCACCTTTCTCATAATCAACATCGCTGAAAAATTTTTTTAAACTATTTATGCTCTCTGCCTATATTATCAATATACCGCAGGAATCCATTCCGTTCAATAATTTTGGTAAAAGAAACCTTTTCAGCACTGAATTGTAAAGCCAACATAACGACCAGGGATACAATTTTCGCAAAATCACTTAACATCCATACCATCATCATTCCGAGAGTGGCGCCCAGCAGATTTGAACCAACATCACCCAACATGACCTCCGCCCTCAGATCAAATGGTAAATAATAAAGCAGGATGGCTATGATCGGCAAAAAAAGTCCGAAATAATTCTCTAAGTTTTTACTGAATGCCATAATAATAATAAAGGCGGCCAAGTATATTTTGCCGGCCCGGCCCGGTCTTAAATCAAAAAGATTAATCATATTCGTTGCCAAGCTCATAAGGATAAAGTTAAGAAAAAGTTCCCAGGGCCACCAAGCTGACTGAATAGGAAAAACGGCGGCAATGCTGAAAATGAGAGCAAGTAAAGCCCCGAATATTGCCTTAAATCCCCCCGAAGTCAATTGCCGGGAGCGAAATAAAGCTAAAAAATGTCCTTTAAATCCCTTGGAGTTATGATTACCCATTTGATCATCAAGCAAGCCCATAAAACCCATTCCTAGGACGATACATAAAAATAAAATCGAGTCGGAATGAGGATTTACTGAAAATAGCATATTAATCATAGTAATGAAAGGTAATAACGCCACAAAAAGGACCCCCGCAATAGCTGGGATCTGCTCTTCACGATAATTCGGTTTTAAATAACCAGCTTCATAAATAAGCCCCCGTATAAACGGAAATGCAAAAAAAGCCACAAAATAAGAAATCAGGAAGATAATAATATATTTAATGATCGAAAGTAACATCGGTTGTAAAACGTCGCTCAGTTCCATGGATTCACCTCTTAATAAAAAGTCGGCTGATTAAAACCAAAGCCACATCCCAAAATTGACGACCCCGGTGAAGAAATCCGGCGAGGTCCCGACCGGTTTCCGCGTGGCTCATAACGACCGGCACTTCTTTTACCCGAAAACCATGTCGGAAAACATCGATCGTCATTCCCACTTCCACACCAAAACCGGATTCAAACGGTCCGATTTGGTCCAGAATTTCACGACGCATCACTCTTTGTCCAGAAAGCGGACTGGAAACTTCCAAACCGGTATAACTGCGAATCCCTTTTTTGGCAAGACGAGTGACCAAGCCGAATCCACCTTTCCGCCCTGCAGGAGGAAATCGTCCAATCGTCAGATCCGCTTTGTTGGAACGTATCGGCTCAATTAACTTGGTTACTTCGGAAGCTGTTTTGCCCAAATCGGCATCGAGAAGGGCGATAATATTTCCGGTAGCCATTTTAAGACCACAGTTTAAAGCCCCACCCTTACCTAGGTTTCGAGGCAAATCCAAAACTTCGGCGCCGGCCTCTTTCGCAAGCCGGCTGGTCTCATCCTGAGAGCAATCGTTAATTACGATAATCTGGTCAACTTGCCCACTGTTCTTAACAGCCTGGATTGTCGCCTGAATCGTCTTTTTTTCATTGTAAGCCGGAATTAATACTGTTAAGCTATCTGTAGAAGTTCCCACCAAAATCACTTCCCGTTTTTCAATATTAATAATTAAGCTTAAATTCCGGGATAAACGAACGGGCAGTATCTTTAACACCATAAAATCCTTTTTTCCCGGAAGCCAATAAATAAACCAAAGTTACCTCGCCAGGGGGGGTATCAATATTATCAACAGTTCCTTGACATTTGGACTGGTATAAGTGCATGTACGATTGAGTTACAAAACTAGGCTCAACTCCAAATTTTGCAACTTTAATATTTTGAAATGCATCTAATAAAGGACCGTCAATTGCAGTTTGAAAATCGCTTTCCGGATTCATGCCTCCCCCCAAAAACACAATCGTATCAACATAACCTCGATTATACTCTCCCCACAACTGAATTAATTCCTTATTTTGCATAAAGATCAATTGAGAGCTGCTTTGACCGTTGGTGATGATTTGGGCTAATTTAGTAAATATGCGGGTATTAAAAGTTTTATCATCGGATTGAGTAAATTCAAATGCGCCATTGATCTCATTTTTAAGCTGATTATCGTTAAGGTTGATCGTTTGATTAAAAGTAGTTATCGATGTTACATCAGCTCCGGCTTGGCGCAAAAGATTAAACAATTGCTTGGCATATTTAAAATCAACCGAAGAATTCGTGCGAATGATGGCAATTCTTTTACCAAGTAATCGGTTCGTTATAAGATTTGGAACGATAGCTTTTTGAAATTGGTTGGCGATATCGATTTCATTGTCTTTAACTTGTAATGAAGTTCGTAATAACTTTTGGTCTTCACGAATTTTCTGATAAGTTTGTTCCAAATGCTCGATTTGTTTCTCAAAATGAGGACTGCCGGAAACACCCAAATTGGCGCCAATTATAATGCCAAGCCCCAGTGCTAAAAAGACCGAGACTAAAGAAACAACATGATAACGCAAATCGATAATCATAAAAATCCCCCAAATTTATAGACTCTTAAAAACCAAACCATATTTTTAATTGTAGCCAAAAAGTTCGAAATAAATCCCTTGACCATTGTAACTGAGAAAAAACAATAATAATCGTTAGAATCCCGGCAATCGCTATTTGAAATAAATAACTAAGCTTAATTCGACCTTGATAAATTTTGCTGACTCCCCGAGCATCTACTAAAATAGATCCAACTTTTAAGCGGACTAAGAAAGTACTTCCCATCCCAGCCCGTCCTTTTTCAAGAAAGTCAACCATACTGGTGTGAGTACCCACGGCAACGATCAAATCCGCCCCTTTTTCAAAGGCTAACAATAAAGCGATATCTTCGCTGGTGCCAGGGGCCGGAAAAATTTTAGCGGCCAAATTTAATTTCTCAACTCTGCTCAATCCTGGCGCCCTGCCATCCGTGTAAGCATGAACAATGATTTCGGCGCCGCACTTTAAGGCCGAATCGGTGACACTATCCATGTCTCCAATAATAATATCCGGTATATATCCAAACTCCAAAAGAGCATCGGCGCCTCCATCAACACCGATTAATACGGGATTGACATCATCGATATAAGATTTGATAATCGTTAAATCCTCACGGTAATTCTGCCCGCGAACCACAACCAAAACAGGTTTACCCTCAAACTTTGTTTTTACTTCGGGCATCTCAAGCGTACCCAAAATCAAATCCTTTTCTTTCATTGCATATTCAAGGGTGTTGTGGATAAATTTTTCTAATTCATTGGCTTGCATATGTCGGAGCTTTTTTATATTTTTAAGAACAGCTTCCAGCTCCAGAAATTGGCCTTCAGCGACCAAGACTTCTTCTTTCCAAATTTGGTTTCCACGAATTTCTAATAAATCCCCTTCGTGAACTTTTTGAAAAATCTCTTTGCCGACATTATCAAGAATCATAATTCCTTCTTGCAGCAAAAAAGCAGGACCCGGATTTGGGTAACGGCCTGTTTGAGATGGACTGGCATTAATAATCATTTTGATTCTTGCTTTAATCAGTGAATCGGCAGAGACTTGATCAATATCCGCATGATCAAGAACGGCAATCTCTCCGGGCCGAATACGTTTGGCCAAATTCTTTGTGCGAACATCAATACGTGCTATTGCCTTACAATCCAAACCCATTCACCTTCTAATATTCTTCTCCAACCGCATTTTATCGGAGATCTTCGCGATAAATGAAGCATTGGTTGGTTTGCCTTTTTTATCATCCACACAATATCCAAATAAATTATGTAAAGTCTGTACGTCTCCCTTATTCCATGCTGTTTCAATGGCAAACCTCATGGCCCGTTCTACCCGGTTCATGGTGGTGTGGTATTGTTCAGCAATTAAAGGATAAAGCTTTTTAGTCACTTCATTAATCAGCCCCGGTTCCTGGCTGGCCATAATAATAGCATCCCGCAAGTAAGAATAACCTTTAAAATGAGGCGGAATATTCAAACTTTGAATAATCCTGCTCACCTCTAATTCTAAATCTCTAGAATAACTGGTAGGTTTGCGTCGCGTAACTGTGATGTCGTTCATGCCCTTTACGACTTCGCTGATACGTTTCGTCAATGTTTCCAAATCAAAAGGCTTTAAAACATAATAATCAACACCGAGAGTTACGGCATTGCGGGCGATTTCTTCTTGACCAAATGCGGAAAAAATGATTATTTTCGGCCGATGAATTTCGGGATGTTCCCTCAGCCATTGGAGTACTCCAAGCCCGTCCATCTGGGGCATTATCATATCCAATAATAACACATCCATCGTGACTTGTGGGAGAATTTTAATGATATCGAAACCATTATAAGCAGTTGCCACGACTTCAATTTCTGATCGTGTTGAAAAAAAGTCTTGGAGTAACTGGCAGAAATCCCGGTTATCATCTGCTATCCCAACTCGGATAGATTGCATTTTTTCTACCTCAATCATTCGTATAGAATTTATGAAGTATTTTTCGCTATTTCGTAAAAAATTCCTTTTTCTTTCTAGGATATTTAAAAACAAAAAAATAAAGCATCCCTGCTAGGATGCTCTTCCGTTCATTTCTTGAATCATCCATTCCGCCAAGACCCCGTAACCCTTTGTTGGGTCATTGACAAGAACATGAGTTACAGCCCCGACAAATTTTCCCCGTTGAATAATGGGACTTCCACTCATTCCTTGAATGATTCCTCCGGTTAATTTAAGGAGTAAGGGGTCTACTACTTTTAAAACCATTCCTTTATCCCTTGGTGCATCCTGGCGGTATACTTTTACAATTTCAACGTTAAAATGTTCAATTTTGGTGCCGCGAATAACAGTATAGATTTGAGCAGGTCCAACAGTGACTTCAGAACAATAGGCTGCTGGAATTGGAGTATCAAGGCTGTAAGAAACCCGTTCATAAAAATGGCCATAAATTCCGAAACGGCTGTTTTTTTCAATCTTACCAAGGGGATGGGTTAAGGAATTGAATACTCCAATTTTTTCGCCAGGTTGGCCTGGTATACCCACTCTAACCCCATTAATCTTGGCAAGAACAATTTCGCCCTGATTAAATGGGATTCCTTTTTTACCGGCAAATTCGGCAATTCGGTGTCCTAGCCCGGCAAAACGCTTGCTCAAAGGATCATAACAAGTTAGTGTTCCAACTCCGGCAGCAGGATCTTCAATATAAATTCCTAGCATGTAATGGGGAACGGTACCATTTTGCGCACAATATACCGGTCTAATAGTGGTGTGAACCTTTTTGCTGCGCCGTAAAATTGTTAGCTTTATAAATTTGCGCATAGGTTGATAGTTTCTTAATTGATATTCAACTTCATCCACTCGATTGACAGGCATATCATTCATGGCAAGCAAAATATCTCCAATCTGCAAACCGGCATCTTTTGCCGGATAATATGTTTGTCCATCAATCCCTTTAAGGGATAAATGACCGATAATCACTACCCCTTTGCTGGAAAACAAAACCCCAATAGCTTGTCCTCCCGGAACCACCATGGTTGGTTTAGTAACTTCCACATGGAGTTTTTTTACCGGAATCGCACCTAATAAGCGAATTTGAACATCAAATTCTTCGCTTTTTGGTGAATTTACAATAAGGTTATGGGACAATAACGGCAATGATTGAACGGATATTTCTGAAATATGTGCTTTAATTTGTTGATGAACGGTATAAAAGCTTAAAGGAAAATAAGCTGAAAGCTTTATCTTTTGGCCCGGGGAGACTCTCAAATTTAGAGGCAAATGAGTGATTTGCAGTAAACACGAACCGCTTAAAATGATGAACAATCCTGCAAATAGCCATAGATAAATTCGTTTACGATTTATTTTTAAAAATTTCAATAGGACACATCCCCAGAGTAGATTTTTGAACTCGGATGCAGTACCTGAAGTCCATATGAGAACATCCGCGAACTCTAAGGATAAAATCCCCTTTTACCTGGGGCTTTATTCAAACAAAAAAGCCCGGGGTTTCCCCGGGCTGACTATTTTGCCATCGTTCTTTGGGTATTAACAAATTTGCTACCTTTTGAATTCGATTTATTTTTTAAAATCTGTCGAATCAATTAAATTCAAAATTTGCCGGTACCACTGATAATATCTATTTTGCCAGCTTTGGCCATAAGAAGAAATTTCGCTACGATTTTTTTTTGGATCTACACCCGTACCGGTGACTAATTTCCAAAAATCCTTACCATGATTCATGAATTTAAGATGAGCGAGTTCGTGAATAATCACATAATCGCTTAACTCTTCAGGGGCTCCAATCAATCGGTGAGATATATTAATATTCCTTAAAGTCGAACAGGAACCCCATCTTCCAAATTGACGATGATAGTGGACACCTTGATAATTGAAGCCAAAGTATTGCTGGTTTAATTCCGCGGTTCGTTTCCTCAGCATATCGATTGAAATGCGAGCCATCAGCCGCCAATAGACCCGATCAATCATCATCACTAAATATTTTTTTCTTTTGATCCATATCCCTGGAAACTGAATCAGGCATTCATTACCGACAAACCGAGCCTGGATCGTCTTTCTCAGTTCTGGTCTTAACACAATAGGTATTTTAAAAACATCCATGTCCTTTACCGGCCTCATTTGTGAAAATACCCTTAAACCTATTATACGATAACTACATTCACCAAACGATCGGGTACAGCAATCACTTTTTTCACTGTTTTACCAACAATTGCTTTTTGAATCACATCATTTTGCATGGCCATACCCTGAAGTTCTTCCGCAGAACTATGAATAGGAACCACTAATTTTTCACGAATTTTTCCATTAATTTGGAGAACAATCTCTACTGTCTCTTCAGCAGCCAAATCGGGAGCAAATTTAGGCCAACTTTGATTATGAATGGAATAAGGAAGCCCAAGCCGTGCCCAAATCTCCTCTGTAATGTGAGGACAAGCCGGCGCCATTAAAAGAAGTAAGGTTTTTACAGATTCCTTCCAGGCAACAGTTTCATAAACTTCAGCTTTATGTTTGGCCATCACGTTTGAAAGTTCCATTAAAGAAGCAAGGTAGGTGTTGAAAGAAAAATTTTCGATTTCTTTAGTTGCCTTGGCGATAGTCTGATGAGTTTTCCGTCGTAAAACTTTTTCAGCTTCGGATGAATTTCCCGCCGGAGCTTCTTCCAAAGTCAAGTCCCAAATCCGGTTCAAAAAGCGGTAGATACCTTCGACTCCTTTACTATCCCAAGGCCCTCCCTGTTCCCAACGCCAGCCGAACATTAAATATGCCCGAACAGCATCCGCACCATATTTTTGGACCAAATCATCAGGAGCTACAACATTCCCCCTCGATTTGCTCATTTTTTCGCTGTCTTCTCCAAGAATAATTCCTTGATTTCTCAACTTGACCACTGGTTCGTCGAAATCAACCAAACCTAAATCGCGCATAGCTTTTGTGAAAAACCGGATATAAATAAGGTGCATGCAGGCATGTTCAATTCCCCCGGTATAAAGATCAATAGGCAGCCAATATTTCCCTTCCTCCGGGTTAAACGGAACATTTCCTTGGTAATAGGGACTTAAATACCCATAAGGATACCAGGATGAACACATAAAGGTATCCATGGTATCGGTTTCCCGTTCGGCGGGGCCGCCGCATTTTGGACAAGTAGTTTTACGGAATCCGTCATGATATTTCAGTGGTGATTCCCCGGTTGGCAAAAATTCGGCATCTTCCGGTAACAATACAGGTAAATCCTTTTCAGGAACCGGAACGGTACCACATTTTTCACAATAAATGATCGGAATCGGGGCACCCCAATAACGTTGACGGCTAATTAACCAGTCACGCAAGCGGTAATTAACTGTCTTCTTGCCAATGCCCTGCTCAGATAACCAAGATGTAACAACAGCCTTGGCTTTCACAGCCGGTGTGCCGTCAAACTGGCCGGAATTTACGAGTTTTCCTTCCTCAACTCCTGTATAAGCTTCATTCAAAGCTTCCTGCCCAGTCCACCCATTGGGTGCAATCACTATTTTAACGGGTAGGCTAAATTTTCGGGCAAAATCGAAATCCCGCTCATCATGAGCGGGTACCGCCATAATCGCCCCCGTGCCATAACCCATCATGACATAGTCGGCAATCCATATGGGAACCTTTTCCCCGTTGACTGGATTGATAGCATATGCTCCAGTGAAAACACCAGTTTTCTCTTTGGTAGTTGCCAGACGTTCGATTTCGGATTGTCGGGCGGCTTGGGCAACATACTCTTCAACTTCCGCTTGACACTGGGGAGCGGTTATTTGCTGCACCAGAGGATGTTCCGGAGCAAGAACCATAAATGTTACCCCCCATAATGTATCCGGTCTGGTTGTAAAAATTTTAATCTCCTGTCCGGACTCGGTATGGAAATTCACTTCCGCGCCTTCACTACGGCCTATCCAATTTTGCTGCATTGAGATGACCCTTTCAGGCCAATCAATTTGAGAAAAATCCAATAATTCATCAGCATAATCGGTGATCTTAAAAAACCATTGGCTTAACTCTTTTTTAATTACCGGGGTTTGACAACGTTCGCAATGACGATCCTCACCCCAAACTTGTTCCCTGGCAAGTGTCGTATTACATGCAGGACAAAAATCCACCGGAGCAAAACGTTTATAGGCAATCCCCTTTTCAAAAAATTTCAGGAAAAACCATTGCGTCCAACGGTAATAATCCGGTAAACAGGAAACGATTTCACGCCGCCAATCAAAAATGGCTCCCATACTTTTCATTTGTTGGCGCATTTTTTCAATATTCCCCATGGTCCAAGTATGAGGATGAGTCTTCCTTTTAATTGCCGCATTTTCAGCCGGCAATCCAAATGCATCAAACCCCATTGGAAACAGTACATTATAACCGTTCATCCTTTTAAACCGGGCGTGAGCATCGGAAGGAGTGAAGGCATACCAGTGACCGATGTGCAGATCTCCACTCGGATAAGGCAACATGGTTAATGCATAATATTTAGGCTTTCCCTTGTTAATTTCAGAATGGTACAAACCATCAGCTTCCCACTTCTTTTGCCAATTCGGTTCGATCTCCGAGTGATGGTATTTTTCAACTTTACTCATGAATAAGCCCCCTAAAAATAAAATAGCCCGGCAAATGCCAGGGGCGATGTTACCGAAAACATCCACATTTAAATTATATCGTAATCATAAATTGAGAACCTCAGCATCGTGCCATAAGTTTTCCAATGCATAAAAATCCCGTTCCGTTTCTTGCATAACATGAACGACTATATTGCCCAAATCCAGCAAAACCCAATGACCTTCGTGATATCCTTCTTTTGAAGGGATTTGCGCACCAAATTCAATTAATTCATCGATAATGTTGTCAACAATGGAACGAACCTGAATTGCCGTTTTACCGGAACAAATTACAAAATAATCCGTTATATCGGAAATACCCCTTAAATCAAGAATCACCGGATTCAGTGCTTTCTTTTGGTTAACAGCCTCTAAAATGAGGGTTAAGGTTTCTTTCACTCTTCAATAATTCCTTTCATGAGAAGTTCGTTTCTACCGGCAATCCCCAAGGGGTGAATTAAATAATTCTGATTCACTAAAAATTCTAAGGTCCGATTATAAACTTTTAGCAAAAGAAGTTCCGGGGCGATTTGAGAGGAAGCTTCGCGCAAAATTACCGCTTCTTGAAACGTGCGGCCAGGCTCTATAAAGTCGGAAATATAAATGAGTTTAGTTAAATTGGTAACCTTGGGTCCGCCCGTAATATGTAAGGTAATAGCCTCCAAAATCAGCGGATCATGAATCCCTAATTCAGTCCGGGCTACCGCTGCCGCCACCGAACCATGTAATAGAATAGGTTCTCTTTTCTCAATATCGTCTATAACTATACCAAAATTAATAGCCAGTTTCAAGAGCAAATCTTCAGTATATTCCCTGCAAAGGTCATGCAAGAGCGCGGCTGGGCTCACCAAGTCCTTTCCCACTCCAAAACGGTCCGCCAACTTCAATGCCGTTTCTTCAACCCGTATACAATGAGCCAATCTTTTTTCGGATACATGTTGACGTAGAACCTTAATAATCTGATCACGATTCATAAAATGATGCTCCACAATAGAGATGAAAAAATAAAACTAAAATAATAAAGCTCTATCAATAAATTATTTTTGACTTTTATGGTTGACAAAATCACAGAACTCATCCATTACTTGATCTTCATCACCACTGTTATAGGCTACTATATTTCTTAAATGGATAAAAGAATCCAGATCGACTTTTTCAAATCGAACCCCGATCCCTTTTTCATTTTTTCTGACAACGATCCCGGTGACATCAATTTCCAAATCGGATGACTCACCAGCCAGGTGAATTGTTATTCGAACCATATCATTAAGTTTAAATTGACCGTCTGTAAGTATAAACATACCCTTCAGACTGATGTTCTCTATTTTCCCCTGTACAGTTTGGTTTTCAGCCGAAATCGTGGCGTCAATTTGAAAGGGCACCCGAACTAACTCTCTTTTTTCCATTTCCGATCCCTCAATTTCCCGTTTTAATTTTTAACGGTAATTTACAAATTGTAATTCCACATGATAATCTTTACTTTTTAAAAGTTGGATGGCTGCTTGTAAATCATCTTTATTTTTGCCGGAAACTCTCACTTGATCACTCATAATCTGCGCTTGAATTTTTAAATTTGAAGACTTAATATCTTTAACAATCTGTTTAGCTTGTTCCATTTCAATACCCTGTTTTACCTTAACAAGCTGACGTTTAGCATTTCCTGAGGCATCCTCGATTTTTCCGTAATCAAGATTTTTAATGGAGACCCCCCGTTTAATTAACTTTGTTTGTAAAATATCAACAACACTTTTTATTTTGAATTCATCACTGGTCAAAATACGGATTTCTGCATTTTCCAAAGTTATCTCAGTTTGACAACCTTTAAAATCGTATCGCTGTTCAATCTCTTTGATAGTCTGATTGACTGCATTATCGACCTCCTGCAGATTGACTTTTGAGACCACATCAAAACTTGAGTCGGATGCCATGAGTTTCCAATTTTCTCCTTTCAAACTCTTAAACTGATATCTTATTCGTGATTTTCTTATTTTTCCCTCTAAATTGACCAAAATTCCCCGTAAAAAACAATACTTGAAAAGACTATGAATTCTATTCAAATTTCACGTAAAAAAAAGGCGCTTGGACAGCACCTTTCTCACATTCTTTGTTGTCGGGGTTTTGCTTCATTCACGATGATTTCTCGTCCACCCATATCTTTGCCATTCATTGAATTGATAATGCTATCAATGTCATCATTATCAACTTCAATAAATCCAAAACCTTTTGAACGGCCACTCTCCCGATCCGTAATAATTCGACTGGACTTTACCTCAGCTTGCGGTGCGAATAGAGCTGCTAAATCCTCTTTTGTGGCCGACCAAGGTAAATTCCCTACATAAAGCGTTTTCGTCACCATTTTCACCTCTCTCTACTAACTCTATTTTGCATCAAAAAAAATGGACTATACGGATTTTAATGTAGAAGGTGAGAATTCTGATGCGCAAAGGAAATGTTTGAAAATAATAGATGGGGGGACACCAATAATACCAATTCAATTGCAGGGATGATTCTAATTCAAGTTGAGAACAACCAAATCTTGCTCCGCTTCAAAATTTATATAACTGATTGCGGGTTATGTATTCATAAATTGGATCCGGAACCAAATAACGGATCGAGTGCCCCTTTTTTAATTCACTGCGAAGCCAAGTTGCTGAAATGTCAATAAGGGGGGCATTTAAAATGTGAATCCGTTCCCGATAAGGTTTAAGGAAATCGGGCCAATCCTGAAGGGTAACAAATTGTGGGGATCCGGGTCTCATAGCGGCAACAAGTCGAGTCTCCTCCAATATCTGCCGATACTCCTTCCAGGTATTTAAATTAAGCAGCGAATCAAATCCTAAAATTAAAAATAAATCCTCCCCGGGGTTTTCACTTTTAATTTCCCGAATCGTATCAATGGTATAGGAAGGACCCATCCTGTTTAACTCGACAGCGGATATTTGAAATTGGGGATGGTTCTTAATAGCCAGTTCTACCATTTTAAAGCGTTCTACCACAGGAAGAGCTACTTCGCCGATTTTATGAGGCGGATGAGATGCCGGTACAAATAGAACTTTTGATAAGCCAAAGGTTTCTCGTGACTTTTCCGCTAAAAAAAGATGCCCAAAATGAATTGGATCAAAAGTTCCTCCCAACATTCCCAAACCCGCCATTCTGCAATGTCTCCCGTCCCATCACGCACAGATCATTCTCGAATCTGTCCGTCTCCAAAAATGATGTATTTAATTGTTGTCAGAGCCTCTAAACCCATGGGCCCACGGGCGTGCAACTTTTGAGTGCTGATACCAATCTCCGCCCCAAATCCGAATTCAAACCCATCCGTAAAACGGGTGGAGGCATTTACATAAACAGCGGCGGCATCAATCTCTTCCAAAAAGCGGCGGGCTTTTGGATAACTATCCGTTATAATGCTTTCGGAATGTTTGGTACCATAGCGATTGATATGTTCGATCGCTTCATCAAGGTTTTTAACAACTTTAACCGCTAAAATCAAATCAAGGAATTCGGTTTCCCAATCACTTTCCATGGCCGGTTTAGCAGAAATTATTCCACAAGTTATCGGACAACCGCGGAGTTCAACCCCGGCCTTTTGATAGTCCAAGGCCAGCAAAGGAAGAATTTTAGCGGCCACTTCTTCATGGATCAGCAAAGTTTCCATGGCGTTGCAGACCCCGGGCCGCTGGACTTTAGCATTGCAAGCAATCTTCCGGGCCATTTCCAAATCGGCTTCACTATCAATATAAGTATGACAATTTCCGACTCCAGTTTCAATAACAGGAACACTTGAATTTTCAACAACAGTTTTAATAAGTCCAGCCCCGCCTCTGGGGATTAAAACATCAACCAACCGGTTTAGACGCATTAAAATCCTGACAGCCTCCCGATCCGTTGAATCAATCAGTTGAATCCCATCCTCCGGTAATCCGCACTCCTGCAAGGCCGCCCGTAGAATGGACACCAAAATGCGATTGGAATTTAGAGCCTCTGAGCCCCCTTTTAAAATGACGGCATTCCCAGTTTTTAAACATAAACCGGCAGCATCAACCGTCACATTAGGCCTGGCTTCATAAATGATCCCAATGACTCCCAGGGGAACACGCTGTTGGCCTATTTCCAATCCATTGGGGCGGCGCCACATTTTATCAACCGTACCAATGGGGTCATCAAGTTGAATCAAGGTATGTAATCCTTCAGCCATGTTATGAATCCGTTTTGGATCCAAAGCTAAACGATCGATCAAAGTCTGATTAAGCCCATTTTCAATGGCGTTTTCTACATCGATTCGATTGGCATCGATAATTTGTTGACTCTGAGACGTCAGCCGCTCTGCCATTTTTTCAAGTAGAATATTTTTTTGGAGAGAGGATATTCTTGCCAGGACCGAAGTACATTTTTTGGCCTTGCGTGCAATATTTTCAACATAACCTTGAATTTCCATCAAGATCTCCTCCAATCGCAGCCGTAATTACCAAATTATCCCTATGTACAACCTCGTCGGCAGCTTTATAACCAAGAATCATCTCGATTTCCGACGACTTTTTTCCTTTGATTTTTTGTAAATGATCACTGCTATAATTGGTTAGACCTCGTCCTAACTCCATTTGGTTTGTATTTAAAATCCGGATGAGATCGCCTTCTTCAAATTCGCCCCCCAAATCAATAATCCCTGAAGGAAGCAAACTGGTTCCTTGTTTCAGTAATGCTCTTTCTGCCCCTTGATCAATGACCAACTCTCCGTTAACAATAGGGCCGTAAGCAATCCAACGTTTTCGACTGTTTACTAAAGGTTGACTACTTAAAAATAATGTTCCGATGGGGCTGCCCTGAAAAATACTATGAATCTGCAACGGGTTTTGTCCATTCATTAAAATCATAGCTGTCCCGGCTGCGGTTGCCATTTTGGCAGCTTCCAATTTTGTCAGCATGCCTCCGGTGCCGAATTCAGAACCTGCCCCTCCGGCCATCTTTAAAATTTTGGCATCAATCTCCGTCACGATCGGAATTAAGGATGCATCGGAATTTTTCTTCGGATCAGCCGTATATAAACCGTCGATATCCGACAAAAGAATAAGCAAATCCGCTTCTATCAAACCTGCCACAAGCGCTGAAAGGGTATCATTTTCTCCGATTTTTAATTCTTCGGTGGCAACCGTATCATTCTCATTAATAATCGGAATAACCCGGTATTTTAATAGCGTAAGTATGGTATTGCGGGCGTTCAGATATCTTTTGCGGTCACTGATATCATTGCGGGTCAGTAAAATCTGGGCGACGATTTGTCCGTATTCCGAAAAAAACTTCTCATAAACCTGCATCAAAAGGCCTTGACCAACAGCTGCTACTGCTTGTCGCTCCATGATCGAAGCCGGTCTTTCGGTAAACCCCAGACGACCTAATCCGACACCTACCGCTCCTGAAGTTACTAATACAACTTCCCGGCCTTGATTTTGCAAATCCACTAATTGCCGAACAAATTGTTCCATCAGGTTCAAATTAAGTTTACCGGTATTATGCATCAGTGTACTGGTGCCTACCTTTACGACAACCCGTTTGGCATGATGCAAATTTGTAAATTGGTTCTCCAGTTGATTCACGTTAATCCTCCTGAAGAAGTTTACTCGGAGTTCCGGGTTTGGGCGGCCTGTAAAATAAAATATTCCTCCCAATTACCTGTACCACCTCAGCCATGGTTTGCAAGGCGAGTTCAGATGCAATCTCATTGACATCGAAAACCGTGTGAGGTAATACTCTACCTTTCACAAGCTCTCTGGCAGTTAGAGCCTCATCCAATTGCTCAATGGTATTGTGGGAGATTCCACTTTTTCCGATGGTAAGAATCGGTTCTAAATCATTACCTAACGAACGGAGCCTGCTTCTTTGTTTACTGGTTAGCAAATTTGGGACCTTCTTCCTTAAACTCTGATTCGGCAAGCCTCCAGCCTATTTACTTCTATGAAAGTCAATCTTGACCGAATTCATGTTCAATGTTTGTGGAAACATTATAGCATACTTCAGATACTAAAAAAAAGGAGCTATCCAAAAAGTAACTTTCATCCGTTTATGAACACACAATAAAGAAATACAATATAATGAATTCACCGCATTTGGTGAAATCCTATATTGTATTTCTTTGATTTTCAATTACTTTTTTAACAGTTCCTTATGTTGCCTGTGGTACCTTATCTTTGCGGAGTTGCCGCCGGTGTTGTTCATAACTGGGGTCACCCTCGCGCCAACGGTTCTTAGCCTTTTCCCGGACTACAGCAGTTTCAGTAACAATGAATTCATTTTTGGCTGTGCAATAAAATACTGGCTCATTTTTCCGACAATTACCACAATCCAGACAAACCACTTGATTAAACCCTCCTACTTCTGATTCTCATTCAAAAAAGTAAATTCAAAATCACCTATTCTTACCGAATCACCTTCTTTTACTCCCGCATTCATAAGCGCCTCTTCAATACCCCAACGTTTGAGGAGGTTTTGAAAACTCCGGAGTGAATCATCGTTTTCCAAATCATAACGGGCCATCCTACGGATTAAAGCATTATTTTGCACAATATAGACGTCTTCGGCATTCACCACTGTAGTCGTACGATCTTCAATTGCTTCATGGAAATCAGCCGCTTCTACTTGCGATTTTTCCTCATCGGCATTGGCTGGAAGCTCGGCTAACTTTTCGATGACCAAATTCAATAAATCGGGGATCCCTTCACCGGTTGCAGCTGAAATATCAATAATATTCAACTTGGACTGAGCCAACTTCGACCGAAAAGTCTCCAATACTTGTCGGTCTTCCAATAAATCAACTTTTGAAAGAACCACTATTTGCGGTTTTTGAGACAAATTGGGATTATAAAGCGTCAATTCTTCATTAATTTGCATGTAGTCTTGATAAGGATCACGACCGGAAAACGGCGAAACATCCACAAGGTGAATTAATAAACGGGTTCTTTCGATATGACGCAAAAATTGATCACCCAAACCGACGCCTTGATGAGCACCTTCAATTAACCCCGGGATATCGACAGCAACAAAACTTTGGCCTTTATAATCGACTACTCCTAGATTCGGGATTAATGTCGTAAAAGGATAATCTGCTATTTTTGGACGAGCGGCTGAAATTTTGGAAATCAAAGTGGATTTTCCCACATTCGGGAAACCAATAAGACCGACATCCGCAAGTAATTTAAGTTCTAACTCCGCCCATAATTCGCTTCCAAGCTCACCTTTTTCGGAAAACTGCGGAGTTTGACGGGTAGGCGTTGCAAAATTAGAATTCCCGCGACCCCCGCGACCACCCTTTAATAGGACAAATTCAGTCCCTGGCTTTGTCAAATCAGCAAGCAATTGATGGGTTTCGGCATTTCTAATCAAAGTTCCCGCCGGCACCGGGATATATAAATCAGTCCCATCCTTCCCGGAACGATTAACAGCTTCGCCGGGAGAACCATTTTCAGCTTGAAAATGATGTTTATATCGGAAATCGCTTAAAGTTGTTAAGTTATGATCAACGAGGAATATAATATGTCCGCCACGTCCTCCATCGCCACCATCAGGACCGCCGCGAGATACATATTTTTCTCGCCGGAAGCTAACAACCCCTGCCCCTCCATTGCCGGACTTTAAGAAAATCTTGGCTGCATCTAAAAACAAACTAAACACCTCAAATTTATTATTCGACGGTCCGTTTTATTTATCCTGCATAGTTATTGATAAGATTTGGACGATGATTAACGTATTTTACGGTTTTCCCCCAAAAGAGACCACTCGATTGCGTCCTGCTTCTTTCGCCTGATATAAAGCATTGTCCGCTTCGGAAACGATTTTTTCAGCAATGGTGTTAACTTCTTCTTCGGTAAATTGATTCCCAGCGTCGGAAAATTCCGGAGTCATACTGACTCCAAAACTTGCGGTGATTCTTAGCATTGTAGTCGAACTGCAAAACAAATGGTTGGCTACCTTTTCACGCAGCCTGTCCGCCAAATCAAAAGCGTTTTCCAATGTTGTCTGCGGCAGCAATACTACAAATTCTTCTCCTCCGAATCGACAGGCAACATCATAGTCGCGTATGGATTTTTTAATCAATTCCCCGAGTTCCATCAACAATTGATCTCCAATTTGATGACCATGTTCGTCATTGACTTGTTTGAAAAAATCAAGATCAATAAATATTAATGAAAGAGAATGTCTGTAGCGCCAAGCTTTTTTAATTTCTTCCTTCAACCTTTGCATTAAAAAATGCCTGTTATAGAGTCCTGTTAACTCATCCAAAGTAGCTTTTTGATAAAGATTGGACAAATTAATATATAATTTGGTGTTTTCCTGAGCCGTCTCCCTAGCCAATTGATACAAACGCGCGCTTTCTAAACGGACTGCGCATCGTGGCGCAAAAGCTCTGATAATTTTCAGTTCTCTTTGATGAAAATTCCCTTTTTGCTTAAATAAAATCAATACACCAAAAATATCTTTTTGAATCATCAAGGGCATGGCTATTAAACTCTGATAATATTTTGCTAAATTTCCGCAGTCCACCATGGTGCTTCTAGAATTAGTCACTGCAAAGCCTTGAGGCCTAGTCTGAATTTGTTCTAAAATCCCATTGGGTTTACGGATTTCATTGGTGATTTGATTGATTTGCGCAATGGGTATCCCATGAAAAGCCTTCAATTTCAACTCGCCCCGCACTTCATCAAACCAGTAGATAATGCCTCCGTTTGATATCGTTTCCGGAATTGTCCTTATTAATATATTCTTTGCCAAATGAATAAAGTCCAATTCATTGTCAAATACCTCTTCCAAACTAAAAAGATGACGGTAAAAATTGTTGGAAGAGTTAAAACGGTATATATAAGCCAATAAATTGATCGTTATCATCACAATGGCAATGATGGATAAGAAAAGATACAAATAAAAAAACCACCCTTCATTAATATTCAATATCGGCATTTTAGAAGAATGGGTTAATATAAAAGAATTTCTTAGGTCCAACTCTCTTTTTAATCTCGTTCACCGGTGGATTGCACGTTTATTGTTTTATGATTTTAGATAGCTTCATCACCATTGCAACAGCGCGGCTCCCCAACTTAAACCGCCTCCAAAACCAATCAGCATTATATAATCCCCTTTTTGAAACCGCTCCCAGGATTCATTAAACGCGACGCCAATTGAAGCTGAAGAAGTATTTCCGTAACGTTCGATATTGGAAATTACCACCGTATTATGGGAGACAATCTCCTTGGCCGCAGACTCGATAATTCGGATATTGGCTTGATGAGGAATGACATATTTGATTTGTTCCGGTTTCAGTCCGACCTTTTGCGGAACAATTTCATACAATTCTTTCATTTTATTCACTGCAAATTTAAATACCACTTTACCGTTTTGTTTAAAATAATAGTCTGAGAGTTGATCGTCCAACAAATTTCTCACCCCTCCGATGGTAACCTCGTTGGCCATTGAGGGATCACTCCCAAGTTCGGTATACAAAATCAAATGTTCTGGATGATCGTTTGTTAGCAACGCGGCGGCGCTCGCATCACCAAATAAAACGCAGGAAGTACGATCGGAATAATCTACCGTCCGGGTAAGCTGCTCCCCTGCAGTGACTAAACCATATTTAATATTGCGGGTTTTTAATAAACTATCCGCTGTGGCTAGTCCAAATATAAATCCGGAACAAGCCGCATTCAAATCAAAACAAAACGCATGGTTCGCTTGAAGATGATGAGCCACTTCACAAGCCTGCGCAGGGCTGATCCGATCAGGGGTTAATGTGGCGGAAATAACAAAATCCAATTCCTCAGGGTTGAACTTTCCTCTTTCACAAGCCATCTTAGCCGATTCCACAACCAAAGGAGTGATACCTTCACCCTTGTCCAAAATATGTCTTTCCCGGATACCGGTTCGAGAGACAATCCATTCATCACTGGTTTCGACCATCTTTTCCAAATCGCTATTGGTTAGAATTTTCTGGGGAACAGCAGCCCCGATTGCTGAAATACCGACTTCGCTCATTGATTCTCCTCCGTTTTATTCATCATCTTTGAGTAATTTCAAATAATTAGCCACTTCCAAGGTCATTCCATAGATCTCAAACTCACCTTTACAAACTATTTCTTCTTTGGAACGGACCACCACTTCAGCTAAAAAACGATGACCCCTTCTCTCGACGACTCGCGCCTTCGCTATCAGCTTTTCGCCCGCCCTCACCGTACGTAAAAAATTAACCTCCGACTTTCTTGTTAAGGCTACTTGAGTATCAGCGATTGCATTGGCAAGCGAATTAGCTTGGGCAAATACGATGTGTCCCCTGACAATATTGCACTTTTCCAGGCACATGCTCAAGTCGGTTTCCAGTAAAGACAAGCCTCTCCGTCCAGGTTCAATTTCAATAAGTTCACCAACAATTTCTGTAGCGCCGAGAGATTGCGATGCTCCAAAAAAATGGGAAGCCATTTCTTTCGTTCTTTTACGCACTTCCGGAATGGACAATTCCAGACGATCCAATCGGATAGTAGGTATACTAACCGCTAATACCTCGGCCAATTCTTCATCCGTAATAAAAGGATTTTTAGCGATGGCTTCCAGTAATTGTCGATGACGTTCGGATTTTCTTAATAGCTTTCCGTTCATACCTTAATCTCACATTTTTTATTATTACCTGATAATAATTATAAACTTTTTTGACGCACTTTTCAACTACCGATAAAAAAATTCCGGTTACCCGGAATTGATAAATGAATTAACGCGCATAAATCATGGAAAGCAACATGAAATCCGTCGAATTTCATGTTCGGTAGAACTCATTATTTGCTGGTATAAGTTAAACCGAATTCCTTTACGTTGAATATCCGATATCCCAAGCGGCTCATCACAACCGCCATCTGATCGTACCAAATTTTATTCGCCTCAATTTGAGGTATTTCCGGGAAAGAGTAGTGAACAATTTCTTTCAACAAATTTTCTTTCAGATTTTCATTACCGGGAAGATAAAAGTAAGAAAACGCCATCTCGTGCTCTTGGCCAATTCCCAAAACCCAAAAGCCAATTCCTTTCAGCCACAAGTATTTATTGACATTTTTCTCAAAAGTCTCAGGCGTATAATCCCTGGTAAAACTATTACCGATAAATCCCTTGGTATGTTCAAACAAGCTCTGTGTCTTATTGAACGTGTCGGTGATAAGTGTATCCGGATATTTAGTAGGAGGATGTTTATGAAGCTCTTTGGCCTTATCGATCATATATTGGTTGATATGATCAAAAACTTGATCCTGGTGGTATTTCTCCACTAAACCATCAATGAGTTTTTCGCGAAATATTTTCCGTTCGGGATCGGAAATCGGCCGAACCGTTGGGTCGTCTTTCGACGTTGCAAGTATAGTGTTACCCAAAAATACGGATCCAATCATACAAACTAGCAAGATTTGAATAAATAATTTATTGATTCGCATTTTCCCTTTTCCTTCATAAGTTGGTTACCTTGGAATCCATTTCCGATATAAAAAATCTTAACAATTCGGCTATGAATAGTCAAGAAAAAAATTATTCAAAGAGCTCTTTTTACAAATTGTTCAAGGCGCAGTTATATTGGGTACATACCGATCAACATTGAAGATCCGATATCCCAATCGTTCCATCACACCTATCATTTCATTTTGCCAAGCCTGATTTGCGGGTTCATCCGGAACCTCGGGAAATGAATAAATCACTACATCCTTTAAAAATTCCCTTTTTAAATTTTCATTTCCCGGTAAATAGAAAAAAGACAAAGCAATCCGGTGGTCATCGCCAATTCCCAAGACTAAAAAGCATATTCCTTTTAACCAAATGTATCGATTGACATTTTTTTCAATTTGAACCGGATCATAAACCCGGGTAAAACTACTTCCGATATAAGGTCGGGTTTTGTCCATAAATGCCCGTGTTCTTTGAAAGGTTTCTTGAATGACTAAACTTGGTGATTTCGGCGGTTTATTTTTATGGAGTTCATGGTATTTGTTTTCCATATAATCTTGCACTTTGGCAAAAGTCTGATCGTTTTCATATTTAAGGACCAGTTGTTTTAATAACTCACTCCGAACAACCCTTCTTTTTTCAAGGGACATTTCATGAACGACCATATCGGTTTGGTCTACCTGACAATATCCGGTTCCTATTTGCAAAACCCATAAACCCAACGCTACGATTAGGAGGCGTAATTGATATTTACCCATCTCCAATCCTCCTGTCTGATGAAAAATAATAATTCTTTGTGGAATCATAAGAATTTTAACAATCTCGGGAAAATAAGTCAAGTCCGTCCCATTTTGATAAATAAAAAGGGGTTGTCTCAAAAGTTAATCGAGACAGCCCCTTTTTTATCCATTCCCAGTAATAATCAGACGTTAAAAAGCAAATCAGAATAGGAAGGCAACGGCCAAATCTTTTTATCGACCAAGGGTTCCAACTTATCAGCATTTTCTCTCAATTTACCCATGGCCACAAACACGGAATCTCTGTAATACTCAGCGTGTTTAAGTGAATCGCCGCTAATTTTCTCAGCGCCATCAACCGCCTTTTCCAAGGCTTCAATATCATCATGAAAGGAACCTAAAATCGTACTGACTTCAACCAGCAATTTTTCTTGAACCGTTGTTGATGCTTTTGAAGAAGCGCTCTTTACTAAATTAATTGTCTCGGCAAGTTCACCGGTATATTTAATGACAGCCGGCAAAATCTGCCGTTTGGCCATTTCGAGCATTGTCAAAGCTTCAATATTCACTTGCTTTACATAGTTCTCCAAAAAGATTTCATATCTGGAATGCAACTCAACCTTGCTTAAAACCCCATGTTTCTCAAAAGCTTTTACAGCCTTATCGGTAATCCAGGCAGGAATTGCGGCAACGGTAGACTTGATATTCGGAAGGCCGCGTTTTTCAGCCTCGGCGATCCACTCGTCGGCATAACCATTACCGTTATAGATGACCCGTTTATTGTTCTTCGCCACTTCTTTAATGATGGCTTGAGCTTCTGCATGGACATCCTTAGCCTTTTCCAAACGATCCGCAACCTGGGATAGGATTTCAGCAACAATGGTATTCAAAACAATATTGGGTCCGGCAATAGAAGCTGAAGAAGCCACCATCCGGAATTCAAATTTATTCCCCGTGAAAGCAAACGGCGAAGTCCGGTTACGATCGGTTGTATCTTTGGGAAGAACCGGCAAAGTTGTAACACCAATGTTCAATTCTCCGCCGTTTTTGGATGATTTAGCGCCGCCATTCTGCAGCTGCGCGAAAATATCCGCCAATTGCTCACCAAGGAAGACGGAAATAACTGCCGGAGGCGCTTCGTTGGCCCCGAGGCGGTGGTCATTGCCGGTGTTGGCAGCCGAAGCCCGAAGCAAATCGGCGTATTCGTCAACAGCACGGATAACGGAAGTCAAGAACACTAAAAACTGTAAGTTTTCATGAGGAGTTTTCCCGGGCTCAAGCAAATTCTGACCATCACTGGCTGCCATAGACCAGTTGTTGTGTTTTCCGGAACCATTCACTCCGGCAAAGGGTTTCTCATGGAGCAAACATACCAGTCCATGCCGTAAAGCCACTTTTTTCAAAACTTCCATTGTCAAATAATTATGGTCATTGGCAATATTGGTGGTGCTGAATATCGGAGCCAATTCATGCTGAGCGGGAGCAACTTCATTATGCTTTGTTTTGGCAAGAACGCCCAATTCCCATAACTCGGTGTCTACTTCATGCATAAATTCGGAGACTCGTTCTTTTAATGACCCGAAATACTGGTCTTCCAATTCCTGGCCTTTGGGAGGTTTAGCGCCGAATAACGTGCGGCCGGTTAAAATCAAGTCTTTCCTTTGATCATAAAGGGCTTTATCAATGATAAAATATTCTTGTTCCGGGCCCACCGTGGTAGCTACTTTGGTAGCGGTGGTATTGCCTAACGTTTTCAAAACCCGGACGGCTTGCTTGGATAAGGCTTCTATGGAACGTAACAAAGGAGTTTTTTGATCCAACGCCTCGCCGGTGTATGAACAGAAAGCAGTCGGAATATATAAGGTCTGATCCTTATAAAATGCCGGAGAAGTGCAATCCCAAGCGGTATAGCCTCTCGCTTCAAAGGTGGCCCTCAATCCCCCGGACGGGAAAGATGATGCATCCGGTTCTCCTTTAATTAGCTCTTTTCCGGAAAACTCAGCAATAATATGTCCATCGGGTGTCGGCGAAATAAAAGAGTCATGCTTTTCCGCAGTAACGCCGGTTAACGGTTGAAACCAATGCGTAAAATGTGTGGCTCCCTTTTCAAGCGCCCAATCTTTCATTGCATTAGCCACTACATCGGCGACTGAAGGATCTAAGGGCAAACCCTCATCGATTGTTTTTTTCAAGGCCTTATAAGTATTTTTCGGTAAACGGGCCTTCATGGTTGCATCATTAAATACATTACTGCCAAAAACTACTTCCAAAGAATTTGGAACGGTTACTTCTTGGTCCATCACTATTCTCCTCTCATGTAATGTTTTTGTTACTTTCTTTCTGTCTCTTTCTTTTTTAATAACTTACCATTATTTTTCGATTTTTGCAAGAGTGTTTTCAATATGTTAACTTAAAAGATTACAGGAATATAACTCAAAACAACATGATATCCCCCTTTAAAAATTCAATCTTGACACAAGATTATCATAATATCGTTTGAAAATTTAAAAAAGGCAAAATAAAATACACCTTTTGAAAGGTGCATTTTCCCAAGTTTCAAATGATTTGTTTAGATATCGTAATATAAATAGAATTCATAAGGATGCGGGCGTAAACGTATTGGATCAATTTCGTTTTCCCGTTTATATCGAAGCCAAACATCTATCACATCCTTGGTGAAGACGTCGCCTTTCAGAAGAAAACCATGATCTTCTTCCAGAGCGTCCAAAGAGGCATCCAAAGAGCCGGGTACGGTTTGTACTTTAGCCGCTTCGTCCGGAGCCAATTCATAGATATTCTTATCCAGGGGAGCACCCGGGTCTAATTTGTTTTCGATGCCATCCAACCCCGCCATTAACATCGCCGCAAACGCCAGGTATTGATTGGCTGTCGGATCGGGGGGCCGAAATTCAATTCGCTTGGATTTTGGATTTTCGGTATACATCGGGATACGGACTGCAGCGGAACGGTTACGTTGCGAGTACGCCAAATTGACGGGAGCCTCAAAACCGGGAACCAAACGCTTATAAGAATTTACAGTCGGAGCGCAAAACGCCATTAATGCATTGGCATGCTTTAAAAGGCCTCCGATATAATATTGGGCTGTTTCAGATAATAAAGCATAACCTTTGGGATCATAAAAAATGTTCTGACCGTTTTTCCATAACGATTGATGCGTGTGCATGCCGGAACCATTGTCTCCAAAAAGGGGTTTTGGCATGAACGTTGCAGTCATATGATTCTGTTTGGCAATGTTCTTAACGATATACTTATACAACAAACAGTTATCAGCCGTTTTAACAAGAGCGCCGTATCGCATATCGATCTCACACTGTCCGGCGGTTGCCACTTCATGATGATGGACCTCTATGGGAATGCCTGCTTTAAGCATAGCCAGCACAATTTTACTGCGCAAATCCTGCAAAGAATCATGGGGCGGGACTGGGAAATACCCTTCCTTATTTCTTGGTTTAAAGCCGAGATTCGGTTCTTCGTTTTTTCCGGAATTCCAAATGCCTTCAATCGAATCAATGAAGTAATAACCGGAACTTTGGTTCTGATCAAAACGGATATCATCGAAAATAAAAAATTCAAGTTCAGGTCCCCAATAACTCTCGTCGGCAATACCGGTACTTTTCAGATAGGCTGCAGCCTTCTTGGCGACATAGCGCGGATCGCGCGTGTAGGGCTTCCTAGAGATCGGGTCATAAATATCGCATAAAATACTGAGAGTTGGAATTTCACAGGCTGGATCGACTATGGCGGTGGTTGCATCCAAATACAAATTCATATCGGACTCTTGAATCTTCTGAAATCCCCGTATTGATGAGCCATCAAAACCAATACCCTCCGACCAGATACTTTTGGGAGGCTCACCCGCTTCATGGAGTTCTTGCGCCGGTATCGAAAAATGTTGCCATAGACCGGGCAGATCGGTAAATTTGAGATCAATGATCGCGATGTTGTTTTCTTGGATGATCTGAATGACTTGATCGATTTCTCCTTGATTCACTTGAATAGCCATGCTTTTCCCTCCTTTTTTCCTCTTGATTAAATTGAACACTTTGTAATTTCACCTCACCCCTACGTCCCGGATTCATGTAATAAATGTCGACATACTGTTTACAAATTTTCAAGAAACCATTTTCAACAAAGGCATTTATTACATGTTGATAAAATAATTTACTCTGCATTCCCTTCTACATTACATTATATTAACATTCCTCCGTTTTTAGTTCCGGACTCTCTGCCGAAGACACTAAATTTTTCGGCAATGACATTTGCTTCCATTCACATCCGCTCGTAAGGTTCTTGGAGCGCAAAAAAAATCTATTTTCAACTGAATATAGATGATTATATGTAAAACTTTTTTTCCTTCAAAAATTAGTAGGAATTTATCCCAATCTTGTTGAATTAATAAATTAAACTGAAAATTGAAAGGATGGAATGAAATGCCTGATATCAAACCTGAAGATATTAAAGAAACAACTGAAGCCCCATCACAAGAAGAAGCGAAGAGATTAGAAGGATTAGGTTGGGTTATCATCGATACCTATAAAATGAATGATAATACATTTTATGTATTGGCTTGGGCCAAGGATGGCGCTCCGGCCCGCTAATTCCAGATAATAAAAAAACAACAACCGCTTAAGTTTGAGCATATATTTCCAGGGCCGCTAAAAGAGAGGCTTTGCTGATGGCCCCGGCAATATTGGTCGAATAACTACATGCGGTTGTTTTCATTTTCGCCGGGTGATGAAAATAACAATTAAACCCTTCCCCGAACCGATGAAGATGAATCTTCCATTCTCTGGAATTCATTTCCTTTTCAATTTCCCAGGCATTATCGACGGATTCCGAATATTTAGGGACGATGGTTCCATAAATTTCTATCGCTTCCCCGTTCCGTGCCACACCCGTAATCCAATGGCCTCCGACCAGTTGATTATACCGGCTGGACTTTTTTTCGGCTTCCTTTTCCCAAATAAACGGATAAAAGCCTAGTCCGGTATTAAGCCAAATGACGGAATATTTATAGACAATCTCCGCCACACACGCATCCAATTCGGCACTGGGTTGTAATTTTAGTATTTCTTCGGTTGTCATAAGGAACCTCCCTTGATCTTCATTTATTTATTATATATCTCTCCAGATGGCAAAGTAAATATAATTCATTGGATTGACATTTTAAAAATTATTGTTTATGATTAAATTGTGTTTATTGTGACCCGCTTTCTTAAAATATTAAAAATGCATTAAACACAATGGATGTATCGGAAGTAATCATTTGGGTTTATCAGCTATCTATGAAAGGATGTGACATCGTGCCTGATCTTAAAGCGGAAGACATTAAAGAAACGGTTGAGACCAAATCTCAGGAAGAAGCTAATAAATACGTGGCATTAGGATGGTTGCTCATTGATACTTATAAAATGAATGATCAAACCTTTTATATGGTAGCCTGGACCAAAAATGAAGCCCCTGTCCGACCCTAAAAGCTCGTTAAATTGATTTTTCTAAGCGGCGTTTTTATAAACGCCGTTTATTTTTTTGGGGGATTTCATTCTTCCCCCAAGTAGGCTTTACGGATTGCCGGATTAACGGCCAATTCCTTGGCGTTGCCCTGAAGGGTGATATTTCCTGTTTCCATTACAAAAGCCCAGTTGGCAATGGATAAAGCAATATTGGCGTTTTGTTCCACCAGTAAAATCGTAGTTCCTAAACGGTTGATATCGTCAATAATTTTAAAAATTTCAGTCACCAGCATCGGGGCCAGCCCCATTGAGGGTTCATCCAGAAGCATCAATAAAGGTTTAGCCATCAAAGCCCTTCCCATTGCCAGCATTTGCTGTTCTCCACCGCTTAAAGTCGCCGCCATTTGTTCCTTGCGTTCATCCAGTCTTGGAAAAAGACGAAATATTTCTTCCATACTGGTACGGATGCCGACTCGATCGTTACGGGTAAAAGCGCCCATTTCTAAATTTTCAATCACACTCATCCTTGGGAAAACCCGCCGTCCCTCCGGCACATGGGATATACCAAAATGAACAATCCTGTGGGGAGGAGCTTTGGTGATATCCACGCCTTTAAAAAAAATTTGCCCCTTTAATACAGGCAATAATCCCGAGATGGTGTTGAGGGTTGTAGTCTTTCCAGCCCCATTGGCTCCTATCAGGGCTACAATTTCACCCTCCTCCACATCAAAGGAAATATCGGATAAGGCCCGAATCGCACCGTAATTTACGAATAAATTTTTTACCTCAAGCATCAATGAAGAGCACCCTTTCCAAGATAAGCCTCAATCACTCGCTGGTCTTTCCGTACATCATCCGGTGTGCCCTCGGCAATTTTTGAGCCGTAATCGAGCACTACGACGCGGTCGGAAATCCCCATAACAAACTTCATATCATGTTCAACCAGAAAAATCGTATTGCCTTTGGCGCGTATATCCTTAATAAACTGCATTAATTCCTTCTTTTCGTTGGGATTCATTCCGGCTGCCGGCTCGTCCAACAATAATAAAGCCGGCTTCAGCGCCAAGGCCCGTGCGATTTCCAAACGTCTTTGTTCTCCATAAGAAAGATTTTTGGCCATTTCTTGCTGCTTTTCAGCTAAATTCACCATTTCCAGGCATTCCATCGCGAAACGGAATAAATTTTTTTCTTCACGGCGCACCCAGGGTGTAAAGCCCAATAAGGCGCCACCTAACCCCATTTTCCCTTGATTATGGGCGCCAATCAAAACATTCTCCAGTACACTCAGCTCATTAAAGAGGTGAATGGTTTGAAACGTTCGAGCGATGCCTAATCCGGCAATATGATATGACTTTTTGCCGCTGATATCCTTATTCTTAAAATAAATTCTTCCCTCGGTGGCTTTATAAATTCCGGTGATTAGATTAAAAATCGTACTTTTACCCGCGCCGTTAGGGCCGATTAAAGCCAAAATTTCCCCGGAATGAATTTGCAAATTCACTTTGTTAACGGCTACCAAACCGCCAAAACGAATTGTAACATCATCAAGCGTTAATATTGTCACTTTTAATAACCCCTACTTCTTTCGTATTGTAACTGCGTTACCAGGAAAAGCAGTTTTTTTCGTGATTAGTTTCAAAATCAACGTCCGAAAGCTAACCCCGCCAAGTAAGCCGTTAGGCCGAAAGATCATCAAAAAAACCAACATGGCGCCATAGACCAGCATCCGGTATCTTGACATAAATCCCAAAAATTCCGGAGCCGTTGTCAGTAAAGCGGATCCAATAATCGTACCCGGTATGCTTCCTAGTCCTCCCAGGACTACCATGTTTAATATATCGATCGATTTTGAAAACCCAAAGTCCGATGGGTTAATATAAGCAATAAAGTGAGCATATAAACATCCGCCGATACCGGCGAAAAATGCGCCTACCGAAAAAGCGGCGATTTTATATCCTGTAGCATTAATACCCATGGATTCTGCGGCGATTTCATCCTCGCGGATTGCTTTTAAGGCTCTTCCAAATCTGGAATGATGAATCAAAGCCATCATCGCGATTGATAAAACGGCCACGATCAAAACATAGATCTCTAAAGGAATATTACTATTGGGCGGAGGCACGGACAGTCCCAACGCCCGGTTGGTAATGTCCAGATTTAAAAAAACCACTTTGATGATTTCAGCAAAACCAAGCGTTGCAATGGCTAAATAATCTCCGGATAGTCTGAGTGTGGGGAATCCGATGATGATTCCGGCTAAAGCGGCAAAAATTCCGGCAGCCAAAATATCAAAGCAAAAAGGTAATCCAAATTTTATCGTCAATATCCCACCGGTAAATGCGCCGATACTCATAAAAGCGGCATGTCCCAATGATAATTGCCCGGTTAGCCCGGTTATCAGGTTCAGGCCCAATGCCAGAATAATTGCAATACAAATGTTAATCAGTATTTGCAATATATACGGATCAACCGTTGAAACAGCTTGTTGTAAAATTTCAGCCATTAATTTACCTATACCTTCTTCTGGATCTTTTGTCCGAGTAATCCGGTGGGCCTAAAAAGCAAAAAGATGATCAAAATCGCGAAAGCAATTGCATCACGATAGGAGGAATAACCTAAAGCGACTCCAAAAACTTCGATCACGCCCAAAAACAACCCGCCGAGCATCGCGCCGCGGATTGAACCAATTCCACCTAATACGGCAGCGGCAAAAGCTTTTAATCCAGCCATTAGGCCCATATTAAAAGAAACAGCGTTAAAATAAATCCCCACCAGCACACCGCCTGCCGCCGCTAAAGATGAGCCGATTGCGAAAGTGAATGCAATCACTAAATTAATGTTGACTCCCATGAGGGCGGCGGTATTATAATCTTGGGATGTAGCCCTCATTGCTTTACCGATTTTAGTTTTTTGGACGATAAATTCTAAGGTGATCATTAATGCTGCCGATACTCCGAAGATTAGCAGCTGCAGGGATGAGAAATCGACCGATCCGAAGTGGAATTGAGTCACCGGAAAAGCGTTGTCGGGAAATCCCTTGGCGTCGGCGCCAAACACCAATAGAGCCAAGGTTGACAAGAATGTGGACACTCCGATAGCCGAGATCAAAGCAGAAAGTCTGGAGGACTTCCGGAGCGGCCGGTAAGCAATAAACTCAATAACCACCCCTAAAAGTCCACAACAGACCATCGCTAAAATCATCGCCAAAAAAATATTCACTTTGAAGACCACCACCAGTAACATGGCTACAAAGGCCCCCATCATGTATATCTCACCGTGGGCGAAATTTAATAATTGAATAATTCCATAGACCATGGTATAGCCTAGCGCGATTAAAGCATAAGTACTGCCCAAAGCCAGGCCGTTTACCAACTGCTGCCAAAACATGAAGGTCCCCCTAGTTGATTTTTACAGACACTTTGGCTTTTAAGGCAAACTGTCCCTTTTTAACTTCCAGTAGATAAACCGGACTTTTTACCGGTTCTTGATCCGCCCGGAAAGTAATATTGCCGGATACTCCTTTAAAATTACTGGTTTTGGCGACTTGATCGCGGAATACTTTTGGATCATTGCTTTTGGCTCTCTTCATCGCTTCAGCCAGGATAATGACTGCGTCATAACCTTGAGTCTCAAAGAGTCCGGGTAATTTGCCATTGTTGGAAGCTTTAAATGTTTCAATAAATTTGGCCGTCTCAGGAGTTGGCTGTTCCGGAGAAAAACCGACATAAACCATGCTTCCCTCAATTGCGCTGCCGCCCAAAGAAATTAGTGTGGGGGAATATAAACCGTCCCCGCCGAATAAGTTGAGCTTCATTCCTTGCTTCCGGGCTTCCTTCATGATCAGGGAACCTTCGGTATAATAACCGGAAAAGAAGATGATATCCGGATTCTTCGCTTTAATATTGGTAATTTGTGCGCTGAAATCTTTATCGCCATCTTTAATTTTTTCTTCAGTCACAACCGTAATGGCTTTTCCCTTGATGGCGTCTTTGAAGACCTTGGTTAAACCAACACTGTAATCGTTATTGTCTGAGGTAATCACGGCGATTTTTTTATACCCGAAATTCTCGGAAAAATAATCAATCAAAGCAGGCACTGCAACCGTATCCAATAAAGTATCTCTAAATATGTATTTCCCAAGTTCCACCACACCCGGTCCGGTTGCGCCGGCTGAAAGCAAGATAACTTTGGAACGTTCGGCGATGGGCGCGGCGACTTTTGTCAACCCGGTGCAAGGATCCCCGATGATGGCGGCGACTTTGTTCCGGCTGATAAACCGCTGGACAATGGTAGCGCATTCTTGTTTATCGCCCCGATTATCCGCTTCTACTATTTCTATATGTTTACCGTTTACTCCTCCGGCCTTATTCACCTTTTCCGCAGCCATTTTCATTCCGACTAATGTTGGTTGTCCGTACATGGCAACATCCCCCGTAAGAGCCCCTAAAAACCCGATCTTTACGGTTTCAGTAGCTGCGTTGCCCGTTACAAAGGTCCCGATTGCCACCATCAACATCAAGAAAAATACTCCGTATCTTTGAAACTTCAAATAAATCTCCTCCATTCATTTTCACCAACTTCCTCCCGGTAACCACGAGAGCATTAAAAAGATTAACTCTAAAAATTCTTCATAAAACCAGCAAATCCCTTTTTCACTCTTTGAAAATAAAACTTCACCGGTTTAGGGTGGATCCTTCGGCTCGTTTTATTTTCAGTGATTCTTATGACAGCCCGTTTGAGGGCTGTCGTGGGTGAAATTTTGAAAAAGATTATCACTGGTGAATCAAATTAAAATCATTCATCAACCCGGGGCCCCGGCTCGCATCATACCTGGTCATGGAAGAAACGAAGGATGCAATTTAGCATTATTGGAAAGTAATCCGGATATCAACCACTTCCGATAAACTGGCAATCCTGACAGGCGGGCCCCAGGTGCCGGCGCCGCTTGAGACGATCACTTGCATGGGCTCTAATTTTAAGTACCCATAATCAATCCGAAAAACTCGCCGCGTAATCAAACCAAAGGGAAAAAATTGGCCTTTATGGGTATGACCGGATAATTGTAAATCAACTCCGGCATTTTGAGCCGCTTTTATATCAACCGGCTGGTGATCCATTAAAATAAGCGGAAGTTTTTCATCAAGATTCGCTGTCAAATCGGAAATTTTCTTGCGTTTTCTGCCGCTAATCATTTCGTAAGACTTATCATCCCGCCCGATTAAATAAAAACTGTCAGCCAATTTTACACTTTCATCCCTCAAAACCTGAATTCCGGCTTGGCTTAACCATTGCGTCAGCTTACTCAGATCCTGATTGTAATAATCATGATTGCCAAGACAGGCAAACACTCCGTAGCGGCTCTTGATATCACGAAATTCAGCGGCAATCCGCTGCTTTTCAATGGGTACAATATCCCCCGCGATCAGTACCAGATCGGGGTGAAGTTCATTCACCTTACGAATGATTTGATGCCTTCGAAAGTCCGATATATCGGTTAAATGCAAGTCGGAAATCATTGCGACATGAAGCTGCTTTAAAGAGCCGGCAGATTTTTTGATATCAACCGGGTATGAGGTGATTTTAATGTTTCGGGCGTGAAATGTCCCATAAACCAGTAAACCAATCACCAAAAAAATCACCAACAAACCTAAACCGGAAGAAATCAACGGATTATTGTCCAGTGCTTTGAAAATACGCATTCTCCCGGCTATGACCCAAATTAAATCGGCAGCTGCGGCAAATAATAAAAAATAAACCAATGCCGCAACCCAATAGGACCCTATGGTAGAAAAGACCTTTCTGATTCCATCCGGCAGGGATTGGAAAGATATGATCCCCAGAAAACTTGAAACCACTATCAACCCGAATAAGATCCAATATAACCAAGGATTAAAAAGTCCGAGCTTGTCCACAAATAATTGTTTACCGCGCAGACCGACATAATAGTTAAATCCCAAATACAATGCAATTACCGTGGTAAACCCAATATAAAAGCGCATCTCGTTACTCCTTTGAGTTTAGTTTGAAAATCACATCATCATCAAAAAACGTTCCGGGCCTTGGACAAAAAATCCGGTGATTTTTCAAAAACCGGGTGAAATGAAATCATGAATCCTTGATTTCCAACCAAAGTATATTTTGACGCATGTTAATACTTTTGACTCTATACGCGTCCCCACCGGGACCGATAAGGACTTTTCCAAAGAGCGTATTATCGACATTTTCCCCAATCGGAGGTCTCATAATGAAACCCATATCGTCAACGCCAATACATTTCAAAGTGGTTTTCCGGCATTCATTTTTGACTTCGTAGGACATCGATTCACTGTTCATAAGAGTTCCCTTTTCTTGATATGTCTGCCAGCTAGATAAAAAACCTTCTTAAATTATTTTAGGATATTTATCAAAAAATTCAAGATAAAATTATCATCTTTTATAACCAAGCGATATTCCGGGCCAAAAATAAGGAATGATAAAGTAAATTACATTGAATAAGAAAACCATTTAGGTTTATAATAAGAAAACCGTTTAGAAAAACCCTCAGGTCCAATCAAAAATATCATTTTCGAGAAAGAGGCAGGGTTCATGAGTCCAATTCAAGTTGGAGAAATCGCTCCTGATTTTCAAGTCAAAGATAACCATGAAAAAGATATTCGACTAAGTGATTTCCGGGGAAAAAGGGTTTTATTATCCTGGCATCCGCTAGCCTGGACACCGGTCTGCACCGATCAAATGAGGGCTTTGGAAAACAATTGGGAAACCTTCCAAAAATTAAATGCCGTCCCCTTGGGCTTCAGTGTTGACCCCACGCCCAGCAAAAACGTATGGGCCGTTGCTCTGGCAATCACCAAGCTTAGTTTGCCTTCGGATTTCTGGCCTCACGGAAAGGTTGCCAGGGATTATGGAATATTCAATGAAACGGAAGGATATTCGGAGCGGGCCAATATCATTGTGGATGAAAGCGGCAAAATCAAATGGGTTAAGGTCTATCCCCCCGCTCAATTACCGGATATAAATGAAGTTTTGGGCATTCTTTCTTAAACAAACACGCCAGGACAATCCGGGCCATCCCGCTTGGAATATGGGGCCGTCCGGTATGAATTCCCAGGTGTTCCTTGGCCGCCCGCCGGAGCAGGGTCATCAATTCTCCGGTTCAAACACCATCATGAATCGATAAAGGCTCAGGCTTTACCGATTTTTTCTCTCCGCCCATTATCCGGCACTCGCTTAACCCCGCCGGTCTGGATTCTGATACCATCATAACACCCGCTCATATTTTTTCACATAACCGCTTGTCCTGTTCAGGCTGATCATCAATCATTCATTCAATATTAATCTTTCGCTAACATAAAAAAGAGCATTTTAGAAGTATTATGAAGAAAGATTTTAAAAATTATGCTCATGAATTTTTTTTTGCAAAACTTTAATTTCAATTACTCTCTACAAAAATGGAAAATATCCATGAAAAAAAGGAAGGTATGCATTGGATTTTAATAAGATACTGAAGGAATTTAGATTTTTTTTATCCATGATTATCGGCACATCCATAGGAACATTCGCCTTTAGCCGGGTCCTTATTCCCAATAATCTAACGGCCACCGGATTAGGAGGGTTGGCAACCGTCGTTAATCATGTCGGCGGATTGAATATTCAATTCCTGCTAGTGAGTATGGCATTACCGATCATTGTCTGGGCTATCATCAAGTATGACCGGAAGCAGGTTTTCTATGCCAGTTTTTGTTTCTTTTTGTTTACAGCCTTAATCGGGATCTATCAAAAATATGTGCCGGCTTTCAAAACGGATTCCGTAATTGCCATGGTTGTCGCCGGGGTATTAACGGGACTTTCCACGGGAATCATTTTACGGCAAGGGCTGGCCAACGGACCCGAGGCCATCGTCGCTCTTTATTTGAAAGAGAAAAAAGGCCTATCCATCGGAAACTTCTTTATGATTCTTAATTCCCTGATCGTGTTTTCCTCGATCATCTATGGAAATATTACTTATATCATCTATTCCCTGATGAGTATTTATATTTCCGGTAAAGTGACCGATTATGTGATTCTGGGAACCGGCCGGACTTACAGTGTAACCATTATCTCCGAAAATTATCAGGCGATTCGGGAGTTCATTCATAAGGAGTTACGCAGAGGGGTGACTTTTATACCCTGTATCGGGACTTACAGCTCTTCTGAAAAAACAATGTTAAAAACGGTGATTTCCGGTTCCGAGCTTGTCAAGTTGAAGGAATATACCAAGTCTTTAAACGATGACAGCTTTATTTACGTCACTCCCAGTATTGAGGTAATCGGAAAAGGTTTTAGCAATGGGTATTAATACCCTATGATTGGATTAGCGAAGTTTGAAGGCAGATGTTTGAAAGCCCTCCGTTCCGAAAACCGGTATCCCCTCGCATCCATCTTTCTTCCAATCCAATCTCCATTGCCTTTCATTTTTAAATGCCCTCCTCCCCTTTGATTCACCAGTGAATCCAAACCCCAAAAGAAATATATATATCTTTCTACAACACCCCCTCTGCCCCACATCCCCCATAAACCCAATTCCTGCCCGGATTTAAGCCGTGGGGACACCCTTGGTCAAAGTGTTATAAAAAAACTATTACAAATTTCAACCGTTAAAAAAACATCCTCCCGGCATGCCAACTCTTGAAACCAAGACGGCATCCTGGGTTGTGGGGCAGTGGGGCAAATGGGGCTTGCGGAAAATATATATATCTTTCTTTCATGAAGAAAACGAAACCGGAATTTTAGAGTAAAACTCCAAAGATTCATCCGCCACTCTCAATAACGCCATCTTTTTGATTTCCATTTTTGTGTTTTTTCGCGCCTTTCGTGGTTGCAAAAAGTTGCTCTCCTCTGTGTCTCTGCATCTCTGTGCCATTTTTAAAAAATCCTTATATTTACCTCGAATTTTCCTTATGAGATAGAAAAAAGCTCCTTCTGAGCTAGAAAAAGCTCCTTCAGAGCTAGAAAAAGCTCCCTCTGAGCTAGAAAAAGCTCCCTCTGAGCTAGAAAAAGCTCCCTCTGAGCTAGAAAAAGCTCCCTCTGAGCTAGAAAAAGCTCCCTCTGAGCTAGAAAAAGCTCCTTCTGAGCTAGAAAAAGCTCCCTCTGAGCTAGAAAAAGCTCCTTCTGAGCTAGAAAAAGCTCCCTCCGATCCAAACGAAGTCCCCCGGCTTAGCAGCCGGGGGTAAGCGGTAGGCCAATAACCAAAGGTGGATAATTTTCTTAAGCAAAATTCGCGAATATCTCCTATCTTCTTTATCATCGGACATCTTTTTAAAGCATTTGTTTGGCAGACGCTACCGTCACTTCCAAAACTGCGCGAATCCATGAGAATCTTTCCTTCATCCGGTCGAATTCTTCGCCGGATTTGATAAAACGGGTAGAGCCTAATACTCTTGCCCAAATGCTTCTCCCCTTCCCCTAAAAACGCTTGGCGCTTTTAGGGGAATTCAATGGAATTGCAGGCCTAAAGGCTGTAGCGTGCCAGCGAAGGCCAATAATAGACCCGAAAAGTTGGGCTAATACCCTTTAAGGGCTAGGGTCGGGTAGGCTCATTTTCATCTTTCGATTGCCCCATCCAATGCCGGAGCGGATAACTACCTTCTAAATTTGAAAAAATTAAATTTCAGCGAAATTAAATGTAACGAATCAAAAATCACGCGTGTGTGCGCCTTCACCCTTTCCAGGAATCCCGGAGGGGTACAATCTGGTTGAAAACCAAATGTCCGGCCTGTGAATCCGGATCAACCACGTAATAACCCTGGCGCAAAAATTGGTAGTGGTCTCCCGGCTTGGCCGTTGCCAAACCCGGTTCCACCAAACACTGGGTCAGCGCCTTCAGAGAATCCGGGTTCAGATTGGATTTATAATCACCCTCGGCGGCGTCCGGGTTTTCCACCGTAAACAAATGGTCATATAACCTCACTTCCGCCGGAATGGCATGTTTGGCGGATGCCCAATGTAACGTGCCTTTCACTTTGCGGCCATCGGAAGACCATCCGCCACGGGTTTCCGGATCATAGACGCAATGAACTTCAACCACTTCGCCGGAGGACGGATCTTTCACCACATTGGTGCAAGTTACATAGTAAGCGTGCTTCAAGCGGACTTCCTTACCCGGGGAGAGCCGGAAAAATCCTTTGGGGGGATTTTCCATGTAATCTTCCTGTTCGATAAATATTTCCCGGCAAAAAGGCACTTTTCTATGGCCGAGTTCCGGATTTTCCGGATTGATCTCCGCGTCAAACTCCTCGACCTGGTTTTCGGGATAATTGTCGATGACTACTTTCAGCGGCCGCAAAACTCCCATCACGCGCGGCGCTTTAATATTTAAATCTTCCCGCAGACAATGTTCGAGCAAAGCGATATCGACCATGCTGTTGCTTTTGGCCACGCCAATCCGCTCGCAGAAGTTCCGGATCGATTCCGGAGTATAACCACGGCGCCGTAAGCCGGAAATGGTCGGCATCCGGGGATCGTCCCAGCCGCTGACATAATTGTTTTTAACAAGTTCCAGGAGCTTCCGCTTGCTCATTACGGTATAATTAAGGTTCAAACGGGCGAATTCAATCTGGCGGGGCGGTGTTGGAAACTCATCCCGGAATTGCTCCACCACCCAATCATAAAGTGGGCGGTGATCTTCATACTCCAAGGAACACAAGGAATGGGAAATTCCTTCGATGGCATCCGAAATGGGATGGGCGTAGTCATACATCGGGTAAATACACCAGGCATCGCCGGTCCGATGATGAGTAACCCGCCGGATACGGTAAATCACCGGATCTCTCATGTTGATATTGGGGGACGCCATATCAATTTTGGCCCGTAGTGTCCGGGAGCCGTCCTCAAATTCTCCGGCGCGCATGCGGCGGAATAAATCCAGATTCTCCTCCACGGAGCGGTTCCGGAAAGGGCTTTCTTTCCCCGGTTCGGTCAGGGTGCCGCGATAGTCTCTCACCTGGTCGCCCGAGAGATCACAAACATAGGCCTTGCCGTTTAGAATCAATTTCTCGGCGCATTGGTAAAGTCTTTCATAATACTCGGAAGCATAATAAAGCCGATCCTCCCAGTCAAATCCCAACCAATGAATATCTTCCATAATGGAATCCACATATTCGGTGTCTTCCTTCACCGGATTGGTATCATCAAAACGGAGATTACACTGGCCTCCGAATTTCAGCGCGATTCCAAAATCAATGCACAAGGCTTTGGCATGTCCGATATGCAGATATCCGTTGGGTTCAGGAGGAAAACGAGTGTGCACCCGTTTACCATGTACTCCGGTTTGCAAGTCTTCCTCCACAGCATCTTGAATAAAGTTGGAAATTACCGGATTCGACTTTTCGGCAGAATCACTCTCCGCTGTTTTCAAACTTCCATCATTCGCTTTCTGGGTTTCCATTGATAGGTCTTCCTCCTTCAATTAACTAACAGGTCAAACACTCAAACACTCACTTTTCAGGCAAAAAATTCAAGGGTTTTTCTTCCAGCGATCTTACATTTAAATTCTATTATAAACAATTTAACGCCATTTGCCAACGTATTTTAGGAATTCATTCCTTGAAAAAAGGCGGCCGCGGACAAAAAGTGCTATAAAAATGCCATAGAACTTGGTTTTATTCCCCTGGTTGCCGGGCTCCTTTAGGTTAACCGGAAACCGGAAGGAAATGAAATCCTGGACTCTTTTAACAGCAGTGTTCAAAACCTTTAGCGCGAATTAGTATCTACGTTCACTCCAAATCCATTGGTAAAGGAGCATTTTCATGTTCTTAATCGCTTTTATGTTGTTATGGTCCTATACTTCAAAATATGAAAGGTCGGACAATCGCTAAAAATCATCAGGCAAAGCCGGGCGTTTTAAAATCACCGCCCGGCTTTGCCCGCCAAAGAAAGCCAAAGTTCTCCCTTAGCCATCGGCCGCCGGACTAAAAAATATGTCCCAGCATAATCTGGTACGAATGATCTCCCTCTTCCCCATAGCTATATCCGATATAAATCTGTCCAAAAATCGTCGCGCTTAAAAAGCCCACCGCAATATCACTTTTTAAATCCCGGGAGGACCAATCCTCAAAAACTCCTCCGTTTTCATACCACAAACCCAGATAAATATTCCTGCCGCTCATCGGCAGATGCCCCAAAGCTTTAAGATAACCGATATTTCCCAATACATAATTGCTTCCCGATAATTCATTGATATTATAACAACCCAAACGAAAAGGTCCCCCTAAATGGAATTGCTGCGTCCAGGGAGGAGTCCCCTCAAACGAGCCTCCCGCAGCCACCATTGTAAAGACCATATCTTTGGCTCCAACCGGGAAACACTTTATTAACTGGGATTCTACCTGTCCGAAAGAACCGCCGCTTCCCGGAACACAATCATACCAACTGGCCTCCGTCTTCCAATCCAGGCCTTTTTTGGCTAATATCATTTCATCATTGTTATTAAAACTCCAGGCAAGATGGGTCCGGCGGATAGTCCCATTTAAATCGGAAGGAATTTCATTACCGGACTGTCTTCGGAGAGTCTGATTTCCAAGCGAATAACCAACCCGCAGTTCCGCGCTTTTTTCAAAACGATATCCGCCATCCAACCCGATTTCCGAATAGTAATTTTTATAGGTATTCATGGGATATCCATCCTGAAAATTACTGAGATTCGTTTCCTCCATCTTGATAAAAGGCGCTATAAAAAAATTACTTTTGCGAAGAGGTTTATAGAGCTCCGAAAACAGGTAAATTTCACTTCCCACTCCGATATCGGTGCGCAGTTCCGAGCCGGATCCGTTGATATTGAAAGCGGTAAACCGAAAACCGGGATTCACTTGGCTTTGTTTCTCCCCGATTTGAATATTCAGGGCGAAATCAATGAAAGGCGGACCATAGGGTTTTTCGACCGCAACAATCACTAGAGTAGGAACTCCACCCCGGTCCTGATACTCATATCGTAAGCTTTCATAGAGAGAACTTCCCAAAATATCGGTCAGATCGGCTTCCAGTTCATCCGGATCCAGCAGCTTTCCCACATGATTACGCAGCCGGTTTTTAATCATCCTGCCATTTTCCGATGACGACCCCAAAACTACGATCTGTTCGGGCACGGGCTGAACGGTTTTTTTGCGCCGGTTGCGCTCCATAAGGTATCGTTGCCATTCTTCCTCGCTCAAAGAATATTTCTTAAGACTGGAAGCCTCGGCGGCGGCGGCTTGATATCCATAAACGATAAACTGGTCGATGGCTTTCCAACTCAACATTGACAGCTTGCCGCGTTGAGGCTCCAAAACCACATCCGCAATACCCAGAGAGCGCTGACTGTTGTTTTCGACAATCGCATCAATGGCGTTTAATAAGACAATACTCCCTTTGGAACCGCTTGGTTTTCCCCGGTTGGCATTTAAATGAACCGCGATAATGACATCGGCGCCCATTTTCTTGGTAACATCCGTGGGAACATTGTCATAAATACCGCCATCCACCAACTGCCGCCCGTCCCGCTCCACCGGTGTGAAAACATTGGGTACGGCCATGGTGGCGCGCATCGATTCCGCCAGAGAACCATCTCCCATAACTACGGCTTCATTGTTCATAATATCCGCAGCCACGCACCGGAATGGGATCGGCAGTTCATCAAAGCTCCGAATCGAAGAATAAGGAAGCGTTATCCTGCTCAAGAGTAAATTAATCCGGTAGCCACCCAAGCCCTGCGGAAATTTCAGGCTATTCCCCTTAAAGCCCATTTCCAGCTCGGCCGAATAATTCCGCCGGTCTTCCTTACGCCGGAAATCAATATTTTTTAACGGAGGCGCCGAATCAAACAGCCGGTTCCAATCAATCGTCTTCAAGAAGACCTCGATTTCAGCGGCTGACATCCCCGTGGCATAACAGCCTCCAATTAAGCCGCCCATACTGGTGCCTGCCACATAATCAACGGGAATCCGGTTTTCCTCCAGCCATTCCAAAACGCCGATATGGGATAAACCCAACGCGCCGCCACCCCCTAAAGCAATACCGATCTTCGGGCGCTCCATGGTGGGGTTGTCAGCCAGGACGGGGTGGAATTTCAAAGCAAAACTCAGTAAAACGAGGCCTACCATCAGTATAATGACGTACTTCCCGCAAAAGACTGGTTTTTGGATCGATTTAGACCTTATTCGTCTCAATATGTTCTTCACCCCGGAATTTTCTTCCCAATTTAAAGTTCTGCATTTTCAATCCATTTTAAGTATTTATCATTCGAAGTCAATATCCTTTTTGAATTCACTGGATATGTGTTAACGAAAGTTAAATTTGTGCAATCAGGACACAAAAAAAGAAAGGCTTTTAGCTTAGCCTCTCTTTTTATCGAATGAATCAAGGTTACTATCAATTGGTAATCGTTAAGGTAATCATTTGCGATAACGGAGCCTCGATTTGGACATCCGCCGGAGTCGTATAGGTATAACGAATCATCTTTTGCGATTCCGCGACTTTTGACACACCGGTCACCAAATCAACCGGAGTGCTTTTTAAAAAAACTCCACCAGCACTCAACGCTCCCGAAGGCGCCTCTAAGGAAATCAAAAGGTCGGAATCTTTCGGCAGTGCGGTATTTAAGACTCCGGTTATTTTTTTATGTTCCTCATTGGTGGTGATTCGATAAGTAGAAGTTGCATCAATGATTTTAACGGTTTGCGAGTGGACGGTCACTGTCTTTTCATGGGTGATGTTCAAATCGCCGGCAAGCGCAATCTCATTGACCGCCTGTATGCTAAAGGTAACGGTCTGCGAAATATTGCCGTTCGCCGCAGCGAGGCTCCAGGTACTTGCCACAAAGAACACCATTGTTAAAACCATGAATCCATTTTTCATTATTTTCCACCATACCTGATCATTTATTTCGGCGACCCGGCTGCCAATAGCTTTCACGAATGTTGCGCACTCGTTCCACCTTAGGCCCGTGGGTTTTGCGTCTCCAGCTTTCACTGGATTTGCCATTATCGGATAAATTGTCGATACTGCCGTGATGGTGAAAATAAAAAAACTTATCTTCGGCGACCCGGCTGTCATATGGTTTAACGAATGTTGCCCATTCGTTCCACTTTAGACCCGCAGTTTTGCGTCTCCAGCTTTCACTGGATTTGCCATTATCGAACAAGTTTTTAATAATTGTTAATTTATTATATCACTTTATGGAATTTAAGCAAGATTGACCATTGCTGCTTTTTTCATCGAATCACGCCTTCCTCGATGATTTGAATTTTCCGGATGACAGGAACGGCTTTAAAGACGATTTCTTCAGTTTGCCCCGGTTGTAAATCCAATTCGAATTCATTATTTTCAAAACTGCAATTTTCCAATAACCCTTCATCATAAGCCTTGATCTTCCACTTGCCGGGCCGCATCCCTGAAAAAATAAATTCCCCGTTTTCACCGGTAACCTGTTGAAAAGTTTCCAAACCGTCTGTTAACTCAATGAGGACATTCGCCAGAGGTTTTTCTTCGTTCCATTCACCGGACCCATTCCCGGCATTTGGGCTTTCCTTTGCCCTATATAGGTTGTTGCCTGTTACGTATAGTCCGTCACTGTTTTCTTTGGGTTTTGCCGTTACCAACAGCGATTTTCCCTGAATCTTAGCGGCCTGAACCATTCCAATCTCAATTTTGTTCACTTCGCCTTTTTTCAATTCCACAACCAGAGGCAATGGTTGAACGGGTACCCGATCGAACCCGATAAAAGTTTTATCCATCAGGATTGTATAGTTTCCGGGGTTTCTGGCGGTATAAGTAAACTCTCCCCGTTCATCGGTGACAACTTCGACTCCATTGATCAATAAAATCACTTTTTTGAGCGGAGGATGATCCTTCCGGGCAGCGTCAAATACCTTACCGTTTAAAACGCACAAATCGGTCCTTTGACTGACCGGTATATTCACCGGCAGAGTATAAGTTACCAGTAAAGAGCCTTCAAAATCCCTGTCATTCGAAGTTGATATTTGAGAGAGCTTTAAACTCCAGGAAAATTGCTGATAAGTATAACGTACATTCCCTATCAAGTAATCCCGTTCCAAATCGGGTTCCCATCGGAAGTTACTTCTTTGATATTGAAAATTGAAGCCCAAATGATTGGTAACCCGTAAATCGGCCATGACGCCAACGTTATTGTTGGAATCCAACAATAAGGGAAAGCTATGATTTCCAATGTTGGCATATAACAAATAACTTCGCCCCGGGCTGGGTGAATAATTGATATTGAAGCCATAAATGCTAATATCCCGGTCTTCGGCATCATCCCCTTGATCATCATACTCTCCTCCCAAAACGGAGGCGCCAAAGCGCCACTTTGAAAAAAGTTTCTGGACCCCGAGTTTGAACGTCATTGCTTCATAAGCTTCCCCCGGAGAAGGCAGCCGGTTGTTGCTGCGATAACCGCTCAAAGCATATGAGATTTGAGTCCCGGGACTGAGATCATGGGAAAGTATCGCATTGTAATAGGATTCATCATGGGATGAATATTGGGGGTTAAGATTGAGGTTATCCCGGAAGGAATGGTAGAAAAAGGACGCTTGATACCGGTTGAGAAAAGAATACGCAGCAGACAATGTTGTTAAATCCGTATCATGATAATTGCCGAAAAAGTTCGGCGCTGCATAGGTTTTTTCCAGCGAATAACTCCAGACATTGGAAAATTGTCCAAGGACATTGATATGATAAGCATTCCCCCGGGAATCCTCTTGGTTTTCGGAATGATCAAAAGCATATTCCAAATTCACCGTATTATCGGCCAAGGGCTTTATTTCGGCCTGAAAACTATAAATCCGGTTATCCTGTAAAACGTCCTGATCTTGGAAGTCGTAAGCCGAATTTAAGAAATTGGTCCGAAGCTGAAGCTTGGGATTCAGTTGATATTGATAATACAAGCCGGTTTCTTTTCCATCCGGATTATCCCTGTTCTTTTCCGGATAAATCAGCCCCATCCTCGAATTTCGGTTGGTGAGATTGAAATTCACATTATAAAGCGCATCCCAGCGTCTGGTGAGGGGTGAAAGAACAAAGCCGGCATCACCGAGATTGATATCATATTGATCATTGGATAGGCCAAGCTGAAAATGTTGTATCCCTTTCTCCGGATATCGGTCCGTAAAATCGGAGGCCGAAAAGTACATCTGTACTCTGTTGTTTCCCGCGTCATCGATAGTTCCGCCCCCTGAAAACTCCAAGCCGTACCCCGGATGATTGCCGTCGATTCCAGTGGTGATTTGCAAAACCGACGGTATCCGGTGAAATGGATCAAACCGGCCGTTAATGGTCGGTACGATGTCTACCCCAATAGTGTCTTCTGCAAATGATACCCCGGAGTTTTTATCATAGGCCTTCACGGTAAGCAGGTGCGTAACATTGCTTTTGATTTTGGCATCGGTTTTTACCTTGATCGCCAGGGCCCGGGATTCCCCCGGCTGTAAAGCCATTTCCAGTGGCAGGTATTGAGTAAAATAAGATAATGAACTGTTCACCTGAAAACCCAAATCCAGCGGCGCGTTTCCGTTATTTTGGTATTGCAGCGTTATCCCATAATCTTCACCCGCTATCACGAATCCCGGTTTGTCCAAAACCACAGATTTGACCGTGGTGACTGAAGTGAGAGAAACAGTTACCGTATTGGTGGAGGTTTTCGCCGATGCATTGGTTGCAGTGAGGGAATAATGGACTAAATAGGAACCGGCCAGGGCCGAGTTGGAAAAAACGATCGATACTAATCTTACCTGCTGGTCATGGGCTTTGATTTGAAAGCCTGTGGGAGGCACGAGCACACGGCAGTATGGAGGTAAAACCAATTCCTCCCTGAGATTCAGAGCGGAATGGGTATGATTGATTACCAGATAACTCAGGGTTAAAGCCTTGCCCGGCTCGATTTGCAAATTTTCCGGAGCAATTTGCTTGATTTCCACATCCCGACCCTCATCGGCCCGGACTTTATGGCAAAAGGGGCTCCATACCAAGACGGGTATAAAGAAGATGAACAAACAAAATTTGAACTTTTTCATTGGATGATCATTTCATAATTAGCGCCAAAAACGTATTGATCCCCATTGTCAACAATAACGACTGCCTTATATTCTCCTTTGGGAATATCCGGAAGCAGGATTTTATGTCTTACCGAACAGGTGGGAAAAATCCGTTTTTTCTCACTGCCGAATGTGCCGAGGGATTTACCGTTTTTGTTGTACAGTTGTACCAGAACCGTTGGATTAAGCCATCTTTCTCCGGTATTTTTGATATCGAACTGAAATACTTTATTCCCGTTTTCAGCGGAGATTTTCTTATTTAAAAACGCAATGGAACGGGTTCCGGTATCTTTGATATCCGTAATAATTTGAACACCATACCGGACGCTCGTTTGGAGTCCCAAAACGTATTTACCTTTCACCCCGGGATTATCCCCGGCGGCTTCAACCGGCTCCACCATGATCAAACTCCAATAAGTTCCACGAAGATCTGGATTTTTCGGGACCTGAACACTATAGTTTACCGGGGCAGTTTGTCCTGCCGGAACTGTGACCCAGGCGGTGCTTAATGCGACCCATTTGGCATTGGACAACGGGTTACTGCCGGGAAGACCGTAAGAATTACTGCCGTCGGCATAAAACAAATAATCGGTTTGATAAATCTTTACCTTACAGGGACTGCCACCGGCATTTTTGATGATAATCGCGCCATTGTAGCTCTCTCCGCCGCCCACTACTTTTTCCTGGGTTAAGGAACCCAGAACTTTTATATCGCCACTGGCGAAAACGTTTTGATGCTCTCCCAAAAATAGCAGTGACAAGCTTAAAACGAATATCCAACAAAGAAATGACTTTTTCATTCCATTCTCCTTCTTTATTCATTACGGGATGACGGTATAAACGACACCGCTTACATAATGATTGGGAGCAGTTGCCAGTGACACTCCGGATAGTTGGTACTGAATCGGAATACAGCGCACATTGCCGGTACCGCTGCACAAGAGGGTTTTTGCAGAATTCACAACTTGAAAGGAAAGTCCGCCTCTCACCGTAACCCCTTCGGTTCCGTCTCCCGGACCCGTTCTTCTGACATAAAGCATGAAGCTAGAGGGCCAGTTCATTTCCGAACGGTTGATATAAACTTGCCAGACCGCATCTTTTTTTCCGCCGACGATGGATAGAGTCGCGGCTCCGGCATCACTTTGATAGGTATTGACCAGATTTGAACCGGCTCCCGAAGCCAAATTGGCGGAATTAACCGGGTTGGTCCATCCTCCCATCACGATGATGTTGTGTTGCTCCGCTCCAAATACCGGCTGAAAAGAAAATACCGGAATCAAAACCCACAAAATGGTCGCCATGAAATTCCCGGCAGCGTTCTTGGGTGTAAAGGTTCTACCCATCCGTATTTGTTTCATTGCCCCCCGCTTCCAGCCCGTTCTTTTTTCAAATCCAACAAACAGGCTGTCCAAAAAAATATTAATTGGTAACCGTAAGAATAACCGTGCGCATTCCCGAGGAAACAATACCGGCAGCCACTGTACTTGAAAAAGTATAGGTGATCGTTTTTCCGGATTCTGCGACTTTCGATATCCCTGTCACCAGGTCCGCCGGTTTCGATGATAAAACAACCTCTCCTAAGCTCACCGCCCCACCGGGAGCGGCCAGTCTGATTTTAAGATAAGTATTGGCGGGCATGTTGCTGTTTAGCATGCCGGTAATCTTTTTATTGGATTCATTGGTGGAAATACTATAGGTGGTCGTAGCATTCACCTCGTCGGTGGGTTGGATACCGGGGATAGCCGAATTGATTTTCATGGCAGCCGGATTCCCACTTACTGTAAAAGTAGTTATCGGAGCCACGGGAACATTAATGATTTGCACGGCGCTCGAAGCTGCCAGTGTTATTTCCGTCAGGGCACAGGTTAAAATAAAGCCAACCGAAATCAGGATTTTAAAGTTCTTCTTCCTTTTCATGCCAATTACTCCTACAGCATCAATAAACTAGTAAAACGTTCTCTAAATAAGTACTCAATGAATTGTGAACGTTTTACTTTAAGTAGAGCGTATCTTCCCAATTTCTGATTGCAATTTATTCACGATACGCTCTACTAGACCCTTTGCCAAATAGGATATCACTGAGAAAAAAGACTTCAATTCGAGGTAATAAAAAAGGGCAGCCGCAGCCACCCCCGACCACTTCTGATGGAATCAATTTACAACGGTAAGTGTTACTTTTCGGGTTGTGTCATTAATAACACCGGCGGCTACCGATGCCGTGAAAGTATAGGTAATTGCTTTTTTATCGGCAGCGATCCTACGAATTCCATTCACCAAATCCCGCGGATTCTTGTTCAAGGAAACATTGCCCAAACTATTGGCGCCGTTGGGAGCGGCTAAATTAATCATCAAACTGGTATTGGCCGGCATATCCTCACTGAGAGATCCGGTTATTTTCCGGCTTTCTCCATTGGTTGTAATGGAATATGTAGTGGAATTGTCCGTCACGGACAAAAGATCGGAACCGGCTGTAGCACTGTTGATCACTAATGAAACTTGGTCACTGCTGGTAGAAATGGAATCGATCTCCGCAACCTTAAAAGTTACGGTTTGCGTTGCGGAGTTTGCAGCAAACGCATAAGTTGAAAAAGCGATAACACCGATCAATCCCAGAAAAACAAACATTCTAAACTTCTTCATCGTCAAATCCTCTTTCTTAAAAATTATAACCTCATGATTTATTATAAAAGGCTAAATAGAGGATTGTCAATAGTTCGAGATGAGTATGCTTAATTTTAGCACCAGTAAAATTTGTGAGAATTTTATGTCAACTATCTTTAAAACTAAATCCCATCGCTCTTTCTATTTCAGATCAGGGCTAAAAATCAGAAATAACCAATGTTTCTGCCATTAAAATCTTTAGCGGGAACATAGAAAAGTTCCTCATTCTTCGTAAATCGAAATCTTATGGTGAGCATTTTAACCTTACCATCCGATCCCTGTTCTTTTGAAACTCATAATCAACCTTCACCTCTTCAGCTTTCCAGCATATGCTTGAAACTGGCAGGCCCATCGCTGCAACCCAATATTTTTTTGTTGATATCCGTCTCCCCGAGATCAAACATCCTCAAATACTTATCATATGACCGGCCCCACGGTACTACGTTCTTATATTTGACAGTCATTTTGAAAATATATCCTCCAAAAAAAATTGTCTTTTTTTGGAACATATAACATTCAAAAGTCGTTAAAATTTATATGAATAATCTTGATTCATTTGTCAATACTTAAATGCCATGCAAAAATTTCAGGTAAAGCGTATGAAACGTATCAATTTATTAAAAATACTAATATTAGTCTCCATTGCTTGTCTGCTATTTCTTTCCTTCTTTCCCCATCCTTACCCATCGGATGGCTTCTTCTTGCCTGATCTTTTTCCCTTCATTGTAATTTTCATCCTACTCGTCACGCTTTCCGTCCCTTCCAGGATAAAAATACGAACCCGAAGTATCGCCGTTTATCAACTACGCGCTCCTCCATTGCCCTTGTTCTGATCCCACCTTTGTTTTCATTGCCAGCTTTTTATTAAAAACACCTAAAAACTAATGAACCCGGACCTTTGAAATTATTGGTCTTTTGTAGGCTTGCCCACAAAGTACTATAGTTTCCTGGGGATAGGCTCGATCAAAAAATGGAGGATTATCGTTCCATGTTTAAAACATTTGCAAAACTGCATCCACATTTTGACTTCAATCAAACTCCCGTCCAGACTGACCTTCGTTCTTACCATGACCTTGTTGATAAAATCAATCGGATAGATTTAGCGGCTTATTCAAACGATACGCTAAAAAAACAATCGTTAGGCTTGAAAAACCAAGCTACCCATGGCGTCTCCCCGGAACAATTACTGGTTCCTGCATATGCCCTGGTGAAAGAGGTATCTGCCAGAGTTCTCGGGCTTAAACCTTTCGGAGTTCAATTAATAGCCGGGATCGCCATGCATGAGGGTAAAATTGTTGAGATGTTGACCGGTGAAGGCAAGACACTGGCTGCTGTTTTTCCGGCTTATCTGAATGCGCTAACCGCCCAGGGAGTCCATATCTTAACCTTTAACGATTATTTGGCGAAACGGGATGCTGAGTGGATGGGGGCTATCTATAACTTTCTAGGGCTGACTGTCGGATACATCCAAAACGATATGCCTGGTGAAGAACGTAAGGCAGCTTATTCCGATGACATTACTTATCTAACTGCCAGAGAAGCCGGGTTCGACTATTTACGTTCTTTTCTCAGTTATGCCCCATCGGAACTACTGCAGCGCCCATTTCATTATGCCATTGTGGATGAAGCCGATTCCATCCTAATCGACGAAGGAAGAACGCCTCTAGTCATCGCCGGAAAACAAACGATTATAAATGATCGGCTAATACCCCTGGCTGACTTGGTTAGGACTCTCCTTTCCGGGATAGATTATGACATTGATGAAAATAGTAGAAATGTCTATCTCTTGGAACCGGGAATCAATAAAGCAGAAGTAAAACTGCAGTGCGGCAATCTTTATGCCCCCCATAACTTGGCCCTGTTAACATCACTCCATAACGCGCTTCATGCCGAAGTCCTCTTACACCGGGATATCGACTATATCATTCAAAACGGCGGCATGGAACTGGTGGATGAATTTACCGGAAGAGTCGTGGAAAACCGGCATTGGCCGGATGGTCTTCAAGAAGCGGTTGAAGCGAAAGAAGGCCTAATCCATGGTGAAAACGGCAAAATCTTAGGCTCCATCACCATGCAACACTTTTTAAACTGCTATCCGAAAATTGCCGGTATGACCGGGACCGCCGCAACTGCAGCCGACGAATTCAAAGAGTTTTATAATCTGGATATAGTGGTCATTCCTCCTAATCGTCCATTGATCCGGATCGATGAAGCTGATAAAGTCTTTACCCACCAGGCAGCTAAGTTTTCGGGCTTACTTCAGGATATTACCCTTATCCATGCTACCGGAAGACCGATTCTAGTCGGAACAGGCAGCATTCAGGAATCCGAACAGCTTGCCAGAATGCTTGACCATGCAGGTTTACCCCATCAACTGCTAAATGCTAAAAACGATGAACTTGAGGCAAAAATCATTGCCGGGGCAGGCGCTCTTGGAGCTATTACCATTTCTACCAATATGGCAGGCCGAGGTACGGATATCCGGCTTGGCGGGGTGGATGAAAACGAAAGTGAACCCGTTAAGGCTTTGGGGGGCCTTTACGTTATCGGGGTCAACCATTTTGAAAGCACCCGCGTTGATAAACAGTTGCGTGGCAGAGCCGGTCGCCATGGCGATCCCGGTTCAAGTAGGTTCTACATCAGCTTGGAAGATGAGCTGATTGTCCGGCATGGCGTTAAGGAGCTTATACCGGAAAAATACAAGGATTCAAAACAGGAACAACCCATTTACGATCCCATAGTCGGTCGTCAAATCCATACTGCCCAAAAAATCATTGAAGCTCAAAACTTTGAAATTCGCAAAAATCTATGGAAATACTCCTGGATCATCGAAAAGCAACGCCGCGTCATCCATCAGTGGCGTCAAGCCGTGTTACTTGATCAAGAACGGCCTTATCTCTTTAAAACAGTTTTGCCTGAGCGTTATAAGCAGCTGGCTTTACGGTATAAAGAAAATGTCCTTGAACAAGCTGAAAAGTATGTCACACTTTACCAAATCGACTCTCAATGGGCTGATTTCTTGGAGGATGTGTCGGAGATCCGCGAAGGGATTCATCTGGTAAGTTTAAGCGGCCGAATACCGTTGAATGAATTTCATGAACGAGTGATGGAAGTTTATTTAAATCTCCATTCCCGAATCCAGCAAGCCATTATCAAGACTTTGAGAACTGTAGAAATAACGGAAAACGGAATCGCTCCGGAAAAAGCCGGCCTAAAAGGCCCCTCCGCCACCTGGAGCTATATGATCAATGATACACTCTTTAGCAGAAACCTTAAAACAGCATTAGTAAAACGTTCTCTAAATAAGTAATCAATGATTGTGAACGTTTTACTTAAGTAGAGCGTATCTTCCCCATTTCTGATTACCTTTTATTTACGATACGCTCTACTCGATCTGCTGGTGAAAAAATAGCTGAAAATTCAACTGATTTATTTAGATTGCTTTTCTTCCACACGCCAAAGGGAGAGCTTTAAATCTACCAATCCGTTGGATTTAAAGTAAACGCCTTCATTTTGCAACATTTCACGCTGCCTTGCAACGCCGCCGAATACATCATCCGGCGCAAGCCCTCCTTTACTGTTAATAACCCGATGGCAAGGAAGTTTTAAAGATTCCGGCGCATGGAACATAGCCTGTCCAACCTGGCGGGCCCAATGGGGCGAACCCAGTATCATGGCAATCTGCCCATAGGTCATGACCTTGCCGGTTGGAATTTGGGCTACAATCTCATATACATGGTGAAAAAATTCCAAATTTTTCATTGTCGCTCCCATCAAGATTTAATTGTCGTTTTCGCTATTTTATGGAAAAATTCCAGAATTGTCAAAAGCGCGCATCTTGATCCTGGCTAGGACTTTCATAATGCCGAAAGACTAATTCTAAAATATTATTAAATTCTCGGTTTTTAGCAACTTGCCGCCTGAATTTTCGTTTATAATAAAATAACTATCAGGTGTTTTAAAATTTATTTCACCTTATCTGAAATATGGTTTTATGTTACGATGACGATGTGGCGATCACAGGGGGGCCCATATTTTGTTTGGCTATGTTACTGCCAATTTCGAAAAGTTAACACCCGAAGAAAAACAGCACTATCAGGCCTACTATTGCGGCCTGTGCAGGGCGCTGGGGAATCGCTGCGGCGCGCTAAGCCGCATGACCCTCACTTACGATATGGCATTTTTGGTTTTATTTCTTACAGCAATCTATAAGCCCAATACCGCCATGAACGATGGGCGATGCTTTGCTCACCCGTTTAAGCCCCGCCGGCACTGGAGAAATGAAATCACCGACTATGCCGCCGATATGAATCTCCTGCTCGCCTACTATAATCTCCTGGACGATTGGGCCGATGAACGCAAGGTTCTATCGCTAGGGACAGCCAAACTGTTTCAAAGACAATATAATCAAATTGTTGCGCAGTATCCAAAACAATATGCAGTCATCAACAACTGTTTGAACGAACTGTCCGGAATTGAAAAATCCGGGGAATTGAACCCGGATATTCCCGCCGAATGCTTTGGAAACCTAATGGGTGAAATCTTCGTCCGGCAGGAAGACGAATATGCCGAAAATTTGCGTTCCTTTGGCAAAACGCTGGGGAAGTTCATTTATATCATGGACGCCTGTCTTGATTTAAAAGCCGACATCAAGAAAGAACGCTATAATCCTTTAATCGCCATTCCATCCGCGAATTTCAAAGATATATTAAATCTGCTGATGGGGGGCTGCGTGGAAAAATACAAACTGCTGCCCATTCATCAGGATAAACATCTGATTGACAATATCCTGTATTCCGGCGTTTGGACAAGGTACGAAGCAGAAAAACAGCAACCAAAGGAGACCCTTACCCAATGATCACCGACCCCTACAAAGTACTTGGAGTATCTCCAACTGCTTCCAACGAGGAAATTTCCAAGGCCTACCGCAAGTTGGCTAAAAAATACCACCCGGATTTAAATCAAGGTGACCCGGAAGCCGCCAAAAAAATGAGCCAAATTAACGCCGCTTATGAACAGATTAAAAGCGGTAATGGTTACCGGTCAACCAGCGGTGGAGGTTACAGCGGTCAAAGCCAATACGGCAACCAGGGCGCCGGTGAAGGAGGGTATGATCCATTTGGCGGCTTCGGCCCGTTTGGAAATTTCGGTTCCTATGGAAACCAAAGAGCTGAAAATCCCCAATTTGATCCGGTTATTTCCTATCTGCGCGCAGGATACTATCAGGAAGCCCTTTACGCCCTGTCCGCCATCACCGACAGGAGCGCCCCTTGGTACTATTACAGCGCAATTGCCCATGCCTCTATCGGTAACATCATCCTGGCCTTAGACCATTCAAAAACCTCCATCCAGATGGAGCCGAACAATCTGGAATACCGACGCCTTTACAATATCATTCAAAACAGCGGACGCGTATATCAACAGCAAAGTGAGGGTTTTGGAAAGCCGGCCGTCACTTTGAATCAGATTTGCCTGGGACTTTGCCTTACCAATTTATGCTGCATGTGTTGTGGCCGGCAGTGCTAGTGAATGGAAGGAGCTTTGCTCGATCCACCAACCGTCAAGCGGTTCCATCGACCTAAAACAATAAGGAGGAATACTCATGAACTGGTTCAAAAAATTCATGACGGGAAGATACGGCGGTGACCAGCTTTCTGTCTTCTTAATCCTTTTTTCGGCAGTTTTGACCCTAACGGCTGAATTCGCTAAAATACCGCTATTGGCAGGAATCGGCTATATTCCCCTCGGCTTTGCTCTTTTTAGAATGCTCTCCAGAAATGTATCCAAACGGAGCATGGAGAATTACAAATTTGCCATTCTGATAAGCCCCGTGTATTCCTGGTTTCATAAAGCAGGGGAACGATTCCAAAACATCAAAACCCACCGCTATTATAGCTGTCCAAATTGCAAACAGAGCTTAAGAGTACCCCGGGGGAAGGGGAAAATCGTTATTACCTGCCCAAAATGCAAAAAGGAATTTAAAGGAAAATCATAGAATGAGAGAATGGTTATCTTCCAAAGCGAAATAATCTCGGATCAATCTTGCAGGTAAGCAACGGCATCATCGCCAGTTACAGGTAATACGATTAAAATTCGGGTTCCCTTCCCAGACGCGCTTTTGACGTGGATTTGACCCTGATGGACATCAACGATCCATTTCACGATGGCCAGTCCCAACCCACATCCATTTTGGGTTTTGGGACGTACTTTATCCACTTGATAAAAACGGTTAAAAACTTTGGGTATTTCCGTTTCCGGAATACCTATGCCGGCATCTTCGATGATTAACTTAATCCTATCCTTTTCAGCCAAAGAATTGATGATGATTTTCCCTGTTTCCGGAGTAAACTTGATGCTGTTATCCAGCACCGCCCGTAACATCTCTTTTAACAATTTCCGATCGCCAAAAAGCGAAATTTCTTCATTATGTTCCAATATTATTTGATGATTTCCGGCAATGATTCTTGTTTCGCGAAAAACTTCATCCATCAATTCAGCGAGAGCAAACGGTTCTTTGCATAGATTACGGGCGCTACTGTCACTCCGGGCTAAAAAAAGCAATTTTTCGATCAGCTCCGCCATATTGGCGGCTTCATTTTTGATTACCGTAATCGATTCTTGCAGGATCGCCTTATCTTCTTTGCCCCAGCGATCAAGCAGATTGATATAGCCTTGAATCACGGAGATCGGAGTCCGCAGTTCATGGGAAGCATCGGATACAAACTGGTTCTGCCGTTCAAAAGATTGTTGCAACCGATCAATCATCGCATTAAAAGTGGTTGCCAAATCGGTTAATTCATCCCGGGGTCCGGCAACGTTGATCCGTTGATTTAAATCGTTGATACTGATACTTTGGGCCGTCGCTGTTATATTGGCAATCGGTTTTAACACTTCGCGGCTGATAATGTATCCGGAAAGAATCGAAATCAATATGCCGGAGAATTCAGCCCCAATCATCAGTAATCCCAAAAGTTTCAAGAAGTGAAACTCGTTTTTTAGGCTTTTCACTACCTGCAAATAAGCGTACGATTGATTTTTGGCCTTGATCATCCTGTTTTGGTACAATAAATTCCGTTGCAGGATTGCAATTTTATTGGTTTTTAAAGGGATTTTTTCAGGAATTTTAAGGTTGAATTTGGGGGATTCATTGATAATTTTCCCCTGTTTATCAACTATTTTCACATAAATATTATCATTGGACGGTATCCCCAAAACAAGATCCTTATCGACCAAATCCACCCTTTGCTGCCCGGACTCGTGAAATTGTTCAATAATCATATCCCCGGTATCGGTAACCTGGGCAACCGCTTGTTGCATCAAAAAATAATGAACGCCATATAAAATGGAAGCATTGAGCAGGGTTAAAATCAAAAAGAGTATTCCTGCGTAGATGATGGTTAATTTCCAGGAAATCTTGGCAAACCGTATTTTGTAAAATTTCATTCCGCGTTTTGCCCGCACACCTCCTTCATGGTATATCCGACTCCCCGGATAGTATGAATCAATTTATCTTCAAAGGGGCCATCGACTTTATCCCGCAAATATTTAATGTAAACATCCACCACATTGGTGCCGCCATAATAATCATATCCCCAGACTTTTTCCAGGATGTTTTCCCGGGTCAGGACGATTCCTTGATTGGCGATCATATATTCCAACAAGTCATACTCTTTTTTGGTCAACTCAAGGTTCTTCCCCTTTCTGGTAACTTGATGCCGGATCTGATCCATTACCAGATCCTTAAAATATAACTCTTTTGGGGAAGAGTCCTTCGTTTGATGCCTTAATGCGACCCGCAACCGGGCCAGTAACTCTTCGATGGAAAAGGGTTTGGTAATATAATCATCCGCTCCGATATCCAGTCCCATTACTTTACTTTCGATATCATCCTTCGCCGTCAGCATGACAATGGGGATGCTTGAAAAATGCCGGATGCGGCGGCAGACTTCCATACCGCTAAGACCCGGCAACATGATATCCAGAAGGATCAAATCATAATGATTTTGCTTGGCCTTTTCCAATCCCTCCCGGCCATCGGTTCCAAGGTCGACTTGATAGCCTTCGTGGCTCAATTCCAGCTCCAGGAATCTGGCAATTTGTCTCTCATCTTCGATAATTAATAGTTTTACGGCACCCATGAGTATTCTCCAAACCAAAAGATACATTTCATTTGATTTCATTGTAGCAATGTCATTTCATAAAAGCAATCCATCCAAGTGCCTAAAAAAAGCACCCCCTGCAAGGGAGGTACTTTGAACAACAATATTTTAAGGCACTTGAAACTATTATCACTTTTTGCCAGCTTGGGCTGGGGTTGTTCCTGTTTTAGCAGCGGCTGGCGCGGCATCGCCGACATCCTTTAAAATTTTGCCGGAATTTCCGCCAATTTTAAGGGTTCGATTGCCATTTGCTTCGGAAAGCTTCAGGATATAGATTTTACCGCTTAATTGAACACTGATTACTTTCGCGTCCTTATGAGCGTTTAATGCAATTTTGGTGGCATCATCCTGAGTGAGTTTCAACTTCGCAGTAGTACTTACCGGAGCTTTTGCCGGTTTGGTATTACCGGCGGCAAATACCGCTCCTGCTGAGATAACCAAGGCAACGGCTAAACTTACAATCAACAACTTTCTACTTTTCTTCATTGGTTTTGTTCTCCTTTCCATCAATTTTGAATCCATGGTTATCTTAGCCAACGAAGATTAGAATCCCGTTATAAAAAAATTAGAACTGGATTAGAATTGAATGAGAATTTTTCAGCCGTAGTGTTCCAACCCTCACCGGGAGCGTTTTTGCTCCAATTTTCGATTCTGTCTACTCCAGAAGTGCTTAAAAAACAGGCTTCCTGTTATTTTAGACCCGTTTCTTCCTTGCCCCGCAGTTTCCAACGCTGCTTCAATGAACTTCCTTTCTTTTAAAAATGCAATTTTGACAGTATTGGCTAATATTTCATCGGAGACCGCCCGGGAGTCCATTTCATGAATGAGCTTTTCCAATTCTCCTTCAAGTGCGTCGCGCTCTTCAAGAAACCGACATCCATCGACTTGACCCGCTATAATCCGGCGGTGGAGCTTTTCGCGAATCTTCCAGTATTCAATCGCGGCCGGGCCTTCCCACTCAGAAAAGAAAGGAACTCCTTGAGCCATCCATAATGGCTTAAATACCGCGATACACGGAGTGGATGCCCCGGTCACCCAATAAGTGCTGCGATTTTGAGTAATGGAAGCTATATAGCTTCCCGTTGTATGATCGCCAATGAATCCGCCGCCATGCATGCAAACACTTTCAAGCGAATGGGTGGAAAATTGGCGGCCCTGGACTTTACTTCCATGGCTTCGCAGGATGTTTTTCATGGTTGCTACGGTAATCTGTCCTCCTACCCTCTCCAGACCGGCTTTGCAAGTTTCCAAACGATGCCTGGCGCGGCTGAAATGAGTAAATATGTGATCGCTGTAACACTTGCGGAAATTGAAATCTTGACGGCTCCGGCACCATCCTTTATCAACCGCATGGGCCACCAAATCGGGATGACTTCTGTCAAAATCCCCTTCAATCGTAAGGCAATTGGAGATGCAATAAATATCGCGTACTTGTTTGGCAACCCAGTAAGGGCCGGCGGTCTCCAGCACCCAGGCTGACGAGGGATCGGCGATTAAAAACGAATTGTGATAGGTAAAAGGCTTTTCATAACCGCAGTTACCGCCTTGACCGTAATGTTCCAACAATTCCGCAATCAAAACGACAGCCTGCTCGCTGGTGCGGCAGCGTTCCAAGGCAAGCCGGGCCAAATCCATCCCGAGCAAACCCGTTTTTTGGTATTTTTCTTTGGTGAATACCGCTTCATTGCCGATATTGAGACCGAATTCATTGGCTCCCATTTCGCAGCCCCAAATCCAGGAGGGCTTTAACAATAGTACCTCATAGGTCTCCTCCACCTGGGGAATGGAGATATAGGTGACATTCAATTCTTTCTCAGTGCCGGCGAGATTATGCTTCCGCCGGGGCACATGGATTACCAAATGCGGTTCATTCGGTTGCCTGTCGCTGTTCTTGGCAAATAGAACCGAACCATCCCGGGTGGAATTCCCCAAAGCAACCATCGTGTCACACATGAAACGTATCTTCCTCCCGTAGGCTATCTTTCATTAAGCCTTTCCGCTTACGGCTACATTTGATAATTGAATGGTTTGCGGGCCACTGAAATGGTTCTCCCTCTGCAATTCCTTTGAGAGAATCATTTCGGCCTGGACTTCCCGGATATTGCCGGAAATCGACCCCCCGGTTACAAAAGTAGTGCCTTTGCCGTCAAAATAACGGCCGAGCCGGATTTCACCGCCGAAATCACCGTTTAGAGGGTCCATCTGGAAATCCGAAAAAGCCAGTAATTCCAGATAAGGCTGTTGTTTCATCTCCGGAATCGATAGGCTGCCCCCGCTAAAAACCATGTTCCGGATATTTCCGGTCGGGGGAACCCCTAAATATTTACAATATCGAGTATTGCCCCAGTAATTCAAAAGTTTGCCCTGACGGATGATTTCGACGCTGTCAACCGGCAATCCATCCTCATCAAAAGGAGTACTGGCTGCGGAATTCTCCATAAAAGGATCCAACTTCATACTGATGGAATCGCCTTGGGAACCGCTATCCATCCCCTGGACATTTTGACCCGGTTTCAAGGTTGAGGTTTGCTCATAAACACTTTGAGCGGCCGACTGGGTATAATAGTACTGCAAAAAGTCACGGACCGGCTCTCCGGTGAGTAATACCGGGTGACGTTTTAAAGCCGGGGTTGGAACGGCCAAGGCTTTTTCCCTGCTCAACTCCAACATTTCACGGACAACTTGAGTAAATTGCCCGGCCTGGAAGGTTGCAAAGTGGAAGTCTTTATACAATTCGACTTCTTCACCGGATTCCCGCCAGTTGGTTATCAGCTCCAGCTCACCCCGGTAATGCTCTTTCTGCAAATCAACCCCCTGGGAATTCACGATCCGGGTGGTGATTTTATTCAAAAACAGTTCCGCCGAATTAATCCCGCCCCGCTCCAGGGTGTCCCCTTCGAAAAGAGCCGCAGCCAATCGGGAAATCCCGTCCGAAAGCGAAACTCCTGCGAAACTGCTCATCGGGACTTGCTGCTTAACCTGCCTCGGCTCTACCAGGGGATAAAATTTATTTTTCACAAAACCGGCTGCATAAGCCGCTTGGTTTACGGCAGTCCGTGCTTCATCCTCACGCATGGTGGGATGAATCTGGATTGTGGAGGAACCCCGGTAATCATTGCCATCGGCTGAAAAATCTTTATATATCGTGGCCTGAAAATAATGCACCTTTTTACTGCGGTTCATATCCAATTCCTTTTTGATAAAAAAAGCTTCCATCGAATCGGTTCTTTGTTCAACAATTTTATAAACTTTGATCTCCGGAATATCCCTCAATATCTTTTGAAGTTGTTCCATGGTAAGCATTGGCACCACGCTCCCGATTTTAAATACAATCCGTCAAAATGAATTACCTTTCTTTACCCCAGTCGCACTCTGGTTTTAATATAGGGGCCGCCATCGGAGACCTTCACAAATTCTTTATGACCTTTCCCGCAAGCGCCGGAACCGAAAAGTTCCGCTTTTTCCGAAACCATCGTCACCGCGGAAAGCACCTCCGGGACATAGCCGGTCATAATTACCGGCGATACCAGATTCCCGGTGAGTTTTCCATCCACAATCTCTTCCCCTTGCAAGACCATACATTGGATTCCCCAATTTTTGGGGTCCTCCATCCCGCTCATCATGCCCTCCAAAAGGTAGCCATGGCGGATGGAAGCTATCATCTCAGGAAGACTATCCTGTCCCGGACTAAAGAAAGTATTGGTCATCCGGGCATAAGCTTTGCGTTCATAAGATTCCCGTTTTCCGTTACCGGTAGGTTCCATACCCAGTCTCAGGGCGGATAAGCGATCGGAAATTCCGGCTTTTAAAATCCCTTGGTCAATGACTACGGTATCCTTGGCTAACACGCCTTCATCATCAAAAAGATAAGATGATACCTGGTGGGCGGCGGCAGCGCCGTCATGCATGGTAACCAGTTTGGAACCAACCGGTTTCCCCAGGTATTCCCGGGCTTTGGCGCGATTTTTGACGAACATATCCATCTCCACCCCATGGCCAAAAGCCTCGTGAGCAATCAGGCCTGAAACCTCGGGCGAGCAAATTACATCATATTCACCGGGAGGAACCGCCTTCGCATCCAACAACTTCTCGGCCTGAGTGATCACTTTGGCAACGGCCGGTTCCATTTCATCCAACAATTCCGGACCTTTGAGGCCGGAAAAACTACCGTAACAGTAACGGGTATTTCCTTCCCGCCGTACAATCGGGATTAAGTATCCCTGGCTCCAAACATAACTCTGCTCAAGCCGCTTGGCCGTGGAGATAAATATCTTGGATACATGGACTTCCTCATAACGGACCCGGAAGTCCACCGACCATTTGGAAAGGGCAAAGCCTTTTTGATGAAGGGTAGTCATGCGGGTGACTTTTTCTTCGGCACTCACCTGCTGGGGCAGCTTTTGGGCTTCCCCGTAAAAACTTTTCGCTAGCGCCTCCTCTTCGATGAGGGGGTAACGGGCAACGTTGATTCCTAAAGGCCCCGGTTCCAGGGGAACTTGAACGCGGGAGCGAATCTCCTGAATAAAAGAATCGAGATCCTGTGAAGGGATTTCATTAAAAGAAAACTCGGAATAGATCGAGTCGTGGTAAACCTGGATCACAAAGCCCCGTTCGGTCCAACGCGACTCGCCAACCTGAATGCTGACTTTTTGAACCGCATATTGTTTTCCAACGCTGTCGATACCCAATACCGAAACGTAGGGAAAATGCCTGGATAATTCCGTCACCAAACGGCTCAGGGTTTCGGTTTGGGACATCAGATAAGGCGACATGGCGACTTTCATTGAAATCCTCCATTCTTAGCTCAAATACGGGAATTCACCGGTTTTGATCCATCCCGTTTTGAGGCTTCCTATGTAAAATATGAGATTGGCCAAATTATATACTCTGTATTTCCATCTTTTAAGAGGTTTCCCTTTAGCTTGCCGAATTTTTTTCCAGTGAATTTGGGGGTCCGATTAAAACCGCCGGACAGTTTAATCCTATTGCCGGTACTCTCCGGATTGAATGCGTTCCCACCAAGAGCGATGTTCCAAATACCACTTAATGGTATCCTGGATTCCGACGTCAAAAGGTATGGTTGGTGTCCAGCCTAAGCCTTTTCTGATCTTCGTAGCATCGATAGCATAACGGCGGTCATGTCCAGGCCGATCTTTTACATATTGAATCAAGGACTCGGGTTTACCGAGGATTCGCAAGATTAGTCTGACGATTTCAATATTAGAATGTTCATTATGACCGCCAATATTATAAACTTCACCCAAAACGCCATGATGAAACACGCTGTCAGTTCCCAGGCAATGGTCTTTCACATGGAGCCAATCCCTTACATTCAACCCATCGCCATATACAGGCAAAGGTTTATCATCTACCGCGTTGGAAATTATCAAAGGAATAAATTTTTCGAGAAATTGATAGGGACCGTAGTTATTGGAACAACGAGTGATTAATACCGGTTGACCATAAGTATGAAAGGCCGCCCTTACCAATAGGTCAGCACCCGTTTTACTGGCCGAGTAAGGGCTGTTGGGAGAAAGAGGGGTGTCCTCGGTAAAATAACCATCGGGACCGAGACTCCCATAAACTTCATCGGTAGAAACCTGCAAATAACGAGGGACTCTATATTTCCTGGAGAGATCCAACAAAACCTGTGTCCCCAAAATATTAGTTTTTACAAATGCTTCCGGATTATCAATGCTACGATCCACATGAGATTCGGCAGCCAAGTGGATCACTCCGTCCAAACCCTCCTGAAAAAGGGGTTCAATTGCCATTCTGTCGGTGATATCCCCCTTAAAAAAACGATAATTGTTTGCACCCTTTAAGCCTTTAAGATTATCCAAATTACCTGCGTAGGTTAGACTATCGAGATTGATCAACTTATAATCCGGATATTTTTCACTTAAATAATATAACAGATTACTGCCGATAAAACCGGCGCCCCCTGTTATTAAAATTTTCATCCTTTTTCCTCCCGCCTTTAAAAAAACTCACGAAGGGATTTACTGTAATTGATTTCAATATGAGCTTTCTTCATCCCGATAAGCATATTGAGAATACACGATCAAATGTTTGGCGACCTGTCTTAAATGATGGCCATAAGGGGATTTCCCATAACGATTGGCTGCTTCAAGAAGCTGCTCCAAAGGAATCCATCCCTGGACATAGGCAATTTCTTCCGGCGCGGCAATCTTGATTCCTTGTCTTTTTTCGATTGTTTTAATAAATTCCGCTGCTTCTAATAAACTGTCGATTGTTCCTGTATCGAGCCAGGCGAATCCCCGGCCCAATAATTTTACCTCCAATTGACCTTCTTCAAGATACATTCTATTCAGGTCGGTGATTTCCAATTCTCCTCTTAGACTGGGTTTCAAATTTTTGGCATATTCGACCACCCGGTTATCATAAAAATACAATCCGGTTATGACATAATTCGACTTGGGATAGGCCGGTTTCTCCTCCACAGATAAAACTTGCCCTTTATTATCAAGTTCAACGACTCCAAACTGTCTCGGATCTTCGACATAGTATCCAAAAACAGTGGCCCGGCCCTTATTGTGAGCAGCTTCTTGTAATAACTTACTTAAGCCATTACCATAAAAGATATTATCACCCAGGATCATGGTACAGTCATCTCCTGCAATGAACTCTTCTCCAATGATAAAGGCCTGCGCCAAACCATCGGGAGACGGCTGAACGGCATAGCTAAAATTTACACCAAACTGACAGCCACTCCCTAATAATCTTTGAAAGTTATGAATATCTTCAGGAGTCGATATAATCAGGATATCCCGAATACCAGCCAACATCAATACAGACAAGGGATAATAAATCATTGGTTTATCATATACCGGCAATAAATGCTTACTGGTTACCATCGTTAAAGGATAAAGCCGGCTGCCCGACCCTCCGGCAAGAATAATCGCTCTCATGTTTCAACTCCCTTTGGAAAATAAAATGAAAAGTTCGATATGGGATTTCCACTTCGTAAATAACCAATCCTCTTCAAAAATAATTTTTTCCGGTAGAAAACAACGGTAGGGTTAAAATCTTCTTGTAATAGTGATGGCCTCACAAACTCGCTAAACCTCTCATCGCATTGTCTATCCATCCACTGGAATTTATGATACAATACTTTATTGAGAGGTGAGCAAGAATGGATGATAATAAAGTGGCCGTTCTATTGGAAGACTTAATGTCCCAATTTCGTACGTTTGGTGAAGGATTAGATGGTCTTAGAGACGAGATAAAAGATTTTAGGAAAGAAACCAATAATAGACTTGAAACCATCGAACAAGAACTCATTAATTTTAAAGCTGAGAATCGTCTGGAACATAAGCAAATAATTCAAGCGGTCCAAGATTTGGATAACGAAGTTAAAAGACTGGACACAGAAGTAGTCCAAATAAAACGGGTAAAATAACTTTTCGCGTAAATGGTACTTTCGCCCTCTGCAGCCAATTATCCCTTTATCAACAACGGAGAAACAAAGCAAGACCTTTAAACATCCTCGCGAGCCATCTTCTCCCTTTCTTTCCGGACTTTCTACCCCGCATCCCGTAAACCTTCATCCAAAACCTTTCCAAGCTTAACCGGTCATACAACCCCTGCAGATACATCGTCCGTATTTCCAAAGCGCCCTGCTCCATCAGGACATCATCCAGCTCAAATACAAGCCGTTGCATTTCAGGCGGCAAGTTCAGCTCGATTTTATCCAACAGTTCACAGAGTCTGGCAATCAATTCCCGGTAGCGCGAGTCCTTGGCGAGTAGCTCCGTCTCAATTTCGATGGCCCGCTCGGTGATAGCGTCCCGTAATATTTGAGCGTAACGTCTGAGCATCCCGGTTACCTCCTTAAATCTACTCGTTTGGCTAATTAAATTATAACCGTTTAAATCATTTACTGCCTATAACTGTATTATTAATGACTATAGATGTCAACATAAATGATTGATATTTTTAATCTTTTTATGCTACACTAAGATTATGAAAATATCGGAAAAAATCAAAAAGCTTCGCGAGGATAAGGGTTGGTCTCAAACTCAATTAGCAAAAAAATTAAATATGCAATCCCAAAATATAAGTCGTTATGAAAGAGGCTTGTTTATTCCATCAACAGAGACTTTGACTAAATTTGCAAAAATATTTGGGGTTTCTACTGACTATTTGTTAAGTGAGGCAGAAGATAGTAGTGAATATTGTTTTAAGGATAAACAGTTATTAAGCTACTTTGAAGAAGTAGATAAATTAAACGAGAAAGATCGTAATTTAATAAAAGGACTCATTGAATCGGTTTTAGCAAAAAATAAAATTAAGGATTCTCAATAA
>JAEVYU010000044.1 GCA_023392595.1 Bacillota bacterium | reverse complement strand
TGAAACGGGGTAGTGGCGGAACTGTTCATTATGTGTTTGAGGGTACGGAGCCGATCTTCCGGAAGAATATATCGAGCGGCAGCATCAGGAGTTATGTGTATGCGCTGGGGAAACACTTGGCCAGAGTTGATGGAGTGATTGGGGATTCAACAGCCAAAGTGTATTATTATCATACCGATCAGGTGGGTAGTGTCAAGGCAATGACGGATTCGACGGGTAAAGTCGTTTACAATGCGGATTATATGCCGTTTGGCAGTCAGTTTGTGAAAGATGGCGAGTTTGACGAAACTCATGGGTTTACCGGGAAAGAGTATGATAATGATACGGGGTTGTATTATTACAATGCCAGGTGGTATGACTCGGAGTTAGGTAGGTTTATATCCGAAGATCCAGTGGGTGATCCCAACAATCCGAATTTATATTCGTATGGGGCGAATAACCCATTAAGTAACATTGATCCGACTGGATATTATTTTACTGATGACGGAACTGAATTATGTGGGCCACCTGCACCATCGGGTAATGATAACAGTAATGATAATAATAATGATCATAGTGAAAGTAGCGATTCTTCTAATCCTGAAACGAAACCTAATGAAAATTCTAATCCGGATGGAGGACAGACTCTAGGACAAGGGAAAGAACCAACAATAACTACTTATTCAAATGGAAATATCAAATCTCAAACAATTTATAATCCTGATGGGAATATTAAATCAAAAACAGAGTTTAACAAAGATGGAACTATCAAATCACAAACCGCTTATAATACTGATGGGACAAGAACTAGAACCACATATGATTATAACAAAAATGGCATTTTAGAAACCACATTGGCGAATCAAAAACAGGGATTGTTTGGAAGCTGGTGGGGCGGAGATAGTACCATTACAGGATATAATAACAAAAATGATCTTGCCAATAATAATCCTAATTTTACAATGGATAAAAATGGAAAAGTAACAAGTAATAAAGATACAATAAACGGTAATTTATTATCTCAGGCTTGTGCAACTTATCTTCAAAATGTTCCTCTTAATGAGAGATATCAAACATGGGTCAATATAGTTAGGACGGGCCATAATTGGGATTTTAAAAATACATTACAAATGGGTACGAAATTTACCTTTAATGGTGGAACATATTCTGGAAGAGATTTTGGTAATATTAATTATGGTTATACAGGTTTTGCATTAGGTTTTTCAAAACAAATTCTTGATAGAGCAGCAGGAGCATATCAAACAATTCAAGGACATCCGGGTCCAGGTAACCCTTTAGGTGCATCTCCATATGGTGATTCTTACCGAGATCAAGATATGATTAATTTAGGAATTTCATCTTATGGTGATGTCACAATTGGGCAACCCTCATGGAATGACTTAAGAATATGGTGATAGTTTATTAAAAAAAATAAGACAATATTAATTTTTTGGAAGGAGAAAAAGCTAAAGTGAAAATAAAAAAAACAACTATTGCAATTTGGATAATCATTCTAATATTTAGTTTGGCTGTTATCGCGATAGTATATGGATTAACGAAAATATTTGTTATTTCAGAAAAAATAATTGATCGATGTCCATCTCCGGATGGTAAAGTTGAAGCAATTTTAGTTGTAAGGGATGGAGGAGCTACAACATCATGGGTATATAATGTTTATATAGTGCCGAAAGGAGGAAAATATAGCGGAGAAGATTTGATTTTTAGTGCCGAGGATGATTTTCAAAATGTTCATATAAACTGGTCAAAAAATAAACTTTTAGGAATTACGTATGACAAGGCTGAGATTGCACAATTTAAAAACTATTGGAGAAATAGAGGATTAGAAAATTACAAATATTCAATAGAAATTCAACTAAAACATCTTTGAAGGTTTGGTTAACTTCAAAAATCTGAGTATATAGAGCTTAACCTGTACTGTCGGCTTCAAAAAATCCATCCGAGTAAAAAATCGAAACTTAACTTTAAAAGTTAGTGTCGGCTTCAATAAATCCATCCGGGTTAAAAATGGAGTTTAACCAAAAAGTTAGGCTCTGATTTTTGAAGTGGACTTTAGAAAAATAGGCTGATTTGAAGCAAAAATTCTTTGATTGAGATCTAGGTTTTGGCAAAATGGCATGGAAAAACAAGCCTTCAAAATTTGGTGAAGATTGGGCTTTAAGATTTACTTGGCTTCAAGCGGCTTTACGGTAATTATGGTACAGCCCGCCCAGAACCGGGTTGGAAATCAAATTTGTTTTAGCAATGGATGTTTCCGGGGGCCTTTCCGAAGGAAAAGGAGTCTGCCGCCCAATGCCCTGATGAGTCCGGTGAGGGTTGTAATAATCATAAATATATGTACGAAGTAGATATTCAAGATGTTTTTCATTCATAGGAATAATATGATCAAGCAACTCCCGGCGCAAAATGCCGACAGTCCTTTCGCAGATCCCGTTCTGCCAGGGTGAATGAAATCCAGTTCGAATGGATTTGATTTCGGTGTTTGTCAGAAATGCCTGTAATTCCTTACTTACGAAAATACGGTCATTATCATGGATCAGGTATTCCGGTTGGTTTCCGAAAGGAGTTGCTTCCCGGAGTTGTTGGCCCACCCAGGCCGAGGTGGGATGGGAAGTGACTGCAACATGCCGAATTACTCTATGATCATGACTGATGATAATCAAGACATATAACACTTTAAAGAATATGGTGGGTACTGTCAGGAAATCCATTGCCCAAATGCCTTGTCGGTGATTGGCAAGGAAGGCTTTCCAAGACTGTAACGACTTTTCACTGGGAGGTTTTTGGATGGAAAGATACTTGGCAATGGTATTCGGAGTAGGCGTATCGGTTATGCCAAGGTTCATCAGTTGATCGTGAATCCGTTCGGGAGACCAGAGCGGATTTTCCTTATGAATGCGTTTTATTAACGAAATGGTAGCCGAAGATATGGCCGGTCTGCCGTGAGGCTTTGATCTTTCGGTCCAATAAAAGCGGAACGCGGTATGATGCCAGCGAATGACGGTTTCCGGTTTGACGACAAAGAGGGCTGATTTCCAGTCAGGACAGAGTTTCGAGATAAAAAACCATAGTTGGCGGAATACCGGAGTTGGGCGGGGTTTGGGAAGCTTACGATTGATGATCTGTTGTTGAAAAATAGATAATTGGCTGCGGAGAGCGAGGATTTCCATTTCAAGGGGCGGCGCGGGATTTTAGCGAGTCTTTAAGAACATGAGTTAAAATGAGATACCATACATGCAAAAAAAGTGATAATCGGTTTAAAAGGAATCATCGTGAGGATAGGATATCATGAATCGATATTAGGTGTAAAGTTGGCAATTAATGAATGGAAAACGGCTAATCGGCAAAGAATCAAGCCGATAAAATAGACCCAATATTTTAAACTCCGATATGGTCGGCAGGGAGGCGGACCACGCGGCTTAACGTCAGGACGGCGTTCAGCCGTCGGCATCGAGGAATGAATCGAGAAGGCCGGCTCTAGGATGGAGCCGGCCAGTCCCCAGGGTTCCCGCGCCAAGGAAGGAGGCGGGATAAGAGGAGGACCGGGACCTAGGTCCCGGCGGCTTTTTGGATACTTTTGGGCCGCTCCAAAAGTATCTCAGCCGGTGGAATCCGTGGACAGGAAAAAATCGGCTTTCATTTTTTTCGAGCTTCGATGATAAGGATTCCATATGGTAAGGCCAACTCGAATCGACTGAAGAAGGTTGGGAACCAGCTATTGCATAGGAGAATGCAGGAAATCTGGAAATGAAAGGGAATCCATATCATGATAACACGATACCTATATTGCCACCTCGGGAGAGGGAGTCGAGTATTGGCAATATACGAATGATTTGTTGAACCGGCTGACCGAGGTTTCGAAGAACGGCACAGTTGTATCGGACTACGAATACAGTCCGGACGGACTGCGGCAAGTCAAACGGGGCAGTAAAGGAACCATCCATTACGTCTTTGAGGGCACGGAACCGATCTTTGAAAAGAGAATCAAGGATGAAAAGATCAAGTCTTATATCTATGCCCTGGGTAAGCATCTGGCCAGGGTGGATGGAATCATCGGCGATACGAACGCGAAAGTTTATTATTATCATACCGATCAGGTAGGAACAGTCCGCGCCATCACCGACCAGAGCGGGAAAGTAGTGTTTAACGCCGACTATTTCGCATTCGGCGCCAAGTTCGTAAGCAACGGCGACTTTGACGAGACCCACGGGTTTACCGGTAAAGAGTATGACAGTGATACGGGATTGTATTATTATAATGCCCGCTGGTATGACCCGGACTTGGGCAGGTTTATTTCGGAAGATCCGGCGGCGGATCCCAATAACCCGAATTTGTATAGTTATTGCGGGAATAACGGGATTAGTAGGATTGATCCGACGGGACAGTTCTTCTGGGTTGTCGTGGCAATTGCGGCAGCAATTGGAGCCATCGATGCTTATTGCAATGGAGGCAATCCATTAGTCGGAGCGTTTGTAGGGGCGGTAGCCGGAGCAATTGGCTGGTGCTGCGGGGAATTGTGTGGTGCATACTTGGCAAGTACTTTAGCGGCAGTGGCAGGAGGGGCTCTAAGTGGTGGAATTATATCGTCGCTTATGGGCGGCAGTTTCTGGGCCGGGGCCAGAAGGGGAGCGATAACTGCGGGAGTAAGTTATTGGCTGGGTTCGGTTGAAGTAGGATCTTCGGCAAGTAAGGCTCCCACCGGGAATATGCACTTGGAAGCGGTAAGGAATTGGTTTAACGGTACAATGGGTGCCATAGTGGCCAATGGCGGAGACTATAAATTCGGGGCCGGTGATGTGTTTGCTTTGTGCGGAGTTGAAGGAGCGATAGATGCGGCGTTATCGGATTCGACAGAACAGCCTAAAGTTGATGTTAATGATTTGGAATGGACAGACGAGTATGGAAATTCAGTAAATAAAGAAAATGCCACACAGGTAGTGCAAGCAAGCAATAAGACTACCAATAATATTCAAAATGATGGATATTCGATAGATGTTACAAATCCCGAAACTGGTCAAACTAAAACTATTACTGGGGAAAAGGCTGTAAAGGGATTTTTACTTATGCGCCCTACAAGTCAAGAAGAGAAAGTTCGAGGACTTGTAGGAATGAGCGATTCCTATGAAATAACATTTCACACTCCTAAAGACCAAAATGCTAGTATGTCAGGTGTTACAATAAAAGGAACTGTTTCTATGGATCTCAACTATACTCATGATTTGAAAAAAGGCACTATGACAGCTGATATGAATATTCATAATTCTAAGAATGGAAGTGTAACAATGCTTATGGTGGGAAAGCTTTCGAGGATAACAATTGATTATAATGTAAATACACAGAAAGGAAGTATAGATGTACATAAATTGATACCTGTTATATCAATACATTACAAGTAATATAGAATGTGGTTAAGGGAGAAATTGCAAATGAAAATTTCACAAAAAATGATAAAAATTTTTGCATTTATATTTATATTGCTAATTTCATCTACGATTATGTTATTTGTTAATCCATGCATTGAATATGGCGAATTTGATGTTATTTTGTTAGGAGTAGTTCCTATATTACTTATTGGCATTTTGTTACATTTTTTATTTCATAAAAAAATCTTAAAATATAATAACAAATTTATGTTTTTATATTTGGGGATATTAAATTATATATCAGCTTATATAATATCATGGATTATTTTATGTATTATTGTAAATTTTTTTTAATAATATACTCACAAAAGATTTTTTGTCGAGTTGTGGACTTCAAAGTGCGTGTAGGCTTCAATAAATCCATCTGGGTCAAAAATGGAGCTTAACCAAAAATTTAGGCTCTGATTTTTAAAGTGAAACTTTGAAAAATAGGCTGTTTTGAAGTGAAAATTCTTTGATAGAGATCTAGGTTTTGGCAAAATGGCATGGAAAAACAAGCCTTGAAATTTGGTGGAGATTGGGTTTTAAGATTTACTTGGCTTCAAGCGGCTTTGCGGTAATTATGGTACAGCCCGCCTAAAACTGGTTCGGAAATTAAAGTTGTTTCGGCAATGGATGTTTTTGTTGGCCTTTTCGAAGGAAAAGGAGTCTGCCCTCCAATGCCTTGATGAGTCCGGTGGGGGTTGTAGTAATGATTAATGTATTCTTTGAGCAAACATTCAAGATGCTTTTGAT
>JAEVYU010000003.1 GCA_023392595.1 Bacillota bacterium | reverse complement strand
GCGCCCTTTTTCGGGTGAATACCCCTAGAAACAGTAAAGTATGGTGAATATTAGCCTTTAAATGCTTCAAAATCAAAAAATTTAATCAAGAAAAATGCTGGAAGATTAATTAATCAGTGGTTCCTTAGATAACATTCCTCATCAGTTTATCCAGGGTGATATCCGTAATTATGATTCATTAGTGGAAGCTGCCAAAGGTTGTGACATAGTTTTTCATTTAGCGGCAACGACGAGTGTGGTAGAATCCATGACTAATATGGATGAGTGTATTACAAATTAATTTGCATGGCACATTGAATGTACTTAGGGCAGCTCATATTCATAAAGTAAAAAAAGTTGTATTTGCCTCCTTGACGGCAGTTTACGGTGGCTCACCAGAACTTCCAAAAACCGAAAGTATGCGTCTGGAGCCTAAATCTCCTTATGCAATTACCAAAGTGGATGGAGAATATTATTGTAATTTATTTCAGAATCTTTTGGTTTGCCTACCGTCTGCGCCCGGTTTTTTAACGTTTTTGGTGAAAGAAAGGATCCCGAGTCCGCTTATGCTTCAGCAATTCCCATCTTTATCACCAAAGCAATCAAAAAAGAACCAATTACAATTTATGGCGATGGGACCCAGACAAGAGATTTAATTTACGTAAAAGATATTGTAAAAGCCTTACTTTTTCTTAAGAACCATGGGCAAGGTGTTTATAACATCGGCTATGGAAAAGTAATTGATATAAATACGCTTGTGGGAATAATTAGTCGTTTTATTGGTTCGAAAGCGTCAATTCGTTATGTTCCTGAGCGGAAAGGCGAGATTAAACATTCATATGCTGCGGTGGAACGAATTGAATCATTGGGATTTGAAACGGATTACACTTTAGAAGAAGGATTGGAGTGTACGATCCAGGCATTTGTAAAATCTTTGGAATAGGAGAAAATACATTGAAAGCCATCATCCTCGCCGGCGGCGCCGGTACTCGTCTTTATCCATTAACCATGGTTACCAGTAAACAACTTCTACCGGTTTACGACAAACCCATGATTTATTACCCATTATCCGTCCTGATGCTAGCCGGTATACAGGATATTCTGATCATCTCCACTCCAGCGGACACTCCGAATTTCCAAAAACTCCTTGGCAGCGGAACTCAATTCGGTATCAACCTTTCTTACGCGGTCCAACCTAATCCCGGCGGCCTCGCCCAGGCATTTCTGGTCGGTGAGGAGTTTGTCGCCGGTGATGATTGCGCCATGATCCTCGGTGATAACATTTTTTATGGTAATGGTTTAAGCAGGTTATTGCAAGAAGCTGCAAACAATAAAAACCGAGCCACGGTATTCGGGTATTATGTTGAAGATCCGGAACGGTTCGGGGTTGTTGAGTTTGATGGCGATGGCAAGGTTATATCAGTGGAAGAAAAACCGCAGACTCCCAAATCCAATTATGCCATTACCGGCTTGTATTTTTACGATAATAAAGTTGTCGAATACGCTAAAGCACTCAAACCCAGCGCCCGGGGAGAACTGGAAATCACCGATTTGAACCGTGTTTATCTCGAACAAGGGAAGCTGGATGTTAAATTGCTAGGCCGTGGCTTTGCCTGGCTCGATACCGGGACCGTAGAAAGTTTACTGGACGCTGCGGAGTTTATTAAAATGATAGAAAAGCGGCAGGGTATCAAGATTTCAGCACCGGAAGAGATAGCTTATGTTCAGGGTTGGATTGATAAGGAAGAACTCATGAAGTCAGCCGAACGCTATGGTAAATCGCCTTATGGGCAACATTTGAAACGAGTGGCGGAGCAGAAGATACGGTATTAGCTATTGGCTGTCAGCTTTAGCTAAAAAGAATTTTGGCTTGAAAGATGGCATAAAGTCAAAAGCTAAAAACTAAAAGCTAAAAGCTAGTAGTAAAGGGCTAACCGCCGATAGTCGATAAAATGAACCCGATTTGAATATGATATAATAAAGTATCAAATCGGAGAGGTGATATGCGTGAGCCTTCCTATAGAAATTGAAAACGAAATTATTGAGAGGTTAAAACCTCTTGATCCGGAAATGATTGTCCTCTTCGGGAGCTACGCCTATGGTGAACCTAATGAAGACAGTGACATCGATCTTTACATTGTTACCAAAGACGAATATATGCCTCACAGTTGGAAGGATAAAAGTAATTTAAGGCTCAAGTATTCACAGCAGCTTCTTGACTTTAGAATTAAGTATCCTGTTGATTTAATTGTATATACGCGACCGATGCATAAGAAATTTATTGAAATGAATAGTTCCTTTTCAAGAGAGCTAATGAATAAAGGAGCTCGGCTTTTATGAGTCAATTAAGTAAAGAATGGCTTTTAAGTGCAGAAATGGATGTTAGGAATATTGAGAAAATTATCGATGATGAATTTTTATCTCCGGTAATATGTTTTCATGCGCAACAATGCGTTGAAAAATGTTTCAAGGCCTTATTAGAGGAGAATAATGTAGAGATTCCCAAAACTCATGATTTGCTTAGGCTTTATGGATTTCTACAGATGTTGAAGAATTGGAAGATGGATTTAGATGTTTTGCAAAAACTCAATGATCTTTACATAGAATCCCGTTATCCCAATGAATTTGGACTGCTTCCGAGTGGTAAGCCAACGCTCGAAGATGCTAGGGAATTTTACGATTTTGCCAAAATGAATTATGAAAACACGAAACAAATAGTTTCAGCGATCTAAATGAAACGAGAAATAAATGACCCGTATAGAGAATAAACTGGATGAGTTGGCTCTTCAAGTCTCCTCCCTTGATGCATTGTTAATACCCACAAAGAACCGCAGTTCGTTTCTCACCGGGGGAGAAAGATAGAATGAGGGTGGTCCCGATTTTACCATCCATGCTTTCAGAATCTCTTTTCGTAAAGGAGTCAATAACATATGAAAATTGTCGAAACCAGCCTACCTGGTGTGATGATCATTGAGCCGCAAGTGTTTGAAGATAACCGGGGGTGGTTTATGGAGACTTATTCTCGGATAAAGATGGATAGTTTAGGAATAAACGTCGAATTTGTCCAGGACAATCAATCACTGTCTATCCCTAAGGGGACCCTACGTGGTTTACATTTTCAGAACAATCCCAAGGCTCAGAGTAAACTGCTCCGGTGCACTAGAGGGGTCATTCTGGATGTGGCGGTCGATATTCGTAAAGGCTCCCCGACTTATAAAAAATGGGTAGGGGTGGAATTATCGGCTGATAACAAAAAACAATTATTCATCCCCAAGGGTTTTGCCCACGGTTTTGTAACCTTGGTTGATAATTGCGAAATCCAATATAAAGTGGATAAATATTATGCTCCGGAATGCGACCGGGGGATCCGGTTCGATGATCCCGAGATAGGAGTTAATTGGGGAGTTAATGACCCGGTGCTTTCGGCGAAGGATGCCAAGTCGCCATTGTTGAAAGATAGTGATTGTAACTTCAGTTATTAGTTACTAGCTATTGGTTATTAGCGATTGGTCTTGAGTTATGGATTGTTATCTATTCTAAACTCTGACTAAAATAGTTGCTAAAGATGGCAATCCAGACGTGATTACAGGTAAAACCAATAACAAATAACCAACAACCAATAACGTCAATCCCAAAACAGGAGGGAAAACTATGAAAATTCTCGTCACCGGTGGCGCCGGTTTTATCGGTAGTAATTTATTATATCACCTTCATGAAAAATATCCGGATTATCAGTTGATCAATGTGGATAAACTTACCTACGCCGGTAATTTGGAAAACTTAAAGGGACTCGAAGGCGAGAAAAATTATCGGTTTGTCAAGGCTGACATCACCGATAGAGCAGCCTTGGAACCATTATTTCAAGAAGGGCTGGATGGTGTTATTCATTTGGCGGCCGAGTCTCATGTGGACCGCAGTATCACAGACCCGGATGTTTTCGTTAATACGAACGTATTAGGTACCCAAGTATTACTCGATCTGGCACGCCGCTACAATGTACCCCGTTACTTACAAGTCTCAACCGATGAAGTTTACGGCAGCCTGGGGCTGGAGGGTTATTTTACTGAGGAAACTCCGCTTGCTCCTAACAGTCCTTATTCAGCCAGTAAAACAGGGGCTGATTTGCTGGTCAGAGCGGCATTTCATACCTTTGGCCAACCAGTATTAATTACCCGCTGCTCCAATAATTACGGTCCTTATCAATTTCCGGAGAAATTAATTCCATTGATGATTTCCAACGCTTTGGAGGATAAACCTTTGCCGGTATATGGCGATGGGTTGAATGTAAGGGATTGGCTCCATGTGAAAGATCATTGCCGGGGAATTGACGCCGTTTTCCATAACGGCATCTGCGGTGAAGTATACAACATCGGCGGCCATAATGAACATTCCAATATCGAAATCGTCAAGCTCATTTTGGAAACCATCGGCAAACCGGAATCCTTAATTCAATATGTAAAAGACCGCCCCGGTCACGACCGCCGTTATGCCATTAATGCAACCAAGATCAAAAACGCTTTGGGTTGGGAGCCAACGATAACTTTTGAAGTTGGGATTCAGGAAACCATCCGGTGGTATCTCGAAAATCGTCCCTGGTGGGAGAGAATCAAGTCCGGGGAGTACCGGGAATATTATGAAAAGATGTACGGGGATAGATAATAGGTATTGGTTATTAGTAATTAGTTATTAGTATTGTTATAGGCCGATTTAAGGTCGTCTATATAAAAATAACTTTGTCAGTCAGTTAAAAATCCATTAATATCAACTTATTGATTTTCTAACAGGTAATCAATAGCTAGCAATGAGTAATTAATAACTAATGAGCAATAACCAGCAACTAATAACAAGTAACAAATAACTCATAACTCATAACGAGGTATTTATCATGAAGATCATCATTACCGGAGTCAAGGGGCAACTGGGTAATTCTTTACAAGAGATTTTAACGCAGGATCAGTTGTATCCTATTGATTTACCGGAGCATAATTTAATCTCTTTCAAGAATACCATGGAATATATTAGGGAAGTAAAACCGGATTTAATTATTCATTGCGCAGCCAAGACTCAAGTCGATGACTGTGAATTAAAACCGGATGAAGCTTACGCTGCGAATGTACTTGCCACGAAAAACGTGGTGAATGCCTGTCAGGCTGTGAATGCAACAATGGTTTATATTTCAACGGATTATGTTTTTGATGGTAAGGGAACTCGGCCATATAAGGAATATGACCTTTGTAATCCCCACAGTATTTATGGCAAGACCAAGTGGCAGGGCGAAGAAATCGTTAAAACGCATCTCCAAAAGTTTTATATTGTCAGAACAGCCTGGTTGTTCGGGGATAAGGGTAATAATATTGTGCGGACCATTTTAAAATTAGCCGATGAAAGAAAGGTTCTTAAGTTTGTCAATGACCAAGTCGGCTGCCCGACCTATGCCGCCGATTTGGCGCTGGCAATCAGCCGGCTGATTCAAACCAACGCTTACGGTATTTATCATGGAACCAATGAGGGAGATTGCTCTTGGTTCGATTTTGCCCGCCTGATTGTAGGACAAGCTGGTAAAAATTGCACGGTTGAGCCGATTTCCTCAGAAGAATTATCCCGGCCAGCCCCGAGACCTAAATATAGCGTTTTGGCCAAAGACGGTTTTCATTCACTGGGAATCACCACTCCGCCTTATCAGGACGCTTTGCAGAGGTTCTTCAATAAAAATGGCTGTTAGCGATTGGCTATCGGCTTTTTTCAACGATTTTTCGGATTCGCTTTTCTATTTTTATCTTTATTGGTTCTAATGAAACTGTGTGATTAGCAAGGCTGCAAATAAAATTCAAAAGTCGGGATGGGTCATGGACAATTTCAATATTGAACTCCATAAGAAAAAAATCTTAATTACCGGAGCGGCGGGATTCATAGGCTCAAATCTTACAAAAAGACTCCTAACAACCGTGGAAGGAGTAGCTGTGATCGGTATCGACAATATGAGCGATTACTATGATGTTTCTTTAAAAGAAGAACGTTTGAAAGAGTTTTTAAAAAATGCTGCTTTTACGTTTGTCAAGGGCAATATTGCCGATAAAGCAGTTGTAAATGAGCTTTTTACAACATATAAGCCGAACATCGTAGTCAATTTAGCAGCTCAGGCTGGTGTTCGCTACTCGATTACGAACCCGGAAAGTTATATTGAAAGTAATTTAACCGGCTTTTTTAATATTCTTGAGGCCTGCCGCCATTCTTACGACAATAGCGCAAGCGGTGTGGATCATTTAGTATATGCATCAAGTTCTTCTGTTTACGGATCCAACAAAAAGGTTCCCTACAGTACCGGGGATAAAGTGGACAATCCTGTTTCATTGTATGCCGCCACTAAGAAATCCAATGAGTTGATGGCTCATGCTTATAGTAAACTTTATGGAATTCCTGCGACGGGTCTCCGGTTTTTTACGGTTTATGGCCCCGCTGGTCGTCCTGATATGGCTTATTTTGGTTTCACGAATAAAATTGTAGCCGGCAAAAAAATTCAGATTTTTAATTACGGTGATATGTATCGAGACTTTACCTATATCGATGATATTGTAACCGGTTTGGTCAATGTGATGCGGAAAGCACCGGACCCCAATGAGGATGGTGTAAAACATAAGATCTACAATATCGGTAACAACCATCCGGAAAGCTTGTTGTATTTTGTGGAAACTCTGGAAAAGTGCCTTATGGCAGAAGGTATCATAAAGGCTCCGGCAGAAAAAGAATTCCTGCCGATGCAGCCCGGTGATGTGTATCAGACCTATGCAGATGTGGATGAGCTTGTGAAAGATTTCGGTTTTAAACCCAGCACCAGTCTTGAAGAAGGCTTGAGCAGATTTGCAAAATGGTATAAAAAGTATTATATTGATAAAAAGGGGATTGGAGATTAACAAAAGTATACGATGGGACTTTTTGTAGTAAAATAATTTATATTTGGAGCGTTCATCATGAAAATAACAATAGCTGGAACCGGTTATGTCGGACTTTCAAATGCCGTACTATTGGCACAACATAATGAAGTTATCGCACTGGATATACTTGAGGAAAAGGTCGCGTTGATTAATCAGAGGAAATCCCCGATTATCGATGCGGAGATAGAAGAATATCTCACTCATAAAGATTTACAACTAACTGCAACTACAGACGCATATAAAGCCTATAAGGACGCAGAATATATAATTATCTCTACACCAACCAATTATGATCCGGATAAAAATTATTTTAATACCCGGACAGTTGAAGCAGTCATTGCCAATGTATTATCCATCAATCAGGATGCGGTCATGGTGATTAAATCTACTGTTCCGGTAGGATATACAAAGAAAGTACGGGAGATGTTTGAAACCGAAAATATCATTTTTTCACCGGAATTTTTAAGAGAAGGTAAGGCTTTATATGATAATTTATATCCTTCACGTATTATTGTGGGGGAGCAGTCGGAAAGAGCAAAGGCATTTGCTAACCTGTTGATTGAGGGAGCCATCAAAGAGAATATTCCGGTATTGTTTACTGATTCTACCGAAGCAGAAGCAATAAAATTGTTTGCCAATACATATCTGGCCATGAGAGTGGCATTTTTTAATGAGTTGGACACTTATGCCGAAATAAGAGGTTTAAATCCCAAACATATTATTGAGGGAGTTTGTCTTGACCCGCGTATCGGAAGCAATTATAACAATCCGTCTTTTGGTTACGGCGGGTATTGTTTGCCTAAAGATACCAAGCAATTGCTGGCCAATTATGCCGACGTTCCCAATAATATTATGGGAGCCATCGTCGATGCGAATCGGACCAGAAAAGACCATATTGCAGGGATGATCTTCAAGAGAAATCCTAAAATAGTCGGGATTTATCGGTTAACCATGAAGACGGATTCCGATAATTTCAGGCATTCCTCGATTCAGGGTGTTATGAAACGGATAAAAGCTAAGGGTATTGAGGTTGTAGTTTATGAACCTGCCTTAAAAGAAGATAATTTTTTCAATTCAAGGGTGGTTAGAGACCTTGAAGAATTTAAAAAGATAACGGATGTCATTGTGGCCAATCGGATGACGGATGAGATTAAGGATGTTGAAGATAAAGTATATACAAGAGATTTATATAGCAGAGATTAAAATATTGTTTTCATAATTTTCGAGTGAAGGTTAATTAAATTAAAGCAGGAGAAAAACCATGACCCTCGTATCCGTTATTCTCGCCGGTGGCGGCGGGACCCGGTTTTGGCCCTTGTCGCGCCAAAATAAACCCAAGCAATTATTGAATCTTAGCGGCAACGATATCATGCTGAACGATACCATTCTCCGCTATCAAGATGTTATTCCCCTTGAAAATACGGTGATTGTCACCAATCAAAAACAGGCAGAGTTGCTTGATTCGGTGCTGATCACCCAGGTACCCCGGGAGAATGTTTTAAAAGAACCGGTTGGCAGAAATACTGCTGCCTGTATTCTATATGCCGCATTATATAGTAAGAAAAAATATGGTGATGCCGTGATGACGGTTTTGCCTTCGGATCATTATTTCACCGATGTTGACGGCTTCCGGGATGTCTTACGGAAAACTTGTGAGGCTGCAAGTAGCACGGGGAAACTTATCACCATCGGTATCAAACCGACTTTCGCGGCGACCGGCTACGGATATATCCGGTTTATTACAGATAGCGGGCGGCTGTTGCCCGCGGGAGTTTATCCGGTCAGTGAATTTGTGGAAAAACCGGCTTTCGAGAAAGCCCAAAAATATATCGCTTCGGGTAATTATCTTTGGAACAGCGGTATGTTTGTCTGGCAGGTATCGGTAATTCTCGATAATTTCCAGCGTTATCTGCCCAGACTCTATAAAAGTATGATGAAAGTATATGACGATCTCGCCACAACAAGAGAAGCTGAATCAATTGTCCAAATATATCCGGAATTACAAAGTATATCCATAGATTACGGTATCATGGAACGCAGTGATGACGTTTTGGTAATTCCCGGCGATTTTGGTTGGAATGACGTCGGGAGTTGGGACGCTTTAGGGGCGATTTTTCCCCCCGATGAAAACGGCAATATCATAAAAGCCAATCATTTGGGCATCGCTACCAAAAACTCAATCATTTATGGAACCGATCAGTTAATTGCAACGATTAACGTAGATAACGTAATCGTTACCGCCACTCACGATGCTATTTTAATATGTCCCAAAGATCAGGCTCAGAGCGTAAAAGAGATGGTGGAATTGCTTAAGGAAAAAGGGATGACGGAATTCCTTTAGGCTTCAACTCGTTACCATGATTGCAATATTTGATAAAACCATCATTACCTGCACTGAATTTAATAATTAAAATTGCATTTATAGTCATAAATTAATTTTGTTTTAAAAGAATTATGATATAATTAAACTGTATCGGTACAACGATATGGTTTTTATATATTTGGGGTGTTGTTAACCCCAGGAAATAAAGATGAGGTAAATTCGATCGTTAATGGATAAGATGCCTGTTAGTTACGGAAAATTTTTGATGGAATTTTACAATACAACACTTCCTGATGACGAATGAACAAATAACCGGCAGCGAATAATTAATATTGAATAAGTGAATTTTGGAGGTCTTCTTTTGAAAAAGCTTTCAGTGGTTGTTCCCTGCTTTAATGAACAGGAAGCCATACCTTTTTTTTATCAGGAAACCACGTCGGTCCTGGAAAAAATCCATTGTGACCATGAAATTCTTTTTGTGAACGACGGTTCCAAAGACCATTCTCTAGAAGTGATCCAAACCTTGGCCGGTAAAGACCCAAGGGTGAAGTATCTCTCTTTTTCCAGAAACTTTGGTAAGGAGGCGGCTATGCTTGCGGGAATGAAATATGCAACCGGCGATTGGGTGGTGATTATGGATGTAGACTTACAGGATCCGCCGGCGTTGTTGCCGGAAATGGTAGAAGCTATTGAAAAAGAAGGATATGATTCGGTAGCGACCCGCCGGGTCAGCCGAAACGGAGAACCGTTGCTGCGAAGCTTTTTTGCCAGGATTTTTTATATACTGATTCATAAATTATCCGATGCCGATATTGTGGACGGCGCCCGGGATTTTAGAATGATGACCAGGCAGATGGTTAATTCGATTCTAGAACTGAATGAATATCACCGGTTTTCCAAAGGCATCTTCGGATGGGTAGGTTATGAAACCAAATGGCTGGACTATGAAAATATCGAACGGGTAGTAGGCGAGACGAAATGGTCTTTTTGGAAACTATTAAAATATGCGCTGGAAGGGATAATCGCTTTTACAACCCTTCCCCTTCGGGTGGTCTCCTTTTTTGGGCTGGCATTTTCGGGTTTCGCGTTTCTGCTACTCCTTGTAATCGTTTTCCGGAGGATGTTATTCGGAGATCCGGTGGCCGGTTGGGCATCCACCATGTCGGTTATCATCTTGGTCAGTGGTTTGCAAATGATTTTCTTAGGCATCATGGGTGAATATTTAGCCAAGACTTATATGGAAATCAAAGGGCGGCCTAAATATTTCGTGAAGAAAAAAAACATTTAAAATACTCATAGTTTCAGCGAGGAGTGCATGATGATCAAAAAGATTCTCTGGGAGCCGACCGAAAGTGTTTCGGTTCAATTTTTTCGTTATATCTTTGTTGGTGCGATCGCAACCCTGATCGATTTTGGATTGCTTTATCTTTTTACCGAATACGCCAAAATATTTTATCTGGTTTCGACGATACTTTCCTTTACCGCAAGTGTAATTGTACATAATTTTTTAAGCATGAACTGGGTTTTCAAAGGACGCGCTTCAGGTAAAAGGTGGTTTGAATTCGCGGCTTTTACGGTGATCGCCCTAATTGGACTGGGCTTAAACGTTCTTTTGATGTGGATTTTTACCGAACATTTCCGATTTTACTACTTGCTGTCCAAAGTTTTTGCAACAATATTGGTGTTTTTATGGAATTTTATCGCCAGAAAATGGTTTGTTTTTCAAACCCGGGAACAAGCATAATCCGATGTCTGCTATCAGCCATTGGCTATTTGCCTTAAAGAATTTTGGGCCTTGAAATGTGGCGCAAAAGCCAAAAGCGAAAAGTCGTTTTTTAGTAGCCATTTCTCCTCCGGTGGCATAGATTAGTAAAGTGCGAGTTGCCCAATGCTCGGAGGAGAAATGATGACAAATCCTATTTTGGTGCTAATGGCCGGCGGCTATGGAGAAAGATTTTGGCCGCGTAGCAGGCGGAGGTTTCCAAAACAGCTCTTATCCTTTAATGGAGAAAAAACATTATTAGAGGAGTCGGTGGCTCGGGTTCAAGAGCTTACCGAGACGGATCGAATTTATGTGGTAACCAACTCCGAACAAGCCACGGCCGTGCAAAAACAGTTACCTTTTTTGCCTTCCCGAAACATTATCGTTGAACCTCAATCTAAAAATACCGCGCCTTGTATTGGCCTAGCCGCCGTTTATCTCCGGAAGTACTATCCGGATGAAGATCCTGTCATTGCATTTTTACCCAGTGACTGTAGGGTGGGTCATGAAGAAAAAATGCGGAGTGCTTTGCGCGCCGGATTTAGGGTTTGTATGGAGAAAAAAAGCGGGATAATCTTTGGTATGGAACCGACCCGTCCGGAAACGGGTTATGGATATATTGAGCTTGGACAAATCATGGGCGAATGTACCCTTGATGGTCAAAAACAACCCTACTATCGGGTAAAGGGCTTTCGGGAAAAACCTTATCTGGAAAATGCCGAAAAATTGGTGGCCGCCGGTAATTGTTTGTGGAACGGCGGAATCTTTATTTGGCAATTGAAGAATTTAACCTTGGAAATGGAAAATTTTTTACCGGAACTATATAAGGGTCTTCAATATTTTTCCCCTTTTATCGGCTCGTCCGATGAAATGAATCAATTAACCCAAATATATTCTACTTTACCGGCAATTTCGTTTGATTATGGGATCTTGGAAAAGACCTCCAATCTGATGGTTATTCCTTCGGAATATGGCTGGGACGATTTGGGCTGCTGGACTACATTGGAGAGAATACTGCCGCCGGATGAATCCGGAAATGTTGGCCAGGGAGAATTTTGGGGGGTCGATACCTATAACTGCATCATCCATAGTCCCCATAAGCCCGTAGCGACGATGGGAGTGTCGGACTTGATTGTTGTGGAAACTGAAGATGTTTTGTTGGTATGCGCTAAGAATCAAGCTCAGAACGTAAAAAAACTGCTTCAAAACCTCAGGGAACGCGGCCGGGTGGATTTGCTATAAGCAGTTATGGAAGGAAAAATATACTATCCCAAAGAGTAATGAAGTTACGAAGTTGGAAGAAACAGGATGATTGGAATTAGCCGGAGTTTTTTACAATACAGATTTGACCGTGATTCATCATAGCCCTCTGCCGCTGAAACAGAAATTTGGTGATTTGGTCTTGAATATTTTTGTCGATTTGTTGAAAACTAAGACCAATTCCGTGAAAATGTTCGTCTTTAATCGTCCGCATGATTTTAGCAACGAATAATGAAGGCGAGCTGTTGCCGGGCAATATCATTTGACAGGTCATGCTGGCCCCGGTATCCAGATTCAACTGGGGATCGATTACCGCAAAGAGGCCATTGATTGAAAGGTTTACCACGGTCCCACGATATTTACCGTTTTTACCGAAAAATTGAAATGGAAAATTGACTTCACACCGAAAAAAATGCCTCCCGACTTCTGCCTTTAAATCTTCCGGCAGGTTGACAATAATCACTGGAGGTTCCTTTGCCACCCCGATGAATTGGGTCGCAAAGACATAGTCACAGGCATTATTGTCGCTTCGGCATATTATAGTAACGCCTGCGCCTGGCTGCATATTTTTTATTATTTTATCATTTTCGGGTATGAATACTTCCATTCGCTCTCCTTCAGATTTCCAAATGGAAGTACGATAGATTATCTTTTGGCCATTTTCATTCAAGATTTCCAATTGAACATTCTTTCCGGATTGAATCAATTTTTGGGCGATTAAACGTTCATTCATCAAAGGTTACACCCCCAAACCAATTTCTCTTTTAGGGAATTCAGCAGATTTTACGGTGAAAGATATGAAATAGCTATTTTTTAAATTCCGAGATTTAAATAGTTCATTTTTATTCGTTAGCGAGTAAAATTAAATTCCAAGCTCCGTTTGTAATCAATCCGAATACCTTTTGAACCAACTTGAGTATGAATTATGGGGAGTTAGGGATACTACTATTAATTCAGATTGGTTAATAGGGGGAAAAATTGGTGGCAGACTTGGAAGACGATTCAATAAGACGTGATTTTTCGGTTCCCATTACTTCAAAAGCCCAATCACCTGGTGGATCAGAGACAGAAAGTCCATGTGAACAGCCGCTTGAACAACCAGTGCGCCAAAACCCTAGAAAACAAAGATTATTGTTAAGTAATCTTAAATCACTAGGACAGCTGAAAACACCTGCATCAGGTGAAAGCAATATTCATACAATGATTATTGTTGGCCAAATCGAAGGCCACATCATTCTCCCTGGGAAAAATAAGACAACAAAATACGAACATATTATACCACAACTTGTTGCAATAGAGCAAAATCCAAATATTAAAGGTTTATTAATAATTCTGAACACAGTTGGGGGAGACGTTGAGGCCGGATTGGCAATTGCCGAGATGATCGAGAGCCTTTCCAAACCATCCGTTTCATTGGTTTTGGGAGGCGGACACTCCATTGGCGTTCCGATAGCGGTGGCTACGGATTATAGTTTTATTGCTGAGACAGCTACCATGACGATTCATCCTTTACGGTTAAACGGTTTATTGATTGGTGTTCCGCAGACCTTCGAATACCTTGATAAAATGCAGGACAGGATTATCAAGTTTGTAGCCAGTCATTCCGAAGTCCCGGAAGAGAAATTTAAAGAATTAATGTTCAGAACGGGCGATCTGGTTCGCGATATCGGCTCCGTGCTGATCGGAAAAGAAGCAGTTCATTGCGGCCTTATTAATGAACTGGGTGGGATTAACCAAGCTTTAAAAAAGTTGGATGAGTTAATTGAACTTAATGCTGAAAGCAGGAAACGAGGCCTTCAATAATGTTTTATACCATTGTACCACTAGAGTACATTTTTGAAGAAGATGAACCCGAAGAGACTGAATCCAAAAAGCAAAAAAAGGATGACATCGAGATTAAGCGCGAAGGGGGCGTTAGCTTGATGGTAGAAGCCAGCCCGCTTGGGCAATATAAGATAACCCGGCTGATTAGCACCAATCCCAATGATTATTTAAACCCCCAATGGCAACCGGGAGCCATCATCGTCGGCTAATTAATGCTCGGAGTTTAAAACGAAAGAAGACGGCTTGTCCCAATGACCGGCCGGCGGCTTTTAGGAGTTTTAGTTTCTTAAGGGAAACTTCACCGGTGGTACGTTGATGGTAATACACCGGAGTTTGGAAAATACGGAATTTTTTTAAAGCGGCGTATCCCGAAATGATGACATTTGGGGCAAAAGTATCTGGCGGTAGTTTAAAAAACAGGTCCCTAAATTTATTATTGCGCATCAGCCTGTAAGGTGTATTAGTATCCAGGATTCCGGAGTGATAAAAAAACCGGACAACGAGTTTTGATCCCCAGGTGATGATTTTTCTTGAAACCGGATTATGCCGCCCCACCCGGATACCCAATAAAAAGTCGTAATCAAAGCGTTTAAGCCACAACTTATCAAAGTCAGCGACTTCCAATTCATCGTCGGAATCGACTTGAAATAACCATTCGGCCCCGCAATTTTCGCGATACCCTTGTAAAATAGTAGGTCCATGCCCGCTATTGGTTTTTTGATGAACGATAATCCTTGGATAACGGGCAGCCGCTTTATTGAGTATTGAAGAGGTTCTATCTTTAGAGCCGTCATTATATGCGTGGATTTCAAAGTCAATTTGGAGTTCGCATAACTTGGCATGCCATTTTTCCAATACGGCGGTGATGGCTTTTTCCTCATTATAAATTGGCATAATAACCGCCAGTTCTTTGATTTTCATTTTTGGCACCCCCTGATTTTGGTTTGGTAAATATCAAGCGCGTTTTCAATGGTGCGGTCCATATCCAGGTAACGATAACTTCCCAGGCGGCCTCCAAATATAACTTGCCGTTGTTCATGGCTGGCCTCCGCATAATGCTGATAGATTTTTTGATTGACCGGAGTGTTTACGGGATAGAAAGGTTCATCTTGAGCTGTATAAGCTTTAGGATATTCTATGGAAATAATCGTCTGACTCGGGCTTGCAGGCCGATCCGGTGTTAAGTGTTTAAACTCGTGGATTCGCGTATAAGGTACATTGGATTCGGCGTAGTTCATAACAGCGATTCCCTGAAAATCAGGTATGTTTATTGTTTTTTGTTCGAACGAAAGGGAGCGCCATTCCAAATGCCCGTACCGATAACCAAAGTAGCGATCGATAGGTCCGCTGTAGATTATTTGACAATCTTTTGGGATTAAATCTTGAATGGTAAAAAAATCGGTGTTTAAATAAACTTCAATATTTGGATGGTGCAACATGGATTCGATCACTTGGCCGAAGCCCTCTACAGGAATTCCCTGCCAAGGATCGTTAAAATATTGGTCCAGATAATCATACCGAACAGGGATACGATTGATAATTTCCGCTGGTAGAGTGTTTGGGTCTTTTCCCCATTGTTTGAGGCTGTAGCCTCGAATCAGGGCTTCATATAAATCCCGGCCAATCTGAGAAATTGCCTTTTGTTCCAAGTTGACAGGATTTTCGTAATTTTCATTGTCCCGTTTTTCTTCCAGAAAAGCAGCCACTTCATCCGAATTAAGATTCAATTGATAAAAAGTATTGATTGTATTGAGGTTAATGGGCATTGGATATGTTTTGTTTTGAAATACCGTTAGTACCCGGTGCCGGTAATTGTTAAAATTACAAAAATTACTAATATAACGCCAAACACGTTCGTTCGAGGTGTGAAAAATATGAGATCCGTAAAGGTGGCATTCGATACCAGTCTCCGGATTTGGGAAGGTAAAGCTATTACCTCCGATGTGATTGCGCTTTTCGATTACGGCCACGCGCTGGTCTAGGTCACGGGCGATTCTCTCGGCGATGGTCGCTCCAAAAAATCCCGAACCTACCACGAGATATCGAATATGATTTAAGTCCACCTTTGCAATCTTCTTTCTCTAAAATGATAACGATCTATATTCCATAAAATAACATTAACACAAATGTAAGATTAAAAGCAAGTTACAAAATGGATAATATTGGATAATGGATGCCGTTTATTTGTAAAATTTCTATAAATTGGTTTAATTCTTTTCCGATAGCGCCCGAATAAGCCCGGCTATATCTTTTGGAATGTTGACAACCTTTAAGAATGATGAAGGAATTCCTTAAAAATCCCAGAATAATAAAATGCTACAATGTTTTATTATTGGAGGGAAAACGTATTGCCGTTATTTGAAGGGATATTGATCCTGATTGGAGCTTTAGGGCTATTTTTATATGCAATCGGCCGCTTTGGGGATGGGGTCCAAAAGATGGCCGGAGAGAAAATCCGGGGGATTTTAGAAAAGCAAGGCCGAAGTCCTGCTTCAAATATATTTACCGGGGTAGGGATGGCTGCGGCTCTTCAGAGCAATTTTTTAACCTTTGGACTGATTTCCGGGTTAATGAATGCCGGGTTGTTGGGATTATTACCTGCGTTATGGATTATGTTGGGTGTTAATTTGGGGATGACGATTAATGCTCAATTGATGTCAATTAATTTGGGTGTAGCCATCTATGGAATGTTATTTTTCGGTTATTGGCTTTATTTTTATGGCCGGAAAAGGAACTGGCATTATTTGGGTCAGGCAATTTTCAGTTTAGCTTTGATGTACTTGGGATTTGAAATATTCCATCAAGCCTTTGCATATTTACTAACCATTCATAGTTCTTTTCTGTTTATGACCCAGATATTTTTAAAGCCTTGGCTTGGATTTTTGCTCGGATTAAGTTTAGCCGCTTTGTTGCGGAGCAGCAATACTGTGGTAGCACTAATCCAGGGATTTATCGGAATTGAAATTGCTTTATTTCAACCGTCTTTTTTAAGCGGCGCAGTGGCGATTGTTATCGGGGCAAATGTCGGGGCTTCAGTTATCAATATGCTCACCGGTTTGGATCGTCTGCCGATCGTCCGCAAGGCTAATTGGCTTCATTTCGCCTTTAATATGACAACCGCCTTGATTTGGCTGTTGTTTTTGCCTGGTGTATTTAATTTCTTAGGCTGGATAAATCAAAATATTTATGGCGCTTTTCAATGGGTTGAGACTTCGGTGTTTCAATGGCGGGTTGTGCCCAATTTTGTCGACGGCCGTTGGTTTAATGTTTGGCAACTGGCAATGGCCCATACCTTATTTAATATGTCTGTCATTCTGATATGGTTTCCTTTTACCCTTTTGGCATCGAAATTTAAGTTTTTGAACCATCCTGCGGAAAAGGCTAAAATCAGTTCGGGCGGAAGCACTTATTTGGATCGGCGGGCTTTACAAAGTCCGGCTTTAGCCTTGATATTAGCCTCTCATGAAGTCAATCAGATGGCTTCGCTTACACAGGAGATGCTAAAGTCGGCCAGGATGGCTTTTCTAAAAGGACAAGTTCATCTTCTCGACAGTATTTACCGGAATGAGGCAATTGTCGATGATTTGCAGGAACAGATTACCTTTTACCTTTCGGCTCTTTTATCACAAAATTCTCTTACTGAGGCTCAATCCCACCGCTTGGCCGGTTTGTTGCATATTGTCAGCGATATCGAGAGGGTGGGGGACCATGCCAACAGTATTGCAACGATAGCTGAGAAAAAGAATCAGGAACAATTGCCGTTTTCGGAAATTGCCATCAATGAAATCGAACTTTTTTACGGAAAAACTATGGATTTATATAATAAAGCCTGTCAAGCATTACGGGAGAATAATCTGGAAGTGGCAAAACAGATTGAAAACCGAGAGAGTAATATCGATAAATTAGAGGAAGAATTACGCCAGAATCATATTCACCGCTTAAATCAAGGTAAATGTTGGCCGGGTTCTGGAGTCGCCTATGTTGAAATGCTGAGTAATTTACAACGTATTTCGGCGCATTCCGCCAATATTGCGATGCTTGTAATCGAAGAAGGTGAGGAATAATGGCTGGTACGAAAAATGTAGAAGAAGAGTCTACCGAACAAGAGAATGATGACCGTTTTGCCGAGCAACGCACCGAAATTATTGGTGTCCTGCTGTTGGGGCTGGCTTTGTTATCTTTAACCGCAATTTATTTTAATGGCGCGGGATTTGTCGGCGAAATTTTAAAAAGAGGGTTATTTTATGTTTTCGGGCATAGCGGCGCGATTATTCCCGTCGTCTTTGTGGCCATTGTCGGATGGATGTTACTTGTTTGGCGCAGGGGTGTGCGTTTTGGCAAGCATTTTATTACTTTAATATTTTTATTTTTATGGGCTTTACTGATATTACATTTTTTTAGCGGGGTGGTTATTTCCTCCACCAATTGGGAGGATGCAGCTCAAGGGGGCGGAATTGTCGGTCATTTTTTGGCCTTAAAACTATTGCAGCTTTTTGGTAAATTCGGGACCGGGATTTTCATGTCGATTTGGCTGATAATCTTGGCAATATTAGCTCTGGATCGACCGTTAATTGTATTTTTGGTAGGTTTGGGAAAACGCCGGGCACGACCGGCGCCTTTGGAACAGGAGATTCCAGACAGGGAAACGTTAACGGGTCCAAAACAGCCGAAAGTAGACCCAGTGATCAATCCCTTTAAGAATGACCCCAATCCATCCATAGAAAGTAAGGCCTATTCCAATAAGAACGAAGAGGTCGGGGTAAGTCCATTGCCGCCAAAGCAGTCCCGTTCCAGCGTAGTCATGGACACACTGCAGAATATATTGAAAGAGAAAGAAAAGGCCAAGAATGAAAAAAAGGAGATTTTGAAAAGCGATTCTCCCCAGGATTTATCGGTACAGCCACAGATTAGGCCTTCTCAGAAAGCCGGTGAGTACCAACTCCCCGATATTAACTTGGTAGGCCCTTCTGGAGCTGCCCGTCAAAAAAAAGTTGCTAAACCGGTCGATCAATCGCTCATGCTGGAACAGACCTTGGCTAATTTTGGAATTCAAGTCAAAGTGCTGGAAGCCCATCATGGTCCAGTCGTTACTCGTTATGACCTCCAACCGGCCCCCGGCGTTAAAGTGAGCCGGATTGTGAATTTAGCTGATGACTTGGCCTTAGCCTTGGCGGCAAAAGGCTTACGCCTTGAAGCTCCGATTCCTGGGAAAGCGGCTATCGGTGTTGAAGTCCCTAATCTAGAAGCCCAAATTGTCACTTTCCGAGATATATTGGATTCAAAGTCATTTTGGAATACCAGCCGACTGAGTGTAGGCCTGGGAATGGATATTGCCGGGGAAACCGTGTTGGCTGATCTAAGCAAAATGCCCCATTTATTGGTGGCCGGAGCTACCGGATCCGGGAAAAGCGTTTGTATTAACACCCTAATTATGAGCATTTTATATAAAGCCTATCCCAATGAAGTTAAATTTGTCATGATCGACCCTAAGATGGTTGAATTATCAATGTATAATGGCATTCCTCACTTAATGGCTCCCGTGGTAACGGAAGCCAAAAAGGCGGCGGGCACTTTAAAAGTTGTCGTCAATGAAATGGAACGTCGTTATAAATTGTTTGCCGAAGCAAGGGTTAGGGATTTGGATAAATATAACTCTCAAGCCAAGGAAGGAGAAACACTTCCTTATATCGTAGTAATCATTGACGAACTTGCTGATTTGATGATGTTGGCCCCGGTTGAAGTTGAAGATTGTATTTGCCGTTTGGCTCAAATGGCTAGGGCAACAGGAATCCATTTGGTTGTGGCAACTCAGCGTCCTTCGGTGGATGTCATTACCGGTTTAATCAAAGCCAATATTTCTTCCAGGATTGCTTTCGCGGTCTCGTCACAGATCGATTCCAGAACGATTTTGGATAGCGTCGGAGCCGAACGTTTACTTGGCAGGGGAGATATGCTATTTTCGCCAATCGGTTCCATGAAACCCCGGCGGGTACAGGGGGCTTTGGTTACTGAAAAAGAAATTGAAGCTGTTATTGAACATTGGAAGAATCAAGGCGGCCCCAAATATCAGGAACATTTTCTAAATATCCCCGATAATAAAAAGGAAGCTGCCGTCGAGACCGAAGATGAGCTGCTTTGGGATGCTGTCCGGGTTGTTATTGATTACGGCTCTGCATCGGCATCGGTGCTTCAAAGACGTTTAAAGGTCGGGTATACCAGAGCCGCAAGGCTTGTTGACTTAATGGAAGCGAAAAGAATGATTGGTCCATATGAAGGAAGCAAACCTCGGGAGGTTTACATCACTGCCAGGCAATTGGAAGAAATGAAAAAACACCAACAAGAACAGTAATTTTCATTTTTTCGGAAGGAACTCTAATTAATTACTAGAATATATTATGGGTTGACAAAAAACGGTAATCAATTGGAATTTTAATTTTTTCTAATTTGGCTATTGCATAAAGGGTGAAGTTTTAACTCACAGATGGAATCTTCATCCTGAATAGTAAAAAAGTCCATCATTCATTATAAATATAGAAAAATTTACAATTTAACAACTCAAAATCGGGGGTGAACTTTTTGAAGGAGATCGGTGACTACCTTCATCGGGTTCGAGAAGAAAAGAGTATTTCTTTAAAAGAAATTCAGGAAGCAACCAAAATCAGTATGCGATACTTGGAAGCAATTGATCGTGGCGATCTGGAAGGCATTCCTGGCGAAGTTTACCGTAAAGGTTTTTTGGTGAATTTTGCAAATGCAATTGGCTTGGACGGACAAGAGGTTTTGCAAAAATATTACCAGATGAAGAATGCTGCCGAACTAGAGCAGCAGCAACAACAGCAACAACAGCACCAGCCCCAGTCCATACCGCAACAACAGCACCACCAAGAGCCGACCCCGGTAGTTGTTCGGGAAAAAACGGTGAAGTCTCCGGAGCCTCAGGATGACGAGCAATTAAAAGGGCTTTATTTGGGAATCGTGGTAGCATTAATTGGAATCTTAATTGTCGCCAGCTTTTTTCTATTCCCCTTTCGTCAAAGTAATCAAGACGATGGCGCCGCTGTTACGAAAGAAGAGACCTCCGCAACCGATACGATGGAGACGCCAAAATCGATTGCGCCAATCACTGTTAATGTTACTTTTAAAGAACGGGTTTGGGTACAGGTAAAAAGCGATGGCGAATACCTATATGGGGCTGAAGGAATGAGTTTTGATTCTTCGGAACCACAACAGGTCTGGACTGCACAGCGGGAAATGATTATTAGAATGGGAAATCCTGCTGGGCTCATCATTAGCCTGAATGGTAAGGATCTTGGCCAGCTCGGTGAAAAAGGCAAGACCAAGTCGATAAAGTTAACCCCGCAAGGTATAGAAGCGCTCTGAGCGCTTTTTTTTTACAAAGTGGTATTCGTGTAGAAGGAGCAATACCATGGATTTGAAAGCGCATTTGTTTGAAAGCGAGAATTTGTATTTATCGAAATGGGCGATACGATCAGCGGAAACCAAAGGGCGGAAGTATCCAGAGCCTGAATGTCCATTGCGCCTGGATTTTCAGCGGGACCGGGATCGCATTATCCATTCGAAGGCTTTTCGTCGTCTCAAACACAAAACACAAGTTTTTATAGCTCCAGAAGGGGATCATTACCGTACCCGTTTGACACACGCTTTGGAAGTGGCCCAGATTTCCAGGACTATCGCCAGATTATTGCGATTGAATGAAGATTTAACGGAAGCGATTGCTTTGGGGCATGATTTAGGGCATACTCCATTTGGCCATGCCGGGGAAGATGCTTTGAACCGGCTTTCGCCTAAAGGATTCCTTCATAATCAGCAAAGTTTACGAGTTGTTGATTGGCTGGAGGATACTGGAAGAGATTATCCGGGATTAAATCTCACCCTGGAAGTGCGCGACGGAATTGTCAATCATACTGGACCTGATTTGCCACGGAGTGCAGAAGGAAGGGTAGTCCGTTTTGCCGATCGAATTGCCTATGTGAATCATGATTTGGATGATGCAGTCCGCGGAGGGGTTCTTCAAATATCGGATTTACCTGATTTCATAACCAGAACCCTTGGAGTGACGGCGTCAAAAAGGCTAACGGTTTTAATCCGTGATATTGTTGAGAATAGTTATGATACCGTAGATATCGCTTTTTCTCCTGAAATTCAGAGCGTTTTTGATCAGTTACGGTATTTCCTATTTGAGAAGGTATATATCGGATCAATAGCGAAAGTGGAGGAAGCGAAAGTCTATAAAATGCTGCACTGCTTATATGATTATTTTGAGGAACATCCCTCTGAGATTCCAGGGCATATCCTGAAGTTTTCAGAGGAGGATCCCCATTTGGCAATTATTGATTATATTGCTGGAATGACCGACCATTTTGCTACAGAAACTTTTATAGGGAAATTTGTTCCCCAGAGTTGGAGATCGCGATAAGATTTAGCTTTATGGTTATTAGTTATTGGTTGATGGTTGAGTAGGGAAGACTTGAGATTGTAAGTTGGTGAGAAAGATGGAGCGATTAAAGCAGGAATTATTTGAACAAATTAAAGAGCATAACGATATTGTAGCGGTGATCTCGGAATATGTCAGTTTAAGAAAATCCGGCCGGTCACTGGTGGGTTTATGCCCTTTTCATGGGGAAAAAACTCCCTCCTTCAATGTTAACCAGGAAAAACAATTATTTTATTGTTTTGGATGCGGTGTTGGCGGTAATGTTTTTAATTTCATGATGAAGTTGGAGAATATTGATTTTATTGCTGCCGCCAAAGTATTGGCAGAACGCGCCGGGATACCGTGGCCTGAATATCGTCCGGATTCTACCGAAGACCTTCATCGGGAGAGCTTATTTAGAATCAATAAACTGGCTGCTGCATATTTTAATCAGTACCTATTAAAGATGGATTCGGCAAAACAAGCCAGAAATTATTTACAGGGCCGGGGTATCGCTCCAGAAAGCTGGCAGCGGTTTCATCTGGGATACGCTCCGGCGTTATGGCATAGTTTAACGGATATTTTACGAAAGAAAGGGGTAAGCCTTGAGGATGCCGAAAGACTGGGCTTGCTTAGTTTGGGGGAGAATGGCTATTATGATCGCTTTCGGGAGCGTTTAATCTTTCCCATTACTGATTTGAGAGGAAATATTGTTGGTTTTGGAGGGCGGGTTTTTGATAACAGTCATCCCAAATATCTGAATTCACCGGAAACTGAAATTTTCCATAAGGGGCGTTTCCTTTTTGGGCTGACCCTTGCGAAAGAAACCATTCGGAAAAAAAATCAGGCTATTATCGTTGAGGGTTACCTGGATGTAATTCAGGCGCATCAAGCCGGTTTTACTCAAACAGTGGCTTCGCTAGGTACCGCCTTAACCAAGGAACAAGCCCGGATGATAAAGAAATATACTTCGGAAGTTGTATTAGCCTACGATGGAGATGCGGCCGGGCGTAAAGCGACAGAACGCGGAATGGCAATTCTTCAGGAGGCAGGGTTGAAAATTAAAATATTAGATTTACCTGCAGAGGATGATCCGGATTCCTTTATTAAAAAAAATGGTGCGGATGCTTTTAATACTTTACTCAATAACGCCCTCGATATCACAGATTTCACACTAAAACAGGTTTTACAGCAATATAATATTAGTACGCCGGGGGGGAAGGTTCAGGCTCAGCAAGCAATGTTGCCTCCGATCGCATTGATTGACAACCGGCTCACCCAAGAATTTTATTTGCGGCAATTAGCTCGTGAACTGGGAATTTCAGAAGTCTCTATTTTTGCGGATTTTGACGACTGGGTGAAAAAAAACAGGAAAAAATCTCCGGTTCTGGATAGAGAACGGAATAATAGTTATACTAAAGAAATAGGTGAAAAAATCGGGCTCTCTATGGGCATGATAAACCTAGATAAGCTTTCTCCTTTAAAACGGGCTGTTTTTGAGACGGAAAAGGAACTTTTGCAATTTGCCTTGCAGGAATATGATAACTTAAAGCGAATTAAAGAAGAATTGAAGGCAGAAGAGTTCAGCTTCGAGATTTGGCGGGATTTGTTGTTGGAAATCGAGCGAGTAGGAGCTTTTGATAAAGACTCTCGGATTATTTTGGCTGAGATTCAAGGTTCGTTTCAGGAAGTTGCGGCTTCATTAATCGCTGAGCAAGAGGTCAAAGAGTCCCAAGCTGATCTGGGAGGTAATATTCAGCGTTTAAAAATGCTGCACCTTCAGGAACAAGTTCAAAGTTTAACTGAACAACTTACCTCAGGAAAGGATGAAAATGGGAAAACCTTGTCTGAGGCTAACCTAAAAATGAAAGCTAAAGAGTTTACCGAGATCAAAAGAAAGTTACAAAAGGATTTCCCCCAATTTTCAGCGGGAATCTAGTTGATGGGGCGGGTTTAACTATTTTGAAGATTAATGATAGATATGATTCATGGAAGTATGAAGTTCCTACCCCCGGAAGGATGGTAATTTAAAGTTGACTAAAGAAAAGGCCTTGCCAAATATCGAAGGAATTAAGGAACTGATTGCAAAGGGCAAGAGAAAAGGGATTATTTCTTACCGCGAGATTATGGATTCTCTTGAGCAAATTGACTTATCGACTGAACAAATTGATGAAATTTATGAGGCCTTTGCCAGTAATGGTATTGAAATAATGCCGGATACCAGTGAGAGTGAAGAACCAACTGAAGATCAAGAACCTTTCCAAGTCGATACTGAAGAAGTAGAACTTGATCTGACGATCCCAGAGGGAATTGCCCTTGATGATCCGGTTCGGATGTATTTGAAGGAAATTGGTCGGGTGCCTCTGCTTTCGGCTACGGACGAAATTGATTTGGCCCGCAGAGTCGAAGAAGGCGAAGAATCGGCAAAACGGCGGCTTGCTGAGGCAAACCTGCGGTTAGTGGTGAGCATTGCCAAACGTTATGTAGGCCGTGGCATGCTTTTCCTTGATTTGATCCAGGAAGGAAACCTGGGACTGATCAAGGCCGTTGAAAAGTTTGATTATCGTAAGGGATATAAATTCAGTACTTATGCAACCTGGTGGATTCGGCAGGCAATAACCCGCGCAATTGCAGATCAGGCCAGAACCATCCGGATACCGGTACATATGGTTGAGACCATCAATAAATTAATCCGGGTTTCCCGGCAATTATTGCAAAGTCTGGGACGTGAACCTTCCGCTGAGGAAATTGCGGTGGAAATGGAAATGAGTCCGGATCGGGTTCGGGAAATTATGAAAATCGCCCAGGAACCTGTTTCTCTCGAAACCCCAATTGGAGAAGAGGAAGACAGTCATTTAGGCGATTTTATCGAAGATCAGGATGCTCCGGCTCCGGCTGAAGCTGCTTCATTTCGTTTGTTGAAGGAACAGTTGGAAGAGGTTTTAAATACTTTAACACCCCGGGAAGAGAAAGTTTTACGCTTGCGTTTCGGTTTGGATGATGGCCGGGCCCGAACTTTGGAAGAAGTCGGACAGATTTTTAACGTGACCCGTGAACGGATTCGGCAAATTGAAGCCAAAGCGCTGCGTAAATTGCGGCATCCTAGCCGCAGCAAGAAATTGAAAGATTTCTTGGATTGAGGAAATGATTTTTCTTGATGTTTTGAGCGATTCATTGTATAATACTTTATGTCACTTTTGGGCCCATAGCTCAGCGGTGGAGCAGTCGGCTCATAACCGATCGGTCCTTGGTTCGAATCCAAGTGGGCCCACCAATAGAAAAACAGTAAAGTTAAGTGGGAAAACCCCACTTTTTTTGTTTTATCGGAGAAATGTTTTACGGAAAGCAGGATTTTGGTTTTTTCATCCATAATATAGATATATTTAGATCAGAAGCAAATGGGTAGGAGGGGCTGTATGCCGCACTTACAGCATATTATGGAGGCACTTAACCGGATCGCGCCTTGGGATTTAGCGGAAAGTTGGGATAATGTCGGCTTACAAATTGGCCGCCTTGACCAGCCGGTTTCCAGAGTCATGGTTGCCCTGGATCTGAATGAACAAGTCATTCGGGAGGGACTTCATTGTCAAGTTGATGGTTTTGTGGTTCATCATCCTTTGCTTTTTAAACCCCTTTCGAAAGTTAATCTGGATACACCTATCGGGCGATGTTTGGAAGAATTGATAAAACATCGGCTTTTTTTAATTGCTGCCCATACTAATATGGATATGGCAGCGGGGGGCTTAAATCAATTTTTGGCTGAGCGATTTGAACTGACCGATATTAAACTCCTGGATCCCTGCATGAGTCCATCCTCGCAAAGGTCGTACAAGATAGTCGTTTTTGCACCGCAAGAATATATTCCAGTCCTCAGAAAAGTGATGGTTCGGGCTGGTGCGGGGGTTATCGGCAACTATTCGGATTGTTCATTCGAAGTCGGGGGTAGCGGTACTTTCCAGCCCTGTAACCAGGCTACGCCTTTTATTGGTAAACCGGGAGAGGTAAGCCGGATTGAGGAAACCCGTTTGGAAATGTTGGTCTCTGAGGGAAATTTATCGAAGGTTTCGGCGGCAGTTCATGACAACCATCCTTACGAAGAATCGGTGATTGACGTTTATCCGGTACAGAGCCCGGTAATACATGGCATGGGACGGATCGGCAGGTTGAAGGAGCCGTTGAAACTTTGTGATTTGGCTTTACTCGCCAAAAAGAAATTATCGGCCAAAGATATTCGAATTACGGGCGAGCAGGATAAAATGATTCATACTTTAGCGATTTGTTCGGGCAGCGGCGGCAGTCTTTTGAATAAGGTCTTGAGAAGCAAAGTGGATGCCTTTTTGACGGGTGAATTGAATTATCATGATTTCTTAATGTCCAAGGATAGCGATTTGGCGGTTATTGTAGCGGGACATTGGGCCACCGAACATGGGTTTGTGGATTTGATGGTTCGTCACTTCAATGATTATTTCAGAAATACTTCGGATTGTGAGTTTATCCCCAGCACTACCCTGCAAGATGAACCGTTTATTACTTTATAAATAGGAGCTTAAATGGCTAATCTACCAATTTTATATCGGATCCAGGAGCTTGACAGCAAAGTTCTGGCTTTGAAAAAAAGTTTGGCTCAGGCGGCGAGTAATCCAAATTTGGTGGCTTTACGGACGCTCCATCAACAAAGTGAAAAGGCGCTGGCCGCCGTCAATGATCATCGCCGCCAGAATACCATCTCCCAACATAAGTTGGAACTGGAGTTAAAAACCTGCCAGGATCTTCTCCACCATGAAGAGGATAAGTTATATAACGGCACCGTGGTAAGTTCGCGGAGTCTGGAGCAAGTACAGCAGAAAGCTCAGGAATATCGTAGCCAGCAAGGAAAACTTGAAGACCAGATACTAGAGCTGTTGGAAAAGGATGAAAAACAAAATGCCGAGCAGGAAGAATTCCGGAAAAGGCTTGCTTCGTGTGAACAGGAAATCGCGGAAATCGAAAGGGAAATGAAACAACAATCGGCAGAAGTCGCTTTACAGCTGAGCGAGATGGAGATGGAACTTGATGAATTAAGACCCCAAATTCCTCCCCCTTGGCTGGAACGTTATCAAAAAATAGCCAAAGCCCATTCCGGGATCGGTATCACCAAGATCAAAACGGATAGTTGCGGGGCTTGCCATGTTGGTTTATCCGATTGGTTGCTGCGTAAAGCGAAGCAAGGCGAAGATGCATTGATTTTCTGTGAAAATTGCGGAAGGATTTTATATTATAGCTAGAAAAGATTGGCATATCATCAAAGTTGACTTTGAGGCGCCGATATGCTAAACTATTAAAGCTTAATAACTGTCTCGGGTGACCGCGGGCCCTTTGGTCCGAGGAAAGTCCGAGCTCCATAGGGCAGGATGCTGGATAACGTCCAGGGGGGGTGACCCCACGGAAAGTGCCGCAGAAAAGGAAACGGCATCTTCGGCTGCGCCGAAGCTGTTAGAGTTTAAACTTCGTTTAAACTCTACGCTTTTGGAGGTAAATAAGGGGTTATGCTCTTATTTAAATAAACCGAGGGTACTAGAGCTGAAAAGGTGCGGTAAGAGCGCACCAGTAGTCAAGGAATTGGCTAGCTTGGCAAACCCCATCCGGAGCAAGACCAAATAGGGGAGAGATAAAACGGCCCGTTTTTCTCCCGGGTTGGTCGCTAGAGGCGTCGGGCAACCGCCGCCGTAGATAAATGGTTACCGTGTATTCATTCTTGAATGAATATTCACAGAACTCGGCTTATAGAGGCAGTTATATCTGAAAGACCCGTTATTTTTCGAATAGCGGGTTTTTTGTTTTCAAAGATGGAGAGTTGATGAAAAAATGGTATAATAAAAGTTGTGCTAATTTCGGGGAATGGACAATGGCGCGGAAAATTTTTTTGGAGGAACGTCCGTGGAGCAAATAATCGATATTGATGTTCCGCTATACCGTAAGATCGCAATTGATATAGCAGGAAGAATATGCAAGGGTGAATACAAGGAAGGCGATCGCATATCCGGCCGTTCAACATTGGCCGGGGAGTATAATGTCTCTCCGGAAACGATCAGACGGGCGGTATTTTTACTTGAAGACATGAAAGTGGTTATCTCCAGCCAGGGGAGCGGTATTTTTATTCATTCAAAACAGAACGCCTATGCTTTCATTCAAAGGTTTCAAAATAAAGAATCCATTAGTTCTCTAAAGGCTGACGTTAAAAAGCTGTTAATTCAAAAACAACAGCTTGAGACGGAAGTCGAAACCATCTTAGATAAAATAATCGATTTCGCCGATCGGCTGAAAAATACCGATCCGATTTCCCCGCTGGAAATTGAGATTGACCCTGACTCCCACCTGATTGGCAAAACCGTTACCGACACTAAATTCTGGCAAAATACCGGCGCCACTATCGTTGGCATCCGGAGAAAGGGAACCTTAATCCTTTCCCCCGGACCCTATATCGGTTTTGAAAAAGGCGATTCCATCTTGGTTGTTGGTGAAATGAGCATTTTAGAAAGAATTAAACATTTTATGAAGGAAACCAAAGAGATGGAGCACCAGCCCAATTAAAAAAGACTGCTATAAAATCAGTTCAATCCTGGTTTTATAGCAGTCTCTTTTTGAAAATGCCATCTCGTAAATACTTCAAAGCCTAAAAGATCGAATCTCCCGCCCAGGCGCAGAGACGCAGAAGACGAAAAATATTGTTGATTAAAACCTCTGCGCCCCTGCGCGAGAAAAAAATACTCCATTTTTATCCTTTCGATTACCTCGCCATGCCAGGGTGGGGGAACTACTTTGCAAATGTTTTGAAAAGCTTATGGGTGATTTTAATTTTCAATCAATCCCTTTTGGACCAGAAATCCGCGGGCCACATCTTTAATGGCTTTTTTCTCGCATTCCACTTGATAATTCATTTGTTGCATTTCGGCATCATCGATTTTACCGGCCAGCAGGTTGAGAACTTCTTTCAACTCCGGATGTTTCTTAAGTGTCTGCTCACGGATAATCGGCGCCGCGTAATAGGGAGGGAAGAAGTTTTTATCGTCCTCCAGGACTTTTAATTGATAGCGGATCAGTTGCCCGTCGGTGGAAAAGGCGTCGGTGACATCAATTTTGCATTGGGCAATGGCCTGGTATTTTAAGGCCACATCCATTTTCAGCGGCTCACCCTTGAAGTGAAGTCCGTAAGCCCGAATCATTCCGTCAAAGCCATCTTGGCGGTCAAAAAACTCATGTTCCGCTCCAAACTTCAAATTGGATGATAAAGGAGCCAACTGGCTTACTTTGGTGAGGTTGTTTTTATCCGCAAAGCTTTCTTTGACTGCTACGGCATAAGTATTGTTTAATCCGAGCGGATTTAACCAATGGATCTTAAAGCGCTCGGTAAATTCTCTTCTAACAATGGCATAAACGCGGTCCGGATCGTTGATGACATCCATTTTTAAATGGGCTGTCAGACCTGTTCCGGTGTACTCCGGATAAATGTCCAAATCTCCTTTTTTGAGGGCCTCGAAACAAACCATGGTACCGCCGAGATTTTCTTTATACGATACTTTTAAATCGGTTTTGGCCTGAATCAGCTGGGCGAAAATTTCTCCCAAGATCATGTTCTCGGTAAAATTTTTGGAACCAATGGTGATTTTGTCCGAAGAGGAGCCGCAACCGGCTAAAATTCCAGTACCAACCAGTAATAATAAAGCCAAAAACCCCATCCACATTTTTTGTTTCATCAACAACCTCCTTTAATTCCTTTTTTTAGACTGGACTAATTTTTTTTCGGCATATTCCAGCAGCAAATCGCTACCGATGGCAAGAAGGGACAAAGGGATGGCCCCGGAAACGATCATGGAAACATTCGCCATTTGAACACCTCTGTAGATTAAGTAACCTAATCCGCCTGAACCGATTAACACTCCGATAGTGGCGATACCAAGGGCAGTCACCAGGGCAACCCGGATTCCGGAAAGTATGATCGGCAAGGCCAGCGGAAGTTTGACTTTCACTAGCAGCTGGATTTTGGTCATGCCCATTCCGGTTCCGGCTTCCAGCAAACCTTGATTGACGCTTGATAATCCGATATGGGTATTGCGCACGATCGGCAAAAGCGAGTACAGAAACAAGGCCACAATTACGGTAGTATCGCCAAGTCCGAAAAACATCATCAAAATAGCCAGTAACGCTAAGGACGGTACGGTTTGAATGATGTCAGTCAGCGACATGACCATTCCGGCAAGAGTCTTATGCCGGGTAATTGCAATCCCGGTGAGAATGCCGATTATTATGGCGAGGAAGACGCCGCTAAAAGTGATTTGTAAATGTTGATAGGTTGAGATTAGAATTTCCGTCAAATCGCATCCTCCTTTTTAAAACTTGCGTAATCCTTTGGGAGTTACGGCTTTTTGTAATCCGCCAATCAGGAACCCGGCGATGATGGCCAGGAAACAAGCAGGCAGCGCGCCGGAAAGAATCATATGATAGTTATAGGTTTGCAGGCCGGTAAAAATCAGATCGCCCAATCCGCCTGCGCCAATCAAAGCCGCAACTGTAGCCCAGCTGATAATATAGACGGTGGATATTCTGATACCGGCGATAATTACCGGCAATGCCAGCGGCAATTCTATCCTCAAGAGCACTTGAAGCGCGCTCATCCCCATACCTTTCGCGGCTTCAATATAATGCCGGTCGATTTCGTGAATTCCCACATAGGTGTTTTGTAAAATCGGCAAAATCGAGTAGAGAATCAGCACCGTCAATCCGGTTTTCACGCCAATTCCCAGCAGCGGCATTGCCAGTCCGAAAAAAACCAGGCTGGGTATGGTTTGAATGATGCCGGCCGTGGTCATCACGGGCCCCGCAACTTTTTTTTTCCGGTTTAAAAAAATACCCAGCGGGACGGCAATCATGGCGCCTATCAATACCGCGATCAGGGAGATAAAAATATGTTGGAGGATGGCATTGAAAATCAGCTGCTTTTTTTGAAGCGTAAATGTAACAATGTCAAGAAGCATGTTCGTTTCCTTTCCATACCACTTCCGCCAAAGCCTTAACCATACTGGTCTTGGTGACGATTCCCCGTACATGGTTGTCGTCATCAACGGCTACGATAAATTCCAAGTTTTGATGAATCAGATCATCGAATACGGATTTGGCATTGGCGGTGATTTTGGCGGTTGGAACTTGGGAATCGACCAAGTCGCAAATGCTCCGGCCGCTTTTACCATGTACGCGTATCTTCTCAATGGTCAGGATTCCTTCCAGCCTATTTTCCTGGTCCACGACGATCAGAGCGTCGACAGCCTTTTGACGCATCAGGGAAATGCTTTCGGCAATGCCTTTATCATGGGAGACAGTGACCGGATTGGCTTTCATTACGTCTTCCACGGTTTCCACATCCAAACCGGTATGAAAACGGTGTTTGCCGATGAATTCCGCCACAAATTCATTGGCCGGATTGGTCAGCAATTCTTCGGGAGAAGCGGCCTGAACAATGTTTCCATCTTTCATCAGCACGATGATATCGGCCATTTTTAAGGCTTCATCCATGTCATGGGTTACGAAGACCACTGTTTTGTGGAGCCTTTTTTGGATTTTTTTCAATTCATCCTGCAAGGTTTCCCGGGTGATTGGATCGAGGGCTCCAAATGGTTCATCCATCAGGATGATCGGCGGTTCAACGGCTAGAGCCCGTAAAACCCCGATCCGTTGTTGTTGTCCGCCGCTGAGCTCCGAGGGATAACGGTTCATATACTGATCGGCGTCCATATCGACCAATTGCAGCAATTCCCGGGTGCGGTTTCTCCGCTTTTCCCTGGGCCATTTCAAGAGCTTCGGGACGACTTCGATATTTTGAGCAATCGTCATATTGGGAAACAAACCGATCTGTTGGATTACATAACCGATTTGGCGCCGGAGCAAAACCGGATTAACCCGGGTAATATCGGTATCATCAATGAAAATTGACCCGGAGCTGGGTTCGATCAGCCGGTTGATCATTTTGAGAGTAGTTGTTTTGCCACAACCGCTGGGGCCGATAAATACCACGAATTTTCCTTTCTCAATTTCCAAATTTACATTGTGAACCACCGGTGTTTTGTTGTATGTTTTGGTGATGTTTTGGAGTTTTATCATGCAGTTTACCTCCTCAATGGATTTCGGATTTCTTTGGCTAAAGTCATGTTGAGAGGGGTTTTATGGCCTTCCGGGGAGATTGAAGATATATAATGAGAGTGTATCCGATGTTTTTATCATAACAGCCGCTAAAAAAAATGTCAACCTCAATATCGAATAGAAGTTGTTAGTATACATTTTTTAACATTTAATATTTTTTTTGGGTTGGAAAAGGGCGAATCCGGTGATAAGAGGGAGCATCCCGGATGAAGTTTACTATGGATTTGTTTGGAAATTAATGGTATATTGAAATCAGTGGGAGGGGAGTCGACGTCATGAAAAAAAGATTAATAAAAAGCATGATGATAGTTCTGGTGGTGAATTTGGTTTTCACCGCCAATATTTCGACCTTCGGATGGGGTTCATCCTCCGTGGTCAGTCGGTATAATTTCCTGCAAGTTAAAAACGGGCGGCTGTGTGACCATAAGGGAACGCCTATCCAATTAAAAGGTATGAGCACCCTGGGATTATGGAGTTCTTATAGCGGCGAAACAGTCAAAAATCTGGTTCGGGATTGGCATATTTCGGTTTTGCGGGTGGCCATGTACACCAGGGAGAATGGTTTTATTGAGGAACCGTCCTTTAAGGAAAAGGTGAAAAGGTTGGTTGATGCCGCCATCGCCGAAGGCATTTATGTCATTGTCGACTGGCATATTCTTTCCGATGGGGATCCCAATCAATACCGGAGTCAATCCAGGGCATTCTTTGTGGAAATGGCGAAACGATACGGGAAACTTCCCAATCTAATTTATGAAATTTGCAATGAGCCCAATGGGGACGCCGTGTCATGGGAAGGGCGAATTAAACCCTATGCCGAATTCATCATTCCGGCAATCCGGGCCATTGATCCCGATAACATTATTGTGGTGGGCACGGATACCTGGAGCCAAGGGGTTAAGGCCGCCGCCGAGAATCCCCTGAAATTTACGAATATTATGTACGCGCTTCATTTTTATGCCGGCACTCATGGCCAAAGTTTACGGAATAACGCCGAAGATGCTCTTTCCAAAGGAATTGGGATTTTCGTGACCGAATGGGGCGTCTCGGACTGTACCGGCGGCGGCGGGGTTTTCCTGGAGACGGCCCAGCAATGGCTGGATTGGATGGATAAGCACAAATTGAGCTGGGTCAATTGGTCCTTCTCGAATAAAAACGAGTCGAGCGCCGCCTTATTGCCGGGAACGGGAATGGGTGGCCCGTGGAGTGACAGTGAACTTTCCGTTTCGGGAAAATGGATCAAAAAAAAGATAATGGAACCGTAACCGGTTCAGGTAATATTGACCAGCAGGAAATTTGTTTTTTTACGGGAAACCTCAAGAAAGAGTATAAGGGGAGCAACTTGTTCTTGGGGGACTCATGCGAATTTATAAAAAAACCAGCCTATTGTTAATTTTTATTCTGAGTGTATTGCTATTTCAGTCCGTCAGTTTCGCCAATTCCACGGTGGAATCCTGGGCACTCAGATTGGAAAGAGAGATTGGGCGCAGCAATTATCAAAGTGTGACCACGGAAAAAGCCGTGGTTCGTTTGCCTAATAGCCAAGAACAGAATATTCAGAGGGTGTTCCGGCGTTTGGTGAACAATTGTAAGCGGGACCAGGAATTGGATTATACCCTGACGGTGGTCCGGGATGATATCCCCAATGCTTTTGCTCTGCCTGCGGGGTATGTATGTATCAACACGGGCCTGTTGTCAATGGTCAAAAATGACGGTGAACTGGCGGGAGTTTTAGGCCACGAGATGGCGCACATCGAATGCAATCACGCGATGAAGGCTATTTATCGCGCCGTCGGCTTTTCGGTGGCTTTCACCCTTATTTTGAATCAACAGCGTGATAAGAGAAATACACAGGAAGTAGCAGGAATGGCCGGGATTTCCCTGAGATTATCCCAGCTGGGATATAGCCGCCAGGCTGAATTGGAAGCGGATCGCCGGGGGGTAGAAATTATGGAAAAAGCAGGGTATAATAAACAGGATATCGTAAATTTCTGGCAGCGTTTCCAAAGCCAAAAAGGAGACTCGTCAAAATTTTTACCTTTTCTGTCAACCCATCCCACGATCGATAACCGGATCGAGCAGATAAAAAAATTACCTTAAATCTTTTCCAATAACTAATCGCCAATAACGCCAAGGAGAGTTCTCATTGATTACCAGTTGTACCAATAATTTAATTAAAAATGTCAGCAGTTTACACCATAAAAAGGGCCGGTTGGAGCAGAAACTATATCTAGCCGAGGGAATTCACCTGGTGCAAGAGGCTTTAAAATCAGGGATAATGCCGCGGTATTTTTTTTGGTCGGCAAAGCTAATGAATTCAGTTGAGGGTGTCCAACTTTTAGAAGCATTGAAGGGTCAATACGAGGGTTATGAAGTTTCGGAAACGGTTTTTTCAAAAATCTGCGAAACCGAAAATCCCCAGGGGATTATAGCGCTTTTGGAGCTCCCGGAAGAACGGCGCGACTTGGACTTATCTTCCATTAACCTGGGAATCATTATCGACAATCTTCAAGATCCGGGGAATGTGGGAACAATCATCCGGACAGCCTGGGCCGGCGCCTTGGATGGAATTTTAATGACCGCGCGCTCTGCCGATCCCTACCAGGGGAAAGTGGTGCGCTCAAGCCAGGGCGGTGTTTTTCACTCGAGGATTGACAGAGGCTTAACGCCGGAGAATATTTTCGGAGAGGCCGAAAAGCGCCGTATACAGATCATTGCCGGTGATGCCGAGGCGGATCAAGTTTACTTCGAGCGGGATATGACCTCTCCAACTTTGATACTGGTGGGAAATGAAGGCCGAGGATTGCAGGAAGAATGGGAAAAATTTTCAATTCAAAAAGTGAAAATTCCCCAGCCTGGAAGCGCGGAATCCTTAAATGTAGCCGTTTGCGCCGGAATTTTAATTTATGAAGCCATCCGGCAACGCAGTATGAAAGAGACTTGTAAAAGTTAAAGGGCTCTGATATAATATTTTTAGGCTTTGCGGTGACCGTTTTCACGACAACAGTCAGTGAAAAAGGGGATGATATTGAAGTGACATTGTCTGCAGATTTTTTTTGGAAAGTCTTTGAGACGACAGGTTCAATCACCGCCTATCTGATTTATCGGGAGATTGTAAGAACCGGTCTAGTGTGACTACTTTATGCGCAAAAAGCGCCAAAATTTCATATGAAAAAGTGATGATGGAGAAAAGTACCGCATCCGGGATGGATACAGGGAGAAAGGGCTCGCGTCAGCGTTGACTGAAAACCTTTCCCAAATCCGGTGTTAGTAATGCGCATGCAGCGCATGAAGGGAAGTTCTCTCTTGAACTGCAGGCTGAACGTGCAACACTGTTGTAAATAGTAGGCTGAGACGGTGCTCCACCGTTATTCGGAGGAAGTATCGGATGATGTCCCGTACTTATTACTTACATTTTTTGGGTGGTTTAACGAAACTGACCTTTCGTCCCGATGGGGATGAAAGGTTTTTTTATTTTTCTGTGCTGTTAATTTTTTCTGTAAACGCCAGGATTCTATAAACAAGGAAGAACTTGATTATAATTTGAGATTTTCCAGGAGGCCGATAGTATGAAGGAACAGTTGGAAAAGTTAAATCAGGAAGCGCTGAGTGAAATCAATGCTTCGAATGAAAGTTCCCAGTTAAATGAGATCCGTGTCAAATACCTGGGAAAAAAAGGTTCTCTGACCTCGATATTGAGGGGAATGGGCTCTCTCTCTCCGGAAGAAAGACCGGTCATTGGAGAGTTGGTGAATCAGGTCCGGGAAAAAATCGAAACCTTATTGGAGCAGCGAGGCCGGGTTTTAGCCGACCAGGAACAACAGCAGAGATTAGCCAGTGAGAAACTGGATATTTTTCTGCCGGGCCGCAAATCCCCGGTGGGTCACGGCCATCCTCTCCAATTGGTATTGGAGGAGATTGAAGAGATTTTTATGGGCCTTGGTTTTACTATCGCCGAAGGGCCGGAAATCGAAACCGACTACTATAATTTTGAAGCGCTCAACCTGCCGCCGGATCATCCGGCCCGGGATATGCAGGATTCCCTTTATATCACCCAGGATGTGTTGTTGCGGACCCAGACTTCTCCGGTTCAGGTGCGGACGATGGAGAAGTTTTGCCCCAACCCCATCCGGATCATCGCTCCAGGCCGGGTATACCGCAGGGACGCCCTGGATGCAACCCATTCCCCCATGTTCAATCAGGTGGAGGGGTTGCTGGTTGATAAAGGAGTAACTTTCGGGGATTTAAAAGGGGTTCTGACAGTCTTCGCCAAGAAACTTTTTGGCGAGGAACGCCAGATCCGGCTTAGACCCAGCTTTTTCCCGTTCACTGAACCCAGCGCGGAAGTGGATGTGTCTTGCGGTTGTGGCGGAAAAGGCTGCCGGGTATGTAAAGGCACCGGTTGGTTGGAAATTCTCGGCTCCGGTTCGGTCCATCCCAAGGTTTTAAAAATGTCCGGCTATGATCCGTCCAAAGTGTCCGGTTTTGCCTTTGGGATGGGAGTGGAACGGATTGCGATGCTGAAATATGACATCAAAGATATCCGGGTTTTTTATGAAAACGATAGTCGTTTTTTGAGCCAGTTTTGACCAGGGATTGACCAGGATTAGTCAGGATTCGCCGGATTTTTAGGATGAACAGGATTATCTAGATGGTAGATACGCAGCGGTATCAGATTGAATGGGATGAGTAAGAGTGCGGGTAATCAATGATTTGGATTAGCAGGAATTACAGGATTGAATTGATTCGTTTTTACTGGAGGTAAGAAGGATGAGGGTTTCATTTGAATGGCTTTCCAAACTGATGGATATTGATATTACCGTTCAGCAACTGGCTGAAAGGATGACTATGTCCGGAATTGCGGTCGAGGAAATTGAGGATCAGGCTGAAAAGTATCGGGGAATCGTTACTGGAAGGGTATTAAGCCTTGAAAAACACCAGCAGGCCGATAATCTTTTGATTGTCAAAGTCGATGCAGGCAACTTAGGCGTCAAGCAGGTGATTACGGCGGCCAAGAATCTTGCGGCGGGGGACGTCGTCCCGATTGCTGTGCCTGGATCAACCCTGCCGGACGGGAAAAACATCGATGAAGTGAACTTTAAAGGTGTCCAATCCCAGGGAATGTTATGCTCCGGCGCGGAGCTGGGGCTCGAAAAGGAATCAACGGGGATCTGGGTATTTTCCGATGCCGCCGTCCAACCCGGTCTGGCGGTTGCCGAAGTCTTGGGAGAAACCGACCGGGTTTTGGTGTTGGAACTCACCGCCAACCGTCCCGATTGCCTGGGGATGATCGGGGTGGCCAGAGAAGTTGCGGCGATCCTTAATAAAAAGTTTAAGGAGCATGCCATTACCCTGAAAGAAACGGCTAAGCCAGCCGCGGATCAGGCAAAAGTGGAGATTATCGATGGGGATCTTTGCCCGCGGTACGCGGCGCGGGTTATCAATCGTGTGAAAATCGCTCCTTCGCCCCGGTGGATGCAATGCCGCTTGAAAGCAGCCGGGGTCAGGCCCATCAACAATATCGTCGATATTACCAACTACGTGATGCTGGAATACAATCAGCCGCTTCACGCCTTTGATTTGGACCATATTGCCGACCATCATATCAGGGTGCGCCGGGCCGCTGCAGCCGAGAAATTAGTGACTCTGGACAATGTTGAAAGGGTGCTTTCTCCGGAAAATCTGCTGATAGCCGATACCCAAAGCGGTTTATGCGTTGCCGGAGTGATGGGCGGCTGCACCAGTGAGATTACGGAAAAAACTCAAAATATGCTTCTGGAGGCGGCCTATTTCAACCCGTCCAGTATCCGGAAAACCGGGAAGCAGCTTGAGATGAAAACGGAAGCTCAGATTCGTTTCGAACGGGGAATTGACCCCAACGGTGTTGTAAAAGCCCTAAACCGGGCCGCCCAATTGGTGGAAGAACTGGGTGCGGGAGAGGTGGCCAAAGGCTATTTGGATCAATACCCGAAAGTCGTTGCTCCGGTTGTCATCCATACCAGCGCCTCCCATATCAACGGTTGGCTGGGGACGAATATTCCGGCCTCTCAAATTGAAGATTACCTGGAAAGGGTGACCTTCGAGGTGAAACCCGAGGGCCACGACAGTTTGGAGGTCACGGTTCCCACTTACCGGCAGGATGTCTCCTGTATGGCCGATCTGGCCGAGGAAGTGGCCCGTTTGTACGGTTATAACAACATTGCAGCCACCATTCCTCAAAGCACTCAGATCGGAACCTTGACCGCATTTCAAAAAATGCAACAAGATTGCAGGAAATTGCTTCAAGGGATTGGGATCTCCGAAGTAATGACCTACAGTTTATATGCTGCCTCCACTGCAAAGCGGATTGGCTTTGATTCCGGGGATTCGTTGGCAAAAACCATTAACTTGATGTCGCCCCTCAGTGAAGACCAGGCCGTGATGCGCACCAATCTGGTTCATCATCTTTTGGAGGTGCTGGCTTTCAACACCAAACGCCGCCAGCCCGACATTTCCGTTTATGAAATCGCCCGGGTTTATTGGCCTGAGTATAACGGGGCGCTTCCGGAGGAACCGCTTCATCTGGGCGTGGCGCTGATGGGCCGGCAACGGGAGGCCGGCTGGAATCAAAACCGCTCCGAAGTGGATTTTTACGATGCCAAAGGGATGGTGGAGTTGATTTTTGAGAAGTTCCGCTTGCCGGAAATATCTTTAAAACCCTCCGCTCAGCCCTTTTTCCATCCCGGACGCTCGGCGGATGTCTATGTGAACGGGAAAATGGTTGGATTTTTCGGCCAAATTCACCCGAGCATCGGGACGCTTTATGAACTGAATAAAAACGCTTTTCTTATTGAGCTGGACCTTACGATCCTGGATGGGCTGCGCAATACCGGCATTATCACGTTTAAGCCGCTGCCCAAGTTCCCGGCGGTTCAGAGGGATCTGGCCCTGGTGGTGTCCACCCAAGTCACCGCCCAGGAAATTATGGCTAAAATCCAGGAAATCGTTGGCGAACTGGCGGAAAAGGTGGATTTATTCGATGTTTACCAGGGTGATCAAGTCCCCAAAGGAATGCGCAGTATGGCTTTTAGCATCACCTACCGTTCCAGGGAGCGGACGCTGAATGATAATGAAGTCAACGATTTGCAACAAAAGTTACTGGCCAATCTCCATCAGGAATATGAGGCCAAGGTAAGAGAATAGCGGTTTGATACCGAAAACCGGGGGGTGAGTCGAAGTTCGAAGTCGGCTCCCCTCTTTTTTTATGGATAGATTTGTTTTTATGTCCTCCCTGCCCCTCGGCATACATACTTAACAGTTCGGTATGCATGCGCGAGAGTTCAGTATACATACTGAGTCGTTGGGTATGCGTGGCAACGGTTCGGTATGCATACGCGGGAGTTCGGTATGCATACTGAGTCGTCCGGTATGCGTGCGCAACGGTTCGGTATGCATACGCGAGAGTTCGGTATACATACTGAGTCGTTCGGTATGCATGCGCGACGGTTCAGCAAGTATACGTCCTCTCAGTGGAAATCCGTTAATCCGGCGCCGTTGAAAATGGCGATCCATCCGTGAAATCCTGGTCCGAATTAGCCACAGAGACCCGGAGACACAGAGAGAAAGAACTTCAAGGATGATGGGTAAATAAGAAAAGGTTAATGGATACGGGATTAAACGCCTTTATTAAAGGTCCGGATTCACAGGATTAAAATGACAAACAATGGATGGCCTTTTTATTCGGTTTTTTTAAATGCCCTCCTGCCCCTCCTAAGTCACGAGCCTTTAGAGATCAACGGTTAGGGTTACTCTCCCACTGAATCCGCTTTATTAAAAAACTCCATTGGGGGAGAGCAAGAGAGGGGTCGTGGGAGGCATTTAAAGCCTCCCATCGCCCCAAATTAGTTCTAATAAATGAAATAGACCTGAATTTTAGGTGATGTCGAGAGAGGGTAGGGGGTAGAAAGAAGGCATGTCCATGAAATCTATTCTGGAAGAATTATTCTACGGCATATCTTCCCCTTCGAACGGATTGTTCCCCGCGCCCCCGGATACTGTCCCTTAAACCAAAAAAATTCCGATATCAAGAAAAAGTTGCAAGCCAGACTTCCGGCGGAAGATTATCAAACGCTGGAAGGACTTTTGGATTTGGGTTGCGACTCAGGCTGATGGAAACTTACGCTTCCTTTGAATATGGTTTTAAGCTCGGCGCCCTGATCATGCTGGAGGTACTGGGCAGTGAGGGAGAGCTGGTTGGCGGTGACGATTAAAGAAATGAATCTTATTTTATTAATATCATCTTTAGGATCAAAAAATACGGGACCGTTTTAAAAGTTTGAAGTTAAGTAGGAAAAAAAAGGGAAAACAAAACATTTCTATGTGTCAATTTTTAGGTCAATAAATTATGGTTTTTCTAATCGATTCGGGTGCTTTCCTAGAATTGGAAGGAGTTTGTTTTTTCATCACGAAATTGTAAATTATTGTAGTATCTGAATTGAAAAGATAGGGTGTTTTATATGAAAAATATCTCCTGATTTTATTAGTTTTGATTCTTAGCGCTGGTGTGCAGGCTGAATTAGTAGACGGTCCGGCAAATATTCGCGAACAACCGAACGGTAAAATTCTTTTTTCAATCAAGGATAATGTCCCAGTCGATTATTCATTTTATCAAGACGACTGGTATAGCATAACGTTGACAGTAAGCACACAGGAAGCAAGATTTTCTATGGGCAGCGGGATTTTAAAGGATACTATACTATATGATCTCAATGGAAATGAAATTGGTAGAGCATTGGATAATATTCCAATAAGCAAAGAGAGAATTACCTACAATCAGGAATCTCATACATATAAATGTATTCTTGAGGGTTATACTTTCAAAAACAACCTTAAAGACAACATCTCCACAGTTTCCATTGCCGAAAGGATTAATGCCCCGAATAAAAAATGCGGCGTTTTGATCGATATCGCCAAATCATGTATTCAGATGAATCAACAAGACAACGCCGACAAAATCTTGGCCGAATTACTTGTGACGACTGATACGATTGGGACTAACCCCAATTATATCGGAAACAGCTATGATGAAAATGATGAAAAGGCTTATAAACTAAGGGATATTGCCCTCCTATATTTCCAGATGGGAAAAATGCAAAAGGCCATCGAAATTTTGAATAATGCAGTGATTGAAGCTCGCAATATTAAAGGTGCATGTGACCAGTATTTATACCGGGACAAGGCTTGGGAGGATTTTGCATTTGATTTTATTGCCTTTGGAGAATACGAACTCGGTATAAAAACAATTCGATTGACAGGGGGAACTTTTGCCGATCGCGCGTTAAGCGAAGTTATTGATAAATATCTTGCGAATAATGATATTACTACTGCCAAAAAGACTGTTGACTTGATAAAAAACAAAAATATCAAAGAGCAGGCGCTAGTAAATATTTCATTAAAAGATGTTAATTTAAATAATATAAACACCTACATCAAACTAATTAAATCCCTTAAGGAAGAGCCAATTAAATGTGCAGGTTTAGCCCAATTGGCGGTGAAATATTTTAATCTAAAAGGTGACGGCGATAAAATCACCAGTGATCTATTAAATGAATCATTTGAAATCGCTAAAAGAATAAAGAATCATTATCAAAGAGACGGCCTTCTCGCGGAGATTGCAGGGCGATACGCCGAGGTTAAACAGTTTGAAAAGGCAAAAGCATTGGCTTTAAAAATTGAATGGTCAATCAGTAAAGCTAGAGGTTTAATGAATATCGCCATCCAATATGCGGGAATAAACCATCGCGGTCAAGCTGAGAATTTGCTTGACCAAGCATGGAATATTACGGGTAAGTCTGATGAAGGCTTGGACCAAGAAGAAATGTTCCAGGCAATGATAACCGCATATTGTGAGTGTGGACTAATAAATAAAATTGTAAGTCGTATAAAAAGTTTTGAAACTATAGATAGTGATCACTTATTGACAATTACATATTGGTAAAACAAAAACAAACAACCGGAAGCCGCCTTAAACTTGTTGAAGGATTTTGAAAAGAAACAGCCGGACCAAGTGAAAGCTTGGGTTATTGGTGAAGTCATTAATCAATCAATTATTTTAAATCACGAGCAAGACATGAGAATTCTTGCGGGCGCAACGGAGATTCTTGATTCGATCGCGGATAGAGATTGGAAATATTTGAATACCATAAAAACTGAGGATTATTCCAAAATAGCGCTTAAATATATTGAACTTCAACAATATGACCAAGCAATTCAAATTATTGATCAAAAATTCCCGGATTATGATGATAAAGTAAGTGTCGCAGTGAAAGCAATTCTAATGTACAACAAAGTAAACACGGAAATCAATGAAGACAGAGAAGAATTTATCAATAGGGTCTCAAATTTGACAGTACATAATGAACTGAAGGTCATTCGTTGAATATGGAGCGGATTTGGATAACGGTAAAAGAAGATTTGCCTTTATTGCATTAGGAAATTATTCGAATAAGAATAATTCATGAGAAGTAATGACCCGGTGGTGACCGGGTTTTTTTATTATGGAAAAGCTCTGAGAAAAATTTAACCTAAACTCTCAATTAGTTTCTTTGCAGTGGAATTATGAAACAATGTTTGTTTATAAGTCCGCTGGCCAAATCCAGAACAGGCTTATTTATAGCCAGACGTTGATAGACGGGATACTTATAGGATACTGGGGTGGCCTTGATTGGACAAGGCATAGATAAAATAAAAGTATGAAGAAAGAAGTTTGAAAATCAAACAAGGGAAAATCCTTTTTTTATTGCATTCATAGAAGTTGCAAAAAAGAAGAACCGATAGAAATCGACTCCATATTTAAATCGAAAGCATCTACCGTCACTAATTTAAAATCCGTTTCATCCGTTAAATCTCGCCTTCCTAAAGAAGGCGATGAATCCTGTTTCAGACGATGTTTTAGGCGTTCACGGCTGGCTGGAAATGTCCTTTTGCGGCAATTCAGGATCCAGCGCCGGTAAAGCCAAAGATACCGTCAGCCCCGGATATAGGGGCTGTAAACGGATGCAGTAACCGGGACCGTAAGCGTATTGCAACCGGTTATGGATGTTGGAAATCCCGACGCCATGTCCTTGACTGCCGGAATTACCAGCGATTGGGTAAGAGCTATTTTAAAGGGCACTCCGTTATTAGCGCCGGGAGTTGAGGGAATTAACGGCTTAGAGCTTGCCAATGCAATGTATTTATTGACTTGGCTCGATAATTGGGTGCAGATTCCCGTTGATGAAGAACTTTATTTTGGGAAATTGCAAGAGAAAATTTCAAATCATTGACTACTTCAATGGAATGAGAAAGTATGCGGCAGCGCGCCCGGTTTGGCGAAGAAGATCCGGTTTTATCCGGATCTCTCGCCGACTGGGCTATTTTACAGTTAACCCGGATGGGTTGGGCAGAAGCAAGCTCGACATGGAGCTGTCAGGGACATCTTTGATTCGAGATGTTATTCTACAACTCGTTAATCCTTAACCGGATATTTCCGGTTTAAAAATGAGAATACCATGGACATGATTGCTCCCCAAAGGAGTCCTCCCACCAGATGGAGAACCGATGTGGCAAAGCCAACCGGATAAAGGCCTTTAATTTGAAACAAAGTAACGAAAGCATGGATACAGAACCAGTTGAATAAGCCGAATAAAGCGCCCTTCACCCTCGAATTTCTACTGGAGATCTTTTTGATGGCGAAACTAAACGCGATACCTAAAAAACCGCAGAAAATAAAGACGATGAATTGAGCGATGATGGTTTGGAACCAATTTTGCGGGGCATGATGAAAAATCATCCAGGCTGCATAATCTAAATAACGTAATTTGATGATCTGAAATTGATAAAGTGTTAAAGTATAAGTCATTTCGGGCAATACTCCAATCAATCCGGCAACGAATCCTTGATTCATCCGGTCTTCCCTATATTGTTCAAACATTTCCCGGCCTCCAATCCCATTTAAACCCAAACTTAAGCCGCTGCTCCGATATTCCTGGGAATTATTGAACCAGTATCTATTTCTCCATCCACGATGGGTTTTATACCAAAATAGGTCCGCGGCACGGGTTCCAAAGATGAGGGCGCTCGTAATTTTGTGGTATTTATGATAAGTTTCAGGGTCATAATATAACCAACCGTTCTGAAGATTGTGAATCATAACCAAGGAGGAGTTATTTACCCTGGAAGCAGTTCTACCATCCATCCATGATTTTATATCGTTTATCCAAACCCGTCTGGGAAACCCGGCGGACTTATATTATGAGTCTCTTGGAAAACATTCGTTTTCGGTCGTATTTTTAAGCTCATATACAGATAAAACCCAATTGCAAACCTATTTGCTCACCCCCTTGTTGGAGGTGGGGAGAGAAGTCAATCCCACTTGGGAAAAATTATTGAGTTTAATCCCCAATGGAATCCACTTTCGCCGGGATCACATGGAGGAAGCAATCCATGACTTATTACACGGGTTCACTCTGGTTCACCTTTCCGGCAGCGGAGAAATTTTTACTTTCGATACCCATCAAGAAGTTAAGCGTCAACCCAGTGAACCGCTGGTTGAACGCACCATTCGCGGCCCCAAAGTTTCGTTGCTGGAAATCATCGACGAAAATATTCTATTGATCCGGCGGGCCATTAAAAATTGTCATTTGCGGGTTGACGGGATGAATATTGGCGATCGGACCCAAACCAGGATTGCCGTCCTTTACCTGGATGATGTCGCCGATCAAGGCATTGTTGCCGAAGTCCACCGGCGGTTGTCCGCCATCAACATCGACGGGATAGTCGACAGCGGCTATGTGGAACAATTGATTACCGATAACCGTTACTCGGTTTTCCCCTTAACCCAAAGCACCGAACGGCCTGATAAAATTGTGGCCGCCGTATTGGAAGGCCGTATTGCCATTCTGGTGGACGGGAGTCCTAACGGGATTGTGGTGCCGGTAACAGTCAATGAATTATACCAAAGCCCTGAGGATTATTATTTTTCATTTTGGTTTGGCGCTTTTTTGCGGTTCTTCCGAATCCTCGGCAATAATATCGCCGTTGCCCTTCCGGGGTTATACGTTGCTTTGGTCGGGGCCAATCCGGAACTGCTGCCGATTAAGTTTGCCCTCTCCATTTCCGGGAGCAGGATGGGAGTGGCGTTTCCGATTTTAATCGAAATATTGGCGATGGAGACGGTGTTGGAGGTATTTCGCGAAGGCAGCCTGCGGTTACCTACCACGGTCAGTCAAACACTGGGAGTCACAGCCGGGATAGTTTTGGGCGCTGCGTCCGTGGCTGCCGGTTTGGTCTCCAACGCCACCCTGGTGGTTGTGATTATCACCGCGATTGCTTCTTATTCCGGTCCCAATTACGAGATTGGGCTTTCCTGGCGGGTTCTCCGGTTTGTTTTCATTTTGGCCGCGGCTTTTATGGGGATTTATGGCCTGTTGATAGCGGGAATTATGATTTTAACCCATGCGGCAATCCAGAATTCATTTGGCATAGCTTACCTCGCTCCCTGGGCTCCGATAGAAATCCTTGAGCTCGAAGATACGGTGATCCGGAGGCCGCTATGGATTCGTCGCAGGTTACGAATTTATCACCCCAGCGACCGTTTCCGCTCCGGAAAGAAGGGGGATCCATCGTGAAACCGACATTTAAAGAGCCCCGGTTATCTCCGGCAATGTTTTTTATTCTTTTACTGACAACTTTATCAGGATTGGATTTTTTGGTTACTCCCTATGATGTCGCCAAAACTTCCGGCCCCAGCGCCTATTGGGCGGTACTATTATCTTTGATCCTGATCCTGCCGCTCATTGGGTTGATAACCCTTTTTAAAAACCGTTTTCCGGATGAGGATCTTTTTCAGGTTGCCTCCCGGGTCTTCGGTAAACCGCTGGCGTTATTAGGAAATTTGAGCTTTCTTGGGATTTTCCTGATTTGGCTTGTCACGGTGGTTCCCAATGCCTGCTATTTAATATCGACTTATTTATTGGACCGTACCCCGGTTATCGCCATTGAAATAACGCTGTTGGCGGCGGTTGGCTACATTGCGGTCGCCGGGCTAAAAGCAGTATGCCGGATGGCCGCTTTTATTTTTATCCCTACGATTGTTTTTCGGCTATTCATGCAACTGATCTCTTTGCAAAATGTGACGACCAGCTTTTTACAACCGGTATTCTCCATGCATCCCCTAGGTTATTTAAACGGGGGGATAGTGACTTTAAGTAATTTCATACCGCTAAGCACGGCATTTTTAATCTATCCGCTCCTCAAAAAGCCGGGTAAACTGAGCACCGTCTTGCTGGGTGCGGCAGCCTCGGGAACGTTACTCCTTTTTCTGAGTGTCGTGGGTTCCATCGGAATTTTCAGCGCTCCCGTCTGTCAGCGCTTTATCTGGCCTAATTTAGAAGCAGTGCATTCATTGAGTATTCCTTACCTGGTAATGGAACAATTCGGCTTACTATTTATTATAGTCTGGCTGACTATGTTTTTGATCGCCGTTTCCTATTACTTCGTTATTTTGGCCGGCGGCCTTACCCAACAATTTCCGGTATTGAACTTTCACTATACAATCATTGGATTATTGGTTTTAACAGGGATTAGCGGATTGATGGTCTTTCCAAACACATACTGGTTAAATACGGTTTTTACCAGTATACGTCATTATGGGATAGGGCCTGTAGTCATTTATCCCTTCATCGTTTATGTTGTCGCTTTATTCAGGGGAAAAAGAGGGCGGCTCCATGAGGCATAGCCGAAGTGGTTTTTTCCAGATTTTGTGGGTATTAATATTTTTATCGATTTTACCGGGTTGTTGGGATTTGGAGGAAGTGGATCGCCGGGCTTTCGCCACTACGGTGGGGATTGATACCAATCCTGACCATCAGGTATTCCTGACAGTACAAATACCGATACCGCAAAAAATGCTGCCGCCGGGAGCCGGAGGGGCGGGGGCAGCTGCACCCGAAGGGAAGAACTTTACCATAGCCGGCGTTATGGGTCAAAGTGTCGGGAATGCGTTTCATGAATTACAGACAAAAACTTCCCGTCGCTTGGTGATTCAACAAAATAAATCGATCATTATCGGAGAAGACGCAGCCCGTGGGGGAATATCCGAACTAATAGATTGGTTTAGCCGCAGCGCGAAAGCTCCACCTCAGGCCCTGGTTTTCATAACCAACGGGAAATCGGCCAGGGATATCTTGACATTTACTTCGCCGCAAATGGTCCTTCCGGGACTGGAGTTCATTGCCGCCGGATTATCCGTTGCTAAATACGACCAGACTTACTTCATCCCGGTCTGGCAATTTGCCCAGAGAATATTTTATAAAATTAAGGATGCTTACGCCCCCTTAATCGATGTCGGCCCTAAGGAAGGCAATTACCAAATTTCCGGATTGGCGGTTTTCAACGGAACTAAAATGGCAGGAAAACTAGATGCCAAGGAAAGCCAATGTTTCGGACTTTTAACCGGGCAGCTCTCTTCCGGCGGGATGAGCTTTGGAGAGGACCTAAAAGTTTCCTTACGGAATGTCCAGGGGCGAACCGAGATCAAAGTCATCCCCCGGGGAGGCGGGTTTCCTGATTTCATGGTAAAAACCATGATTACCGCCAGTTTGGATGAACGGACCGATCAGAAAACAAACCTTGATGCTAAAGATATCGAAGAACTGGAAAATCAACTCGCCCAATCTTTAAAAGCGAGAATAAGCCCATTGATTTCCAAATTACAAGCTTTGAATGCCGATGTGATTGACTTTGGTGAACAATTTCGCATTCAGCAACCTAAAATTTGGGAAGAAACCGATTGGAAAAAGATCTTTCCAAAGGTTCCTTTTCAAGTGGCTGTCAATATATCCCTGCAAAAAGACGGGGTCTTGCGTTAATCATCATAAAAAATACAGTTATCCTTTAATCTCCAAGGCTGTTGATGAAAAAGGCATTGACAGCCTTGTTTATAACCGAAAAGCAGGTTTTTTTAGGTATCCTATCGAATATCCTCATAATTTGGTCAGGCTTTATCAAGGGAAAGCTTCAAAAAGGGGATTATATTTCTTATGTGCGAGAGAGCTAAGAAAATCAAGATAAAGATCATGAAGGATGGGCCGTATATTGTTTCGGGCAATCTTCATTTAGCCGAAAAGATAATCATTCCCAAGGGCAGAGGATATGAATTAAAAGATGGACGTGAATTTCCCCCCTCGGCAGAATTTGCCCTCTGCCGTTGCGGGAAGTCAAGAAATAAGCCTTACTGTGATGGAGTCCACCGAAAGATCGATTTTGACGGAACCGAAACCGCTTCAAACGATCACTATGAAGAGCGGGCGGAATTAATTGAAGGTCCGGGTCTTGACCTGTTGGACGATTATCGCTGTGCTTTCGCGCGTTTTTGTCACCGCGATAAGGGAGATGTCTGGGAACTGGTAAGCAACTCCGATGATCCGGCCGCAAAAGAGGAGGCCATCATAGCGGCCACTGAATGCCCGGCAGGACGATTGGTTGCTGTTGGTAAAGATGGACAGGAAATTGAACCCGGGTATGAGCCGGCCGTTGAAATCCTTCAGGACCCTGAAAAAGGAGTAAGCGGTGGAATCTTTGTCAGAGGAAATATTCCCATCGAATTTTCAGACGGGCATATCAATGAGCTCAGAAATCGGGTGGTACTGTGCCGTTGCGGTCAATCAAAAAATAAACCGTTTTGCGATGCTACCCATGTGTCGATAAAATTCTGCGATCAAAAGTAAAAATCCGGAAATAAGAAGGAGGAAGTTTAATGAATGCGCAACTGATTTGGGACGGGAAAATGGGTTTTACGGCAAGCGGTGATACCGGACATGAGGTTAAAGTGGATACCGGTAGTGAGGTTGGAGGTTCTGATTCCGGCGCCAGGCCCATGGAATTCTTGTTATTCGGTTTAGGAGGCTGCACTGGCGCGGATGTGGTTTCGATAATGCGAAAGATGCACCAGGAACTGGAGAAATTAACTATTTTGATCCGTTCCGACCGTGCGCCGGAACATCCGAAACGTTTCACGGACATTCACCTGGTTTATCGCATGCACGGGAAAAATCTTGACTTCGAAAAAGCCAAGCATGCCGTGGAGCTTTCCCAAACCAAATATTGTTCGGCCGCGGGATCGTTAAATGCCAAAATAACCTTTGAATTAATCATTGAATAGATTCTTAAACTTGGAATCTTCATAATTTGCCCGGTGATTAAGTCGCCGCTTGATAGGCCAAGGGGTCGAGGGGCGAACCGGCCGGAAAAACCCGCGTCCCCAGTTCTCGGTCTAGCAGTAAGAGACCTTCTTTGGAATCATTCACCGGTTTAACTTGTTCTGCAATTTTTTGCGAGTCCGCCTCCTCCTGAACCTGCTCATTTATGAACCAGCTCAGTAAGGGTTCGGCAGTATATTCGTTCTCCTCCCGGACCGCTTTCATCAGCGCGCCGATCTTTCCGGTGATAAATATCTCATGCTGATAAGCGGCTTCCCAGGCCTCTGCCGGGGAGTTCCAGGAAGTTTGCAGTTGTTTTAAATCCAATAGCTCCACCCTGCCGCCCCGGTTGATAAGGTGATCGAAGAATTTCATGGCATGGGTCATTTCTTCATGGGCCTGGCAGCGCATCCAATGGGCCATCCCGTCCAAGTTTGCCGAGTGAAAATAGGCGGCCATGGAGAGGTAGATATAATAGGATTCCAATTCATTCTTGATTTGCTGATTCATTAAATCTTTGATTTTTTGGTTAATCACGGGTTCATTCATCGCCTTTAGCTTTTGAAGGATTATTTGCAATTATTATGGGAAGGTATGACTTTTATTATTCAATGTTTTGAAGGGAAGCTTGACGGATGTCACACCCATTTCTTTTCCTTCCCCCCGGTTTTCTTACCCGGAACACACTTTGGTTCTACCCCCCCTCGTCCCAACATAAATTGTATTAAATAGGACGGGGGTGTTTTATGGATGCGGCGATACATTTTGAAAAATTTTCGGACCGGTGTTGAAGGGAATTTCGCCAAGGCCGCACTTTGGTGCATCGGACTTACCGTGATCTGGGCTCTGATCTCGCTCGGACTTTACGCCATAGAAGGAAGCAAGAGTTATTTTGAGATTCACGCGGTTTTATATTTTAAAATTATTTTGGCGGCTGTCGTTTTTCTGAGCCGCTATTTATTGTTTGGCCAATACCGGCAGGAAAAATGGCTTGGCCCGATGATAGGTATTTCTTTTTTATTCGCTTTGGGCGGGCAATGGAATGAATTTCTAAAAGAAGGATTCCAATGGTTTTATGGATTATTGAAAGGATTGGATTCAATCCTCTGGGGACTGTACCTCGGATTATTCTTGGAGAATATCAGTGGTTTATTTTCCTTTTGGATGCATTCCTCGAGGAAAAACGGCGCCGAATTGAGACAATTCCTCGGTACGCTCCGGCAAGACACGGTATCCCTCGGCATTATACTGACCTTTCTGGCGGGATTGGCATACTATTACTTAACCAGTTTTTATTTGTTGGATACGCTTTTTTACAGTTATTTACTCTTCGGGTTGGTCATTGGCGCCGGACTTGGTTTTTATGGCTGCGCCCAAATTAAAATAAACCGTTGGATCCATCGAGACATTGCTTCACTTGATGAGGAGATCGACCGTTATATCCAATGGCAACCTCTGGCGCGATGTCATGAACAGGATGGGGATTATGAGGTTCTGGATTTAGACAGTAGATTAGCATGGCTTCAATATTTGACGTTAATCCGCAATTATCTGGTTCAAATGGGACGGCCCAGATTTCCTTGGCAAATATGGTGCAGTTATCTGATATTCAGCGGATGTATCTTAATCATCCCCTATGTTTTCGGGCTGGCGGTTCAAGTAGGCTCCTTCAAATGAAGGAGTTTTTTAATGGGAAATATAAATTTAATATGTTGGACTTCGGGAATTTGCCGATACCGATAATGAGGTGTTAAAAATGATAGAACGCAAAAACCCTGAAACCGAAGAGGGGCGCTTTATTTTTCGAATCATGGGCGATGAATATGTGGTCAAGGGGCAAGATGATCCGGCTTACATGGGAGAAATCGTTTCTTATTTGGAAACGATAACCGATTCAATTATCGCTTCCAATCCTAAATTAAGCAAATGCCAAGTAGCGGTGCTCGCCGGGTTGAAAATAGCGGATGAATTTCATAAATTGCGTCAAGAATATCAATACCTGGATCAACTGTTAAAAGAAGCGCGATAAAACTAAAAGTTCAAAGTATAAAGTTTCAAGTGAAAAGTTCACCAGTGAAAAAATTTGGACTTTGAGCTTTTCCTACTTTGGACCATGAATCTTGAAATGGATTTCACAAAGGAGGATTGAACGATTGAATTGGGTTGATTGGTTAATTGGCGGATGTTTTCTTTGGATGATTTTTCGCGGTTATTGCAAAGGATTTGTGGAGCAACTTTTTGGCCTTTTGGGAAGTGTCTGCGCATTGATTTTAGGGTTTTATTTTTATCAAAAGGCCGGCAGCTACATTGCATCCAATATTCATCTTTCAACGCCGCTTGCGAATATGATCGGTTTTATCCTCATTGTCGTCGGCATTAGCGGAACCATTGCCTATATCGGTAAATATTGGCATGAAATGCATAAGAACGAACCGGTTGCTTTGATTGACGGGGCACTGGGGGCCGTATTGGGAGCTTTTAAAGCGGCTGTGATTTTAATCATGATTTTGTTAATGATTATTGCCTTGCCATGGAATTTTTTTCGTGCTCCGCTTGAAACATCGACCTTTGCCGGAGATTTATTACGGCTGGCCCCTTATTTTTATCTATTGCAGGATCATTCCCTGCCGGCGGATATTCCCCGGTTGGTTGTTTCCCCGGAAGGTTTGCAGCTGCGGGCGATGAGGGAACAAAAGCTCGAAGGGGCAACCTGTCTGGCCTGCGGAGCCAAAGTCCGTTATCTGGGGTTTGTCAAAGCAGGCTTATCGTATTATCCCCAAACTTATTGCCCCCAATGCCACCGGACCAGTGACGGCTGTTTAACATTCGAAGGATACCATGCCATTTATGGGGTATGCCCTTATGAACGGCTGGGAACCATGGGAGTTATCGATTGTAAAGTATGGCCCAATCTTAAGCCCACCAGTGTCCATGGTAAATGCCCGGTTTGCGGACGGACCCAGTAAAACCCATAGAGTACGATCGCTTCAAACCGGGCCGTATTGTCGGGGATTCACTCTTCTTTGCCGTGGTCCTGTTGGTAGAAACAAATCAATCCTTCAATCTCCGGAAAAGAGTGTTTTTCCAAATCTCATTTTCTTCAATATCCTCAAACTTCGCTTCAAAACGACCAATGATATTTCAGCGAAACATAAACCCATAAAATAAGTTTTATTTTTGCATTGGAGTCTTATCCCGGTTTCAGGTCTTTTTCAGATTGAAAGAATATACTGGACCTATGTTAGGCCAGCCTCAACTTTTATTTTAATCAGTAAAGTGTATTTGGGTCAAACCCGGTAAAGTTTGGTGAATCACGTATGAAATACCTAATTGTAAATGCCGATGATTACGGACTTGACGAATGCATCAATCAAGCCGTTATTCTCGCATACCGCCAAGGAATTGTAACCAGTACGACAATTCTGGCCAATGGAGATGCCTTTCTCCCCGGAATTGAGGGCTTAAGAGACAATTCAGGGCTTGGAGTCGGCGTTCATTTAACCTTGGTAAACGGTAATCCATTAAGCCGTCCGGAAGAAATAACCACCTTAATGAATGGTGAAGGTAGATTTTTTAACAGTTATCAGGAATTCATCCCACGATTTCTATCCGGAAAAATACAATTAAAAGAAATCCGGACGGAATGGGCGAAGCAGATTTCCCGTGTTAGGGAACAGGGGATCCCCATCGATCATTTGGATAGTCATCAACATCTCCATGTTTTTCCCGGAATCAATCAGGTCACTGCGGAATTGGCCGGGGAATTCGGTATTCGAAAAATTCGCCTGCCCCGGGAAAAATTGATGTTTTATGGAGGAACAATACCTGCGCCAGGCAGATTGTTGGCCCGGAATGCCCTTTCCTGTGTAAGCGGACTTTCAAAATTTTGTTTTTCAAAGCAGCATTTATTAATGCCCGAGCACTTTTACGGCATGCTTTGGGGTGGCCATTTAAGCCAGGCAAAACTTAAAACCATCATTCGGCATTTACCGGAAGGGGTTTCGGAAATAATGACTCACCCGGGATTATCCGGCGAAACTTTGGGACGGAAATTTTCCTGGGGTTATCAATGGGAAGCAGAACTAGCCGCCCTGACATCTATGGAAGTAAGAACTATAATCGATCAGCAGAAAACTAAATTAATTCCTTATGAAGCTCTGGAATAGTTCGGAGTTTGGAGGTCAATGGGGATGTTCAAAAATTCCAATAAGATTTTTCTTTGTTTATTGCTTCTGAGTATTTATTCTTTTTTTGTTTTTAATAGTTATCTTTATATTACGGATGCCGTGGAATCAAATTATGCTTTGACCGCCAAGGAAATGGTACTCTCCGGAGACTGGATGTCCCCTCGCATTTATGGCCATTTTTGGTATGACAAACCGGTTTTTTTCTATTGGCAAATTGCTTCGGCTTTTAAACTGTTTGGCTTCCATGAGTTTGCAGCCCGGTTTTGGCCGGCCCTGATGGGAGTTTTTTCGCTTCTATTGATGCTCTGGTTTGGCAGTAAGTTGTTCCCCAATCAATCGGTAGGGCTCACTGGCGCTTTAATTCTGGGAACCAGTTTTGAATTTTGGATGATTGCCAAATTCATCATTACCGATATGACGCTTTTTTTCTTTTTCAATGGAGCCCTCGCTTGCTTTTTGCTGGCCTACCGCGGCGGTCCCCGTGAGAGAAACTATTATTACCTGTTCTATATTTTTTGCGGTTTGGCCACGCTCACCAAAGGACCCATAGGATTCCTGCTGCCCGGTCTGATTGTCTTAGTGTTCTTATGCTGGACCCGAAACGGGTCTGAATTGAAACAAATGAAAATCATACCGGGAATTCTTTTGTTTCTTGCAGTTACAATCCCCTGGTATCTTGGAATGTATCTCCAACACGGACGGGCTTTCATCCTCAACTTTTTTGGAGTGCACAATTATTTAAGGGCCACGGTTTCCGAACATCCCAAAGATAATGTGTTTTATTATTATTTTTTAATCCTGTTGGTTGGCTTTTTTCCATGGATCGCATTTTTGCCCCAAACTATCAAAAATTTATGGGTAAAGGGTAAATCCGATTCGGATACTAAGTTTCTGATCGTTTGGATAGTAGTCGTCTTTATGTTTTTTGAATTCATGGCAACCAAGTATCCTACCTATACTTTTGCCATTCTGTTTCCGCTTTCTTTATTGACAGCCCGGTTTTTTGAGGCGCGAAGGGAAATACCGGCTAAAAAACTTATTTGGTCTGGGTTTGTCATTTTTTTATTCACCGCCTTATTTGTGGGAGCAGCTTATTTTATATATCGTTCCCAGGACTCTTCCTGGGTAAATTTGCTGCTGATGGCATTGATCACCCTGATCGGCTTTGGTATTTGCTTTTATTCTATTTTGGCGAAAACCACTCAAAAGTTTTTAATGATCTTTCTGGCGATAATTTTAATTTTCAATATCGTAGTCGTCAAAACGGTATGGATTCCGATGTCTCAGTATCGGTCCGGGAAAACGATTTCCAGTGGCTTAAGAAGAATTTACCGTTCCGGGGATTTATTAACCTCCTTTGGAACCTATCAAGCCTCGGCGGTGTTTTATTCCGGTTATAAAATTTATGATTTAATCCATTATACCGGATTCAGGAATCAAAATTTCAGCAATTTAAGTTGGGCCAGTAAATATGTAATGCCGTCGCTTCGCCGGGAAGATGTTTTACGAAGCCGCGCGAAACGGGTCTTCGTTATCATGCATCAAAAGGACTATCAAAAATTTATGAAAGAATATCCAGTCCCCTGGAAAATCGTTCGGAGTACAGAAAGTGATTATTTATTGCAAAGAATCGATCCATAAATGGAGGTAAAAATGAAACGGGTTTCGATTGTCGTTCCTGTTTATAATGAGGAAAAGATTATTGATGTTCTTTATAAGGCCGTGTTACAGAATATGAAGCCATTACCCTATGATTTCGAATTAATATTTGTTGATGATGGTTCAAGGGATGCGACTCCGTTGGTGTTGGAAAATATTACCCGCATGGATCAAAAGGTGCGAGCGCTTATTTTATCAAAGAATTTCGGGCATCAATTTGCTTTAACCTGCGGATTGGATCATGCCGAGGGGGATGCGGTGATAACCATGGACGGCGATATGCAACATCCTCCGGAGATGTTGCCCACCCTGCTTTGTAAATGGGAAGAAGGTTTTGATATAGTTCAGACCATTCGCCTGAATACCGAGGGGGTATCCTGGTTTAAGAGATTTACTTCCAATATTTTTTATAAGTTTATGAATGCCATCTCTCAGGTTGAAATGAAAGAGGGGATGTCCGATTTCCGTTTATTGGATAAAAAAGTACTGGAAAGTTTTGGCCTTTTCAAAGAACGGACGCGTTTTATCCGGGGTATGATTGGTTTGGTCGGGTTCAAACAAGTCACGGTTGAATTTATAGCACCAAAGCGTTTTGCCGGTAATTCCAAATTTTCTCTTAAAAAGATGTTGCATTTTGCCATGGATGGAATTACATCCTTTTCCAACGTTCCATTATATTTGGCATTTTATATGGGAATATTGACATCACTGGTTAGTTTCGGTCTTATGATCCATGTTTTGTACATTAAAATTTTTACCACCCAGGCTACACCCGGATGGGCGACGCTCGGAGCCGGCGTCTTTTTTTTGATCGGCGTCCAATTCATTTTCTTTGGAATTCTAGGCCAGTACATCGCCCGGATCTTTGAAGAGGTGAAACAACGGCCGTTATATGTCGTCAAGACTGAATTGAAGAATGAAACAATTGATGTGGGGTTAAAAAAGATAGTTTAATGAAAGAATTTCATCATTCGGAGGAATATCCATGGCTTCTGTGTTGATTACAGGCGGAGCCGGTTTTATTGGTTCCCATATTGCGGAGTTATTGGTTGAACAGGGTTACAAAGTATTCATTATTAATATGTGATTTTGCGGTATTCCAATGTCTACGGGCCACGTCAGGATTCAAGCTCAGAGGGGGGCGTGATCAGTATTTATATAGAATGCTTAAAGAAAGCCATCCCTTATACAATTTATGGCGACGGTAAACAAACCCGGGATTTTATATATGTTAAGGATGTTGCCAAAGCCAATATTGCGGCCATGCAAACGTCATATTGTAATCAAATTTACAATATCAGTACCAATATTCAAACGAATCTCAATGGTATTATTGCGGAATTGGGCAGAATTACCGGAAAGCGAAATCCGATTCATTATCTTCCTTCAAAGCTAGGCGACATTTATCATTCACAGCTAGATAACGGTCAGGCGAAAAAGTATTTACACTGGCAGCCGGCTTATGACCTTAATCATGGCTTAACCTCATTTTTAATGCCTCTGTGATGGCGAGTCTCCCTTATTGTTACTTTTTTTATTTCTATGAATTGATTAGCGGATAAAAATCTGCATCGAGAATAACTAGTAAAACGTTCTCTAAATAACTACTCAATGATTGTGAACGTTTTACTTAAGTAGAGCGTATCTTACCCATTTCTGATTGCCGTTTATTTACGATACGTTCTACTAGCAGACCCGTGTTAAAAAAGGTATAATAGATTCGATCCATATCTTTGATTTTGGCTTTCCCCCTGCCCCTCTCCATTTACGGGGCATACTAAGGGAGAGGCGATGGGATGGACTGGGTAACTATTGGCAGATTTTTGATCAAGCCAATCGCTATATATTTAGCGGCTTTGGTGATCGTCCGGTTTATGGGAAAGCGGGCTTTGGGCCAGCTAAGCCTGTTTGACTTAGTCATTATGGCCGGTATTGGTGATGTTATCGTAGTGGTAGGTTTGGAACAGCGGGTATCTTTTGGAAAAGGGCTGGTTATCTTAGGTCTCATCGGCGGGTTGGAGGTATTTTTGTCGATTGTTTCCTACCGTTCTCCTTTGTTTTCCCGCTTTTTTGAGGGAAAACCGACCCTCCTCATTAAAGACGGCGTTTTACTCGAAGAAAATCTGGCGAAGGAACATCTTTCAATGGCTGATTTGCGCCAGGAACTTCGAAAACTGGGAGTTTCGAAAATTTCCCAAGTTTCACAGGCTGTTTTTGAAGCTTGCGGTAAATTCAGCGTTATTTTGAAAGAAGAGCCGGAGCCCATTAGCTGCGCCGACCAGTTGTTAATGGAAGAGGTTCGGCTATTGCGGGAGGAAGTAAAGGGGTTGAAAGAAGTCATTCGAAGCAAAAAGGGGGATCTTGTTGGGGATCTTGATGATTTTCATTGACGGTTTGGGACTTGGTAATGAGGATCCCGCCATCAATCCTTTGATGAGCGCAAAAACTCCTTTTTTGAGAGAATTATTATCCGGCGCTTCTTTAACCGCATCCGCTATTGGAAAAGGGATTCATCATCCGAATACGATTCTATGTCCGACCGATGCTTCCCTGGATATACCGGGATTACCCCAAAGCGCCACCGGACAGACCACTATTTTTACAGGCATAAACGCTTCAGCCGTTGTCGGTCGTCACATTAACGGTTTACCTACCTACACCCTGCGGAAAATCATCCAGGAAGCCAGTATTTTTAAAGTGATTAACGAAGGAGGCGGCAAAGCGGTTTTTGCCAATACCTTTACCAGGGAATATTTTGAATCCGTCGAGCAGGGGAAATGGCAGCATTCCGTCACCACTACCGCAGCTTTAGCTGGGAATTGTCGTTTATGCATGCCCGATGATCTGTTGCGGGGCGAATCCGTTTATCAGGATATCACTAATGAAAAACTGCGGGAACGAGGTTATGATGTGCCGATTTGGGAACCGGAGGAAGCAGGGACGATCCTTGTCAATCTGGCGGCCAAAAATGATTTTACGTTATTTGAATATTTTCAAACGGACCATTGCGGACATCATCAGGACTATTCATTAGCCCTCACGTTGTTGAACCGGTTGGACCGCTTTTTAGGAACCCTCGCCGGGAGTTTGGCCAAAAACCGGCTCACCTTGTTGGTAACCAGTGACCATGGGAATATTGAAGATCTTAGTATAAAGACGCATACTTTAAGCCCGGTTCCGACCATCGTAATCGGTGATGTGAATGGGTTTAAAGGGATCCGCACCCTAATGGATATTGATCCGTCAATACTAAAATTTCTGGGTTTTTAAGGATAGTTGATGGATCTTGTCATTTGGCAATTCCGTTATGTAGGGTATATTTTAGATGGACAACTATTTGAACTGAACGATACATTAGAGCAGTTTTGTCTGCTAATTTTAAATGGAGTTTCTTATGTTAACCTTAGAATCGAGTCCAAAGCGTTTAGAACTTTTAGCGCCTGCGGGAGATTGGGATGCGCTGCTGGCGGCGTTAGCCGCGGGAGCCGATGCGGTTTACCTTGGCGGCAAACTTTTTAATGCCCGGCAAAATGCGGCGAATTTTGATCTTCAGCAGTTAAAGGAAGCTGCCGACCTTTTGCATCTCCATCATAAGAAGATTTATATCACGGTCAATACGTTGGTGGCTGAGAACGAATTACCGGAAGCTCTTGAATATCTCTGTCAATTATACAACCTGGGCGTCGATGCCGTCATCGTTCAGGATTTGGGTCTGATTCATTTGGCCCGGAAATGTTTGCCGGGTTTAGAATTACACGCCAGCACCCAAATGACGGTTCATAATCATGAAGGCGCCATATTCCTGAAGAATTTAGGATTTAAGCGGGTTGTCCTGGCCCGAGAAATGACTGCGGACGAAGTTGAGTCGATTGTCCATTCCTCCGGCATGGAAATAGAAGTCTTTGTCCATGGCGCTTTGTGCGTTTGTTATTCCGGCCAATGTTTAATGAGCAGTATGATTGGGGGGCGTAGCGGCAACCGGGGTCGGTGTGCTCAGCCTTGCCGGATGGAATACCAGCTGGGGTTCGATGGGGAAAAACTTGTGGAGACCCCCGGAACTTATTTGCTTTCACCCAAGGATATTGCTTTAATCCATGACATACCTGAGTTACATAAAATCGGCGTAACATCCTTAAAAGTAGAGGGACGGATGAAACGTCCGGAATATGTCTATCAAGTAACGAAAATCTACCGGCAGGCGTTGGATCGTTACTTCGATAATCCAACCACGTTTACGGTTACTCCCCGGGAGGTTCAGCAACTTGAACAATCTTTCAACCGGGGATTCAGCAATGGTTATTTTGGCGGAAATCGCAACCGGGATATTATGGGTTTTCGAAGGCCCAACAACCGGGGTGTGTATTTGGGGCGGATTATTCGTTGCGACTCTTCGCAAGGGAGCATTACCCTGAAACTCCAAGCCGATTTGGAACAGGGAGATGAAATCGAAGTTTGGGTAAGCCAAGGCGGGCGTGTTGTGACGCCGGTACGGGATCTTTTTAAAGATCGGGAAAAGATTTCCGTGGCAGTCACGGGAGAAACCATTTCGATCCATGGAACCGGAAAACATCATCCGGGTGACCGGGTTTTCAAAATTTTTTCGATTGAAAACGATCGGGAGACCCAACAAGCTTTAGGTAAGGATAATCCAAATTTAAAAATTCCCTGCTCGGCTCAGGTGACTGGAGAGCTAGATCGGCCATTGCAGGTGACTTTTTCAGATTCGGACGGTCATGCGGGTTCCGCCGATACCGAAACCCGGTTGCAGGCTGCCAGGAACCGCCCACTTACTAAAGAAACCATCCGGGAACAACTGAGCCGGCTGGGAAACACCCCTTATTCCTTGAATGAATTACACCTCCGGATGGGTGAAAATCTGATGGTGCCCCTGGGAGATCTGAATCAAGCGCGGCGTGTTGCCATTGAAAAATTAATGACTGGCGCTTTGGAAGCATATCGCCGGGAGAAGGTTTCTTTCAGGAATCTCCAATCATTATTCAATTTTCACGGAGAAAATCAGGAACGCAAATCCATCCGACGTTATGTAAGCGTCTGGGTGGGGGATGAAAAGAGTGTAACGGTTGCCGCCCAAGCAGGAGCCGATTTAATCTATGTCGGAGGAGATGAGCTCTCCGGCTATCATTGGACGGAGCAGGCTTTGGTAAATTCCATCGAAACGGCTCACCGGGCCGGTTCCCGTTTGGTAATCGCTATGCCCCGGATCAACCGCGAAGGGCAGTGTGAGCAATGGCTTTCTTACCTGCAAATGGTTTCAAACCTATCCGCTGACGGAATTATGGTGTCCGACTTGGGAACTTTACAAAGGGTTTTCGATGGAACAACCCAACCCATTTTCTTAAATTACACTTTTAATTTTTTCAATAGTTATGCATTAACTCTGTTGAATAATCCCCGGATAATACAGTATACGCTTTCCCCGGAACTGACTTCGGAGCAGATCAAAGAGATTTCCCTGAATTGTCCCAAACTTCGGCTTGAATGCCTGGTTCAAGGTCCTCTCGAGTTGATGGTGTCGGAATATTGTCCCATCCATTCGTCATTCGCGAAAGAAAATGCAGGGGATGAACCTTGTCCGGGACCGTGCCGCCAAAACCGTTATTTTTTAAGAGATCGGATGCAACTTGATTTTCCGATTTACACCGACCAGTTCTGCAGGCTCCATCTCCTGAATACCAAAGATCTTTGCCTGTTTGGAGATTTACACAGGCTGCGTACTGCGGGGGAATTGGTTTGCCGCCTGGAATTGAAGACTTTTGATGCCCATCAAGTTGGGCCTTTTGTTGCACAATACCATAGCGCTCTGGGTGCTACCGATAAAGGACAACGATTGGAGAATGAAGAATTGATCATGAAAAATTTTAAGTCCTTAACCGGCCAGGATATCACCAAGGGGCATTATTTTCGGGGAGTCGAATAGGCTCCTGAAGATATTTTATTTACAGTGCCATTGATTTATGGTAAAATTATTCTAGTTTTGCGCTGATGTCCGTTTAAAGTTGATAGACGGATGCGTAAAACCCTTGGCTGGGAGTTTCGATTCTCCAACGGAACCCTCGGCGGGGGGCGTTTATAAGAAAAGGAGGTGACTTTCAACATGCTGACTTTGGAAAAAAAGCAAGAGATTATCTTGAAGTATCATTTACATGAGGGCGACACCGGTTCGCCGGAGGTTCAAATCGCTATTCTTACGGAGAGGATCAATTATTTAACCGAGCATCTTAAGGTCCATAAAAAAGATCATCATTCAAGACGCGGTTTATTAAAAATGGTCGGTCAACGACGCGGTTTGTTAAATTATCTGAATCAAAAAGATATTGAGCGTTATCGGGCAATCATCGAAAGATTAGGTCTCCGGAAATAGTCGGAAAAGCGGGTTACCCGCTTTTCTTTCTATATAAAGGGATATACTATGGATAGTTATCAGTTATTCGCTATCAATGACAATCAATAGGCTTTTAAAAGTTGTTTTTTTACGATTGGTTGCAATTTTTATCCTAATAACTGTTAGCAATATTAAAATGAAAAAGATCCGTGTTTTATGGACTCACGGAAGTTTGAAGGAGGTTTGAATTGATGCAAAAATGGGAGATGACTTTAGCGGATCGCCCTCTCATCATAGAGACAGGGAAGATGGCTAAACAAGCCAACGCATCGGTACTGGTGCGCTATGGTGATACCGCGGTTTTAGTCACTGCGGTGATGGCCCAAAAAGCCCGGGAAGGTATTGATTTCTTTCCGTTACTGGTTGACTATGAGGAAAGACTTTATGCAGTGGGCAAGATTCCAGGTGGATTTATTAAAAGAGAGGGCAGGCCGTCAGAAAATGCAGTCTTGGCAGCCAGAATGATAGATCGCCCTTTACGGCCGTTATTTCCGGAAGGATTTCGTAATGATGTACAGGTAACAACCACGGTTCTCTCGGTGGATCCGGATAATGAGCCGGGTCTTGCCGGTATGATTGGGGCCTCGGCTGCCTTACATATTTCAGAAATTCCGTTTGCCGGGCCGATTGGAGGCGTGAAAGTCGGAAGAATTGACGGTAAGTTTATCATTAACCCAACTGTGGCCCAAATGGAAAAGAGCGATCTTCAGTTGACGGTTGCCGGGACCAAAGATGCAATTATGATGGTTGAGGCCGGCGCCAAGGAAATTTCAGAAGACGATGCTTTAGAGGCTATTCTTTTTGGCCATTCCGTAATCCAGGAAATTGTGTCTTTCATTGAAAAAATCCGTTCGGAAGTCGGTAAGCCAAAGATTGTGCCGGTTTTGGATGAACCGAATCCGGAAGTTGATAAAATGGTGAGAGATTTTGCCACTTCCAAAATGGCCGCAGCCATCAAGACCAACGAAAAGTTGGAAAGAGAAGCGTTAATCGAACGAGTGAAAGAAGAAACGAGGATTCATTTCACAGAAGCGATGGGAGATGAATATCAGGCTGCTTCCGGCGATGTGAATGAAGTTTTGGAGAATATCGTTAAAGAAGAAGTCCGCCGTTTGATTGCGGTCGATAAGATCCGCCCGGATGGCCGGAAATTGAATGAAATCCGTCCGATTTCCTGTGAAGTGGGGCTATTACCCCGTACCCACGGTTCGGGACTCTTTACCCGCGGTCAAACTCAGGTTTTAACCGTTTGTACCCTGGGGCGAGTCAGCGAAGAGCAGATTTTGGATGGTCTAGGTGACGATCAATCCAAACGATACATTCACCATTATAATTTCCCCGGTTTCAGTGTCGGTGAAGTTCGTCCGGTTCGTAGCCCGGGTCGTCGGGAAATTGGTCATGGAGCCCTTGCTGAGCGAGCTTTAGTGCCGGTAATTCCCAGTGAGGAAGAATTTCCTTATACCATCCGGCTGGTTTCCGAAGTTATCGAGTCCAATGGTTCTTCTTCTCAGGCGAGTGTTTGTGGAAGTACGCTTTCATTAATGGATGCCGGCGTACCGATTAAGAAACCAGTGGCCGGAGTGGCGATGGGACTTCTTAAAGATGGCGATGACTTTGCCATTTTAACGGATATTCAAGGTCTGGAAGATCACTTTGGAGATATGGACTTTAAAGTAGCCGGAACTAAAGACGGTGTTACCGCCATTCAGATGGATATCAAAGTGAAAGGCATCGATCGGGCGATCTTGAAGCAAGCCTTAGCCCAAGCCAAAGAAGGCCGCTTGTTTATCCTGGATAAAATGCTGGCTACGATACCGGAACCCCATAAAGAATTATCACCCTATGCGCCCCGCATTATCCGCTTTTCGATTGATCCGGACCGGATTCGGGATGTCATTGGGCCCGGCGGCAAAATGATCCGTAAAATCGTTGAAGATACTGGCGCAGAAATCGATATTGAAGATGACGGCCGGGTATTTATCGCGGCAGTGGATGCCAAGGCCGGCGAGAAAGCGCAACAAATCATTAAAAGTCTGACGAGTGATGTGGAAATTGGTGCCACGTATATGGGGAAAGTAACCAGATTAATGAATTTCGGAGCATTTGTGGAAATTCTACCTGGCAAAGAAGGTTTGGTTCATATTTCCCAGCTTGCCAAAGAACGGGTCGCTAAAGTTGAAGATGTGGTCAATGTTGGCGATGAGATCATGGTTAAAGTCGTTGAAATTGACAAGCAAGGACGGATCAATCTTTCCCGGAAAGCTTTATTGGGTGGAGAAACAGCCGAATAATCTTCACCCAAATTTCACGTTCTCTTATTGTCCGAAATATTAATTCACTATTAAAATAGAGCCTTCCCTTGGGGAGGTTTTTGTTTTTCAATGAAACTGGCATTCGTATCATATTAAAGCGGAACGAAAGATTTGATTTGATATTTGTGGGAGAACTCGGTTAGAAACCGGTTCCGGGGCGCCCGGTAATAGATTTTATGGTTAAGTTTTTTAATAAACCTCTCTTTGGGCCAAGGCAACTTTTCATAGTAATATTGCAGCCCTACTTGCCAAAAATCCTGGGGCCAACAGAGCAGAACATACATCACTTCCAGCTCTTCCTGGGTTAATTTGCTTACCGTCTGATATTCACTGAGAATAAAATTGGAAATCTCCAAACGCCACCCATTGTGTTTTAAATTGCGCACCAATAGGTTGATTACGTCATGAATTCTCATATCAAGCAGGCAGTAATCAAAGTCGACCAATAACAGCCCCTCTTGAAAGGTGCGGAGTATATTGCGACCCGAGTAATCGTGATGGCAAAAACTGAGACTGATGGAAGCAGCCTCGGCGACCGCAGGGTAAGGTGATTTTAAAAGGGCTTCATAACTGGTGACGGCTTGGTGATAAAAGGGACTGAAATTTCTTAAAAATAGGCGGCTAAAAATTGATGAATCTTTTTCCAGGTTGGCAAGACGTTGAAAGTCCTGCATTTGTTTAATCCGTTCTGCTAGTTTCTGGGGCCATCCCAGCCAGCAAGTGCGGTCGGGATTTGGGATGCGCGGTTCAAAGCCGGCGCTTTTGGTATGAAAATCCGCGAGAAAACGGGAGGCTTGTTTTAAATCCATCAGAATGCGGAAATCTAATTCAGTCCCAAAATACCAAGTGGTTAAAATATATAAATGATCCTTATAACGAACAAAAGGTTCATTTTGGCTGTTGCGAATGAACTTTGGCAAATTGGTAAAGTTCTGACCATATAGATACAGTTGGGCTTCATCAATAAATCGGAGATCGGCGGCGCTTAGTTTTGATTTTTTTAAATATTTGGTTCCTTCATTCGTTTTAACCTGCCAGATTCGGCGATAAGCTTGACATGTTTTGAATTGAAGACCAAATTGAAAAATGATTTCCTCAATATCTTCTTTTTGTAAATCGGCCCCAAAATCTGCTGCCATATCTCACTCGCCGCCTCGTGATTGATAGTTTGAAAATTGTTGTTGAAATTGCACCATATGGTCCTTATTCCGGACATATTTTTGAAATTTTCTGAGCAGCCTTGCAGGGCCGTAAGCAGCATGTTGATCAAAATAACGGATGGCCAGCCGCCAAAATTTTTGGGGGAAAAAGAACACGGCCTTCATTACGGCAAGCTCGCTGGAAGATAAGGGATTCACCGCTTGGTAGGAATCGATGACTAATTTGGCAACCGGATATTGCCAGCGGTATTTTTTCATGATTCTTCTGGTAAACTTAATGGCATCCATAATTGGCAAATCCAGCCTGCAACTATCAAAGTCAATCATAAAAATCTCATTTTCCGGAGTTAGGATAAAGTTACGGGTCGCCGGATCTCCATGACAAAAAGTTTTTTTGAGCCGCGCTTGTTCCACCAATGTGTGGTAGTCACTCTTTTTCATTTTGGCAATCGCTTCGGCGGCCATCGTAAGGTACGCTTCGACATTGGCTAAATAGGAAGCGGCAAATTGATCTTTCGGCAAAGTGAGGGCTAATTCTTTGAACCGTAATAAATCTTGATAACGTTCTTCAAAATGTTTTAAACATTTCCCCAAATGATCCCGCATATTGGAAGTAGGTGGAGGGGTAAATCCACTGGTTTTTTGATGAAAGTCTGCCAGGACTTTCATGGAATCAACCAATTCGGTTTTATTACGATAATCGCATTGCCGTCCTTCAATCCAATCAAACAGGGTATATGCGAAATTCGGATCGAAAACTGAAGTCTCTCCGGTTTTGGTTGGAATCAACGGAGTCATTTTTGAAAAACCCCTTTGATTTAAATGGGCGATGGCATGGTGAACAAACAGGATGCGCCCAGGAACCAAGGGTGATAATTTCAGGTTTTTTAAACCGTTTTGAGTGTATACTTTATAAACATCGCGAACTTTTTCAAAACGATAAAGTTCAAGCTCCCAATGGTCTAAAATTTGTTGCAGGTCGGAATGGGTGGTATTGGTCATCCTGCTCCTCCTAATGATTGAATGAATAAGTAAAGATGGAGATGGCTATCTTTCAAAAAAAAGACGGCGCTTGGTTTCTTCAGAAATAATTTCCCAGATACGGTTTTGATAACGCCTCTCCGGCCATGGCAAATTCTCTTGATAGCGCTGATGGCAAAACCGCCAGAAACGGCGGGGGAAACGTAATAAGACCGGAATAACTTTGAATTCGATATCAAGTAAAGGCCTTTCATGGTGGTAGGCTTCAAGCAAAATATCGAGAGAAGATTTGTTGGAATCCCAATTTGTTGCTTGTAATACTCTCATTGCCAAATGGGCCAATTCTTTAAGCCAGTAATCAAAATTGACAAATTCAAAATCGATTAAATAACACTGGAGACGGTCCATGATGATATTTCCCGGAGCCGGGTCATTATGGCAAAAACCTTTTTCCTCACGCAGGAGCGAGTCGAGTCCGGGAAATTTTTCGAGTTCCTGAATAACCTCACGGCTTTGTTGTAAAAAGTAATCACCCCACTCGATTACTGTTCGGTCTACACGGTTTAAGTCAGTCCTTGCAGGCAATTGCGGTAAAAGATTTTTTAAAAAATGGTGATAACCATGATATTCCTCGATACCCTGTCTGTTATAAAGTTCTTTGGGAAAGGAAGTTTGGCGTGAAAATTCATGGATTTTGCCAAAGAATTGGCCGATCCTTTTTATATGTTGCGGTGTGCTAAAAGACGGTTTTTCTCCGGCGAGGCACTGAGATAGACTGAAATTTTCACCGTTCCATTGGAAATAGCATTCTCCATTACGGGTAAGTGATGTCGGAACCAATTGGCTTAACCCTTGCTGATATAGTTCATTCACAATTCGGGCAATCATTGAAAAATGGTCCGGGATGCCTTTTATCTTTTTTAAGATATAAGTCTGCTCTGGGGCAATCACTTTCCAAACAGAGTGAAAAGGCTTGATGGCAGTTGCTGAAATTGAATAATCCCGGCTGATTTTTTGCAAGAGCTCCATTAATTGGATGATCCTTCCTTTCCCCAAAGCTATCGGTTTTTTCAATCCTTATATCTTATGATTTGACAAGGGCAAATGTCATAAAAAATTTTAATCTCGCCCATTGTTCCTTCTTTTAGACTTTTGGTAGGATCGGCTTGCTTATGCTAAGTTCCCAACTCCGGCTTTCAAGAATAACATGATGGCTGGAGGTGCATCGTATGGGAAATCCATTTAAACACCTTAGGTATTTAAATCAAAAAGTTTTTTTAGTTATTCTGGCGTTATTATTTTTAAAAGCTTTAATAGCAGCCAATCCCATTGATATTATCATCTTAATTGGATTAATCCTGGTGTTTATTGGTTGGTTTGGCGATGGCTGTTAACTACCCGTCAGACGGAATTCAGAAAGTTTTAAAATCCTACTGCTTTGCCCAGGATTATCAGGTCCATGGAAGTGTGTTTTTTGCACCCTTATCGGAGCCATCTTGTGTTTTGAAGCCACTAAAAATAGGGTCGATCCGTTCCCACTTAACCGGAAAATTGTTAACACAGCAAACATTATCCGGGTACCTACCCCGGTTAATGAAAACGGAATCAGGCGGTTATTACCGGTGGGAACGAGGTAACCGCTATATATTGACCGAAAGAATCCCGGGGCGGGTTGCCGATTATCGATCTACCAAGGATTTAAAAGCTGCCATCATTACAATGACCAATTTTCATAAGCTTTGTCATGAAGTCATTCAATCAGATCCTAGAAAATGGGCAATGATTAAATTTGATCCAATGAAGCGGTGGAAACAATGTTTAAAGGAAATGGCAACTTGCCGGGAAATAGCCATCAGGTTACGGGAAGATGCGTTTAGTCGCCAGTATATCCAAATGTGGCACCGGTTTTATGAAATGGCATTTCAAGTATTGAGGGAATTTTCCAGTCCGATTGTTCCGATGCGGGAAACCATATGCTATCATGATTGGGCTTTCCATAATGTGATTATTCAAGGCGAGCGGGCTTATTTGATCGACTTCGATGATATGATTATCGATCACTCCATCCATGATCGGACTAATTTAATAAGTCGATATTTACGGCTTTATCACTGGTCACCCAAGGCACTGTTGAAAATTTTATGGTTTTTTGATCGCCATTACTCCTGGCAAAAAGGTGAATTGAAATTACTGCGCCTGTATCTGACTTTTCCTTATGAATATTGGATATTGGGACGGCAGTATTATCTCGAAAAACAACCATGGAGTCGCCGTTATTATCAAGATCAGTGGCAGCGTAAAATCAGTTACCATACCGAACGAATAAGAATTTTAGATCTGATTATGACGATGGAATGAGGGATTTAATTTGTGGCAATCTGGAATCGTATTTCCGCCTATGCCTGAAACGCGCTGGATAATGGCTGATTTTCATATTCATAGTACTTATTCGGGAGGTTCTCTTTATCCAAATGAAATTTTGACCATGGCCCGGAATGGATTTCTGGATGTTATCGCAATTTCAGATCATCAGAACCTCCAAGGGTCAAGAGAAGCTTGTGTCCTTTCCATGAGCAATTTGGGATTGCCCCAGTCAATTCTCTCTCAGGAAATTTCCCTAGGGAATCATTTTCATTTTTTATTAATCGCCGGTAAACAACAAAAATGGGGAAATACAAGCCGCAGTGCACTTTTGGAGAAATTCGGAATGCATCATCAATACGGCGGAATCATTATTCTTGCTCATCCCTGGACGATGCCCAATTCCGGATGGGCCAGGGGATTTTTAAAAGAAATCATCAGAGTTGGTTTGCTGGATGCGGTTGAGTTTTTTAATTCGTCAATTTTAGAGCAGCCTCCTGAAAATTATATACAATTGCGAAGTTTTTGGGAGGATTGGATAGCGCCGAGCAATGTTGGAATTGTAGGGGGGTCGGATTATCACTATCACCATCAGGGACGTTCTATTGGTTCGGGTAGAACTTATCTGAAAGTATTTGGACCGGGAGAAAAAGGGGTCTTGGATGCTTTAAGCGAGAGGCGTTGCGTGGCTGGACTTTTTAGTTATCATAACATTGATCTGGGCTGGCTTGGAAAAGGCCAGAGCATCCTTCTAGGTAGGGAGCCTTGGCTTAATGAACTTAAACAATTTATTGCCCAGCTGCAGCTGGATCTGAAGAGAATCCGGTTTCTGAAATCAAGCATAAAAAAAGACTTTACCCGGTTGATAGAAGGCGGCTATTATCAAATGGCGCGGGAACTATTGATAGCCCTGCCCAACGGATGATTACTTATAGGAGTGTTGAGAGATCCCCCTTTGTTTGCAAAAAAAAGTTTAAATACAACATATTGGGTTTTTGGGGTGTGAACTTTTAAATAGAAACCAATATATGGTATTCAGAACTTGATTTCAGGCTTACAAAGACCTGCATGTACCCAAAAAAAATCCCTAAAACACTTATAGAAAAGAGGAAATTGGTCGATAATGGAGAATACAGAGAGCAAAGTGGTGTCAAGTGGAGCGAAGTGGGGAAAAAATGTAGCGGGGTTTTTTACGTATGTTGTTAGGAGAGTATCAACACTCTTTAGATGAAAAAGGCCGTTTGATAATCCCGGCAAAATTTCGCGAAGATTTGGGAGAAAATTTCGTGGTTACCCGGGGCCTTGATAATTGTTTGTTTGCCTACCCGCTATCCCAATGGAAAATCATTGAAGAAAAAGTTAAAGAACTACCCACTTCCCAAGCTGAAACCCGTGCATTCGTTAGGATGTTTTTTTCCGGAGCAGTTGAAGTAGAGTTGGACAAGCAAGGACGGATTGTGATTCCACAGCAATTAAGGGAACATGCCCATATCGATCGGGATACTTATGTCATTGGAGTTTCCACCAAAGTTGAAATCTGGGCCAAAGAAGTTTGGGAGAATTATTCGAATCAAGCTGAACAATCCTATGAGGAGATTGCTGCAATTACTAAGATAGGAATTTGAGGTGTTTATCGAGTGTCCGATTTTGTTCATCAATCGGTGCTACCGGAAGAGGTCCTTCATTGTTTGGACATTAAACCAGCAGGAATTTATGTTGATGCAACGGTTGGTGGAGCCGGACACGCTTTGCGGATTGCTGAAAAGCTAAGTGAAAATGGTATTATCATAGGCATTGATCAAGATCAGATGGCTATTTTGACGGCAAAAGAACGCCTGCAGCATGTAAAACCAAAAGTTTGTTTAATCCGGCGCAATTTTGCATATATCAATGAAATCCTTGCGGAGCAGGCGATAAAAGCAATTGATGGAATTTTATTGGATTTGGGTGTTTCGTCACCGCAGCTGGATTTGGACGAACGGGGTTTCAGCTATCAAGCTGATGCGCCTTTGGATATGCGAATGGACCAATCGGAACCATTTTCGGCGGCAGATTTGGTGAATACGGCATCAGTTCGTGAGCTCTCCAAAATTTTTTGGGAATATGGCGAAGAACGCTGGAGCAAACGGATTGCGGAATTTATTGAAAAGTATCGACGGGTTAAGCGGATCGAAACGACTTCGGAATTAGTTGGAATCATCAAGCAAGCGGTTCCGGCTGCCGCGCGTAGAAATGGACCGCATCCCGCCCGTCGTACTTTCCAGGCGATTCGGATTGCGGTCAATCGGGAACTGGATGTTTTACAACAAGCACTCGAACAATCACTAACAATTTTAAAGCCCGGAGGGCGGATTGTAGTGATTTCTTTTCACTCTTTGGAGGATCGAATCGTCAAATCGACTTTTGCCAAATGGGCAAAAGGATGTATCTGTCCTAAAGAGATTTTGGTTTGTCAATGCGGACAAGTACCGAAAGTTCAGATCATTACAAAGAAACCTATTCTACCATCACAGCAAGAGATCGACTTAAATCCTCGGGCGCGCAGTTCCAAGCTTCGGTGTGCCGAGAAATTGGTCTAGGCATTTAGGAGAGTGCATAACATGATATTGGCAGAAAAACGGCAGATATCAGAAAAATATAATGATACTACGGTTACGGTTTCGAAGGTACGTCCAAATCGTTGGGCGGAACTAAAGCCCTTCTTGATCGCTGGCGGTTTATTTCTGTGTTTAAGTTTGATTAATCTCTGGATTCAGGTGGTTAATGTGAAACGTAGCGACGAAATTAAAAATTGCCGGGCCGCGATTAGAGGATTAGAACGGGAGTCTATTCAAATTCGAATTGAAATGGCTCAGTTGGAGTCGTTTGAGAGGGTTTCCAAGATCGCCCAAACAGAGCTTCGTATGAGGGTTGCGGGACCTACCGACTATCAGCTTATTGCCGGGGTACCGTCCCTCCACCAAAAAGTACCCAGACCCTATAATAATGCAACAAAAACAGTTCTGCCCAATAACCATGTTTGGGGCAAACTGGCTAGTTGGTTTGAAGGAGTTCGAGCGGCAATGGCGCAATCCAATTAAACTTGATTTTGCTGGAGGGAAAGTAAGTGAGTTATAGCGGGATTTATTCCAAAAAGAGAGTGGCCATTTTACTTTTCGCAGCAATTATACTATTCGGAAGCTTAATTTTACGTGTGATTTATCTTCAAGTTTTTATGGCGGGATGGCTGAGAAAATCCGCTGAAGACCAACGGTTCCGGGCGTTGCCTGTTTTACCGCGCCGGGGAACCATTTATGATCGGTTGGGAAATGAATTGGCCATTAGTGTTGATGGGGATTCGGTATATGCAGTCCCGGCGGAAGTTGGTTTTGAAACCAGTCAAATCAGCACCAAACTGAGCACGAATGAAAAGAAAGCCGCTATTGACCGGGAAAGAACTGAAATCGCCAATACGGTGGCCGGAATATTGGCGATGAATCCAGAACGGGTAAAGAGGCTCATTAACTCAGGAGCCTCTTTTGTTTGGCTTAAGCGTAAAGCATCAATTGCTGAAGTCAATCAACTTCGGAAGTGCCTCAATAATAAAAAAAACCGGATTCACGGGATTGAAATTACCCAAAAAGCACAACGTTTTTATCCACAATCATCTCTGGCCAGCCAGATTCTGGGAATTGCAGGTATTGATAATCAAGGATTGGAAGGCTTGGAACGTCATTATGACTCCTATTTGCGGGGAGTTCCAGGTAGCGAACAGGCAGAGTTTGATACCACCGGCCATTATATACCCCAAGGCGATCGCAGATATTTGGCTCCGACAGATGGTGATTCATTAACACTCACGATTGATCAAAATTTGCAATACATTATCGAGCGGGAATTGGATAAGGCCATTGCTGATACAAAATGTAAACGGGCCATGGCGATTATTATAAACCCGCAAACCGGTGAGATATTGGCTGCTGCATCTCATCCTAGTTTTGATGCAAATAATTTTGGTAGTTATACGGTACAAAACAGGCGAAACCCTATTTTTACGGACATGTACGAACCCGGTTCTAGTTTTAAGATATTCACTTCAGTTGCTGCTCTGGAAGAGGGCCAGGTTACACCGGAAACTAAATTTTTTGATCCTGGTTTTATTTTAATTGATGGGAAAAGAATTAGTTGTTGGAAAGCGGGGGGGCATGGCAGTCAGACTTTTGTCGACGCCCTGGAAAACTCCTGTAATCCGGTGTTTGCATCCATTGCCCTTCGTTTGACGAAAGAAACCTTTTATAAATATATTAAAGAATTTGGTTTTGGGAGTAAAACAGGGGTGGATTTCCCGGGAGAGGCCAGTGGCAGTCTACAGCGGATTGATAAAGTAAAAAATATGGAACTGGCTAACATTGGATTCGGGCAAGGCATTTCGGTAACTCCAATCCAAATGGTAATGGGTGCTGCTGCGGTTGCTAACGGCGGTTACCTGTTAAAACCGCAGATTGTAAAAGAAATCGTTTCAGCCGATGGCAAAGTGAAACAGAAATTTCGTCGCCAAATAATCCGACAGGTATTATCCAATAAAACTGCGGTTTTGATGAATCATTTGTTGCAACAAGTCGTTACCAACGGTTCGGGAATGCAGGCTTATTTAGAAGGATACCGGGTTGCCGGTAAGACCGCCACTGCCGAAAAGGTTGAGCCGGGAAAGCGTGGTTATTCGGATAAAGTTATTTCGTCTTTTATCGGGTACGCACCCGCAGAAAATCCACAAATTTTGGCCTTGGTGATGATCGATGAGCCCGGTGTTCCGGTTAGGTTTGGAGGGGTTATTGCCGCTCCCATTGTTGGAAGTATCTTTAAGGATGCGCTGCGCTATTTAGGCGTCAAACCAAGATTTGAACCGGAAGTAACCGCCAAAATGACCGGTGAAGAAGTAATAGTCCCCAATATTCAGAATTTGAGTACGGAAGAAGCCATTGCTTTACTACATAAAAGTCAACTGGGCTACCGGATGATCGGCAGTGGGGGTTATGTATTTGATCAAGTACCCAAGCCAGGGGTGGTACTTAGTAGGAATAGCAAAGTAATTCTTTATTTCACTCCCGAGGCGGAGTATCAATATAAAGAAAAAAATAACACCCAGTTGGTATTGCCTAATTTCCGCGGTTTGTCTTTGCGAAAGGTCAATGAAATTCTGTCCGAAATGGATTTGAAGCTTACTGCAAAAGGAACTGGGATAGCCGTCGAACAGAGGCCGGCTCCGGGAACTGTTATTGAGCGAGGGTCAATCATCAATGTAACTTTTGTCCCTAAACCAGATGTGTTACCGTAAATTACTTTCTTTGATTATCCTCCCATATATGAGAAAATAAGGATAAAAACGTTGCTTTTGACACAAAATATTAATCATATTGACATGTTTTTCTTTGGATGAGAGCAGGATTGTTCGTAATTCTCACGAATAACCTTAGTCGTTTTGATTATGCACTTGATATCGGTACATCAATGAAGTTGCTTGGAAGATTTTTTCATGTAAAAAATAGAACCCAGGAGTTGGCTCGGAAGGAAGGAGTTTTCATCCGGTGAAATTAAAGGAAATCATCAAGAATATTAGCGTCTCAAATATCTATGGTACAATGGATTGCGAAATTTTGGGTATCAATCAGGACTCGCGGATAGTAACGGCTAAAGATTTGTTCTTATGCATCAAAGGATCCCGTTATAATGGACATCTGTATTTAAAACAGGCAGCGGAAAATGGCGCTGTGGCTGCGCTGGTTGAGGATTTACCCGCGGAGAATTATGGTTTAACCATCATTCAAGTTCCATCCGTTGATGAGGTTGTTAAAGAGGTGGCCGGGACTTTTTATGATTACCCGGATCGCAAGTTAAAAATTATTGGAGTAACCGGCACTAATGGTAAAACCACCACCACCTACTTATTAAAAAACATTTTGGAGAACGCGGGTTTTAAAGTCGGACTCATTGGCACTATTGTGAATCTTATCGGTAATCAGGTTGCAGAGACTCATACTGCTCATAATACAACCCCTGGGGTCCTTGATTTACAAATGTTATTTGCCCAAATGGTTCAGGCAGGAGTCGAGTATGTTGTGATGGAAGTATCATCCCATTCAATTGCCCAGTCGAGAATTTCGGGACTATCGTTTCGCTCCGGAATTTTCACCAATATTACTCAGGATCATTTAGATTATCACGGGACATTTGAGGAGTATTTGCGGGTGAAAACTAAATTTTTTGCCAGTTTGCCGACGGTTTCTTGGGCAATCATTAACGGCGACGATCCTCATGTCGATTATATTATGGAACGTACGCCAGCTCAAGTTATTACTTATGGTATTGAAAAAAATGCTCAGATTCGAGCGGAGAATATTCAATTAACTCCTTCAGGAGCCAGTTATACCGCAACGACCCCCCGAGGGAAAATACAGCTTAATCTTAAATTGACCGGTTACTTTAATATCTATAACAGTTTGGGCGCTTTAAGTTCGGCCTTGGCTTTAGGAGTGAGTACTGAGGACATTAAGCAAGGCCTTGAAGGAATATCCGGTGTACCGGGTCGGTTCCAATTGGTCCCTGGGGCCGTGAAATTTGGTGTGATTGTTGATTTTGCCCATACCCCGGACGGCTTGGAAAACATTTTAAAGACCGGGAGGGGACTTTCGCCACGTAAGTTATTACTGGTATTTGGTTGCGGCGGAGACCGCGATCGGACCAAAAGACCTATTATGGGAGCCATTGCTGCGAAAATGGCTGACTTTACGATTATAACCTCAGACAATCCCCGTTCAGAGAATCCTGCGGAGATTATTCAAGAAATTGAGGAGGGTTTTCATAAAGCCAATCCTAATGCGCAATATCTTTTAGAAGTCGATCGGGCAAGCGCAATCCGAAAAATAATCGCTATGGCCCAGCCGGGAGATCTAGTATTGATTGCCGGGAAAGGGCATGAAACGGATCAAATTTTCGCCGATCATACAATTCATTTTGATGATCGCGAGATTGCCGCTGAAGCACTCAAGGAGAAAAATAATGGTTGAGTTTACTTTGGATGAGCTTATGGCAGCTACAGGAGGAATTTTGACCCAACGCGGCTCCTACCATAGTTTTACCGGAGTGAGCACCGACTCACGCCAAATCAATCCTGGGAACATATTTATTGCTATAAAGGGAGAACGTTTTGACGGCCATGATTTTTTGGGTGCAGCGACTCAGTTGGGGGCTGCTGCCTTGATTGTGATGGATGATGGACCAGTGTTTGAAGGAGTGACGGTTATCCAGGTAAAAGATACCCTGAAAGCGCTAGGAGATATTGCCCGTTTTCACCGGAGCCGCTTTAATACGCCATTACTGGCGATAACAGGTAGTAATGGAAAAACGACAACCAAGGATTTAATTGCCTCAATTATCGCTAGAGAATTCAAGATCGTGAAAACTGAGGCTAATTATAATAATGAAATCGGTTTGCCCTTCACGCTTTTAAAAATAAATTCCCAAACTGAGGCCGTCGTTGTTGAAATGGGTATGAGGGGTCTTGGGCAAATTAAAAACCTGGCCGGAATTGCCCAACCTACGATTGGACTGGTTACCAATGTGGGCTTAACTCATTTGGAACTCTTGCAAAGTCAGGAGAATATCGCTAAAGCGAAGTCGGAGTTAATCGAAGCTTTACCCCAAAGTGGTTTGGCGATTTTAAATGGGGATGATGCCTTGGTGCGTAAAATGGAAAATTGCACGCGCGCCAGGAAGGTTTTTTACGGTATGGATGGTCCTGACCTGGATTATCGGGCTGTAATGATTGAAACGACTGATTCGGGTTCTCGATTTAAAGCTGTTTTTGAAAATGGAAGTCTAGACATTGCGTTGCCGATACCGGGCGGTCATAATATCATGAATGCAATTGCAGCTGTTGCTGCAGCAATCGAATTGGGAATTCCCAAGGAAAGCATCCAAAAAGGTTTGGCTGAACCTAATCTTAGCGGCAAACGTTTAAACATTATTGAAAAAAATGGTTATCGAATTATTGACGATACTTATAATGCCAGTCCCTCTTCTGTTAAAGCCGCTATCGAAGTTTTACATTCAAGTCAATCCGGCGAACGAAAAATCGCTGTCTTGGCCGATATGTTGGAATTAGGGCCAAGCGCTGCACAAATTCACTACGAGATCGGCTCTTATGCCGCCTTGAAAAAAATTGATCATCTCTTTGCTTTTGGGGTGTTAGCCGAAAAGTATGCTGAAGGGATGAATGATTTTGTCAAAGGTCATGGAGAATTTTTTTCAGATAAACAAGCTTTAATTGAGAAACTTAAGGCGTATATTAAACCGGGAGATTTTATCTTGGTGAAAGGTTCCCGTGGGATGAAAATGGAAGAGGTTGTCTACGCCTTATCCACGGAGGAGGTCCATATTTCATGACACTTTTACTCAAACTTATTTTCGCAGCTTTCGTCGCATTTTTAGTTTCATTGGCCTTAGGACCGATTACGATTAAACTATTACACCGGTTGAAATTCGGTCAGAGTATCCGGACGGATGGACCCCAAAGCCATTTGAAAAAGGCCGGCACCCCTACAATGGGTGGGATTTTAATTTTGCTTTCCCTTGTGGTGGGATTGTTGTTCGTCAAAGCTTATTCCCCGATTGTTCAATGGCTTACTTTTTTGACGTTGAGTTTTGGCTTGATTGGGTTGGTGGATGATTTGATCATTATCATCACCAAAAAATCACTTGGCCTTACCGCAAGACAAAAATTGTTCGCTCAAATCCTTTTTGCGGGTTTGGCAGTATTTTTTATGATTCGCAACCAGTTTCCAACTTCACAGTTAGTACCATTTGCCGATTTACAATTGACTTTCCCGGCAGGGGGATTTGGTAACCCCGTCTTTTTTTTGTACGCTGTCTTTGTAATCGTTGCTTTTTCAAATGCCGTAAATTTAACCGACGGCCTCGATGGACTGGCCGGGGGAACTACTGCAATTGCCGCCTTGTTTTTGGGGGCTTTGACATTGTTTCAGCATCATCCGGACTTGGCGATTTTTGCATTCGCACTGGCGGGAGCTTGCATCGGTTTTGTTTGGTTTAATGGTCCACCAGCCCAGGTTTTTATGGGAGATACGGGTTCTCTGGCGCTTGGGGCAGGCTTGGCTGGTATATCCCTATTTAGTCAAATGAGTCTTTTTTTTGTGATTATTGGTGGAATTTTTGTAGCGGAAAATCTCTCAGTCATTATTCAAGTGACTTCATATAAGACCACCGGGAAAAGGGTTTTTCGGATGAGTCCCATCCATCACCATTTTGAACTAGGTGGTATGGTGGAGCCGAAAATTATGATCCGGTTTTGGATTATTGGTATCGTTTTGGGAATTATCGGTATTCTTGGCTATTTGATCCGTTAATAAGTATAGCGAAAACATGTTGATTTTAAATTCCAAATATTAAAACATTGAAGTTATTAGTCCTTTGGAATCTTGAATATGGAGGCTCCGCTCTTGAAGCGCAATCCATCTGATTTGTTTCTATTTACCGTTATTATGGCTTTATTGGTGCTTGGCTTGATTATGGTAACCAGTGCCAGTGCGCCGGAATCATTGTCGGATACCGGCGGGACCAGTGTTTTTCATTATGGGTTGCGCCAGTTGATTTTTGCGGTTATCGGTATTGGTCTTATGTTTTTTATGATGAAATTTCCGTATCAATATTTAAAACGTTTTACGGTACCAGTGTCCATTGTTTCACTGATCTTACTGATTGTGGTACTACTGTTTGAAGCCAAGAAAGGCTCACATCGCTGGATTGATTTAGGGTTATTTGAGCCTCAGCCTTCCGAATTTGCTAAATTAGCGGTAATTATGTTTATGGCTCATTACCTGGCCGAGATAAAAAAAGGGGTAAATAACTTCATAATCGGGATGTTTATTCCTTTGATTTGCGTTTCGATAGTATGCATGTTAATCATGAAGGAACCAGACTTAGGAACTACGATAGTTATCTTTGCAACCTTCATGATGATGCTTTTTGCCGGGGGTGTCCCTTTTTCCTATATGAGTTTTTTGGGTTTTGTCGGCTTGGGTATAGGCATCGTAATGGCTGTGAATGCGGATTACCGTTTGAAACGGTTGATTGCTTTTGTTAATCCTTGGAAGGATCCTCGGGGAGATGGGTGGCAAATTATTCAGTCATTGTACGCGTTGGGCTCAGGAGGGCCCTTTGGTTTGGGTCTTGGAATGAGCCGGCAAAAGTTTCATTATTTACCGGAAGCCCATACTGATTATATATTTTCAATCCTGGGTGAAGAATTGGGCCTGATTGGAACCTTAACAGTGTTGGTTTTATTCTTCTTTTTGGCCTGGCGTGGTTATAAAATCGCCATTTCCTGTCAGGACCCATATGGAAGGCTGTTGGCCACAGGTATTACTTCATGGTTGGTGTTTCAGGCTATTTTAAATATCGGGGTCGTGACTTCATCGATTCCGGTAACCGGAATTACATTGCCATTCTTAAGTTATGGGGGGTCATCGCTACTGGTAAGTCTGTTTAGTGTGGGAATTTTACTTAACATTTCCAGGAATACAACCCCTTGAATTTTACGGCAGAATTTAGAAGCCGGAAGACAATAGTCAGGAGAAAGAAGTGCCAGGAAGTAAAAATCTCTGTTTACGAATAAATTTGGAAAGAACTTCTTCTGGATTCCGGCCCCGGTATTCTGTATTCTTTAATAAGGAAACGAGGTTAGTCTTATGCGCGTGATATTAGCTGGTGGAGGCACCGGAGGACATATTTACCCGGCAGTAACGATTGCCAAAGAATTTTTGCGGCGCGATCCCAAAACGGAAATATTATTTGTAGGCGGCAAAAAAGGACTTGAATCCGATATTATTCCTAAAGAAGGTTTTCGGCTGGTAACGATAAATTTATCGGGAATTCCAAGGAAAGTGAGTCCAAAGGTATTCACGGCATTATGGCTGGCAGCCAAAGGAATGGCAGAGACTTTCAAGATCGTCCGGCAGTATAAACCGGATTTGGTGGTTGGGACCGGGGGCTATGTTTGTGGTCCGATGGTGCTTGCCGCTCATTTACAGGGAGTTCCTACCGCTATTCAAGAGCAAAACGCATTTCCCGGCTTAACCAATCGAATTTTGGGACGTTTTGTAAATCATATTTTTCTGGCTTATTGGGAGGCAGCCAAATTTTTTCCGGCATCTAAAATCTCTGCTTCCGGAAATCCAATCCGGACTGAAGAATTCGTTAAAGTCAGTAGAGATGCTGCTGAGAAAGAGCTTGGCATTAGCCCGGACTGTATCAATTTATTGGTATTTGGCGGCAGTCAGAGCGCTCGCCAGATTAATCAAGCCATCTTGCCAAATATCAAAAATTTGTTAGAAAATTTTCCAAAATTACAAATAATACTGATGACCGGGACCAAAGAGTACGATAATATAAATGAAACTGTTCGATCGATGAAATTATCCAAAGAGCAACAGAGTCGACTAAAATTGGTGGCCTATTTTTATAAAATCGCGAATGCTTATAAAGTATCCGATATCGTATTGGCAAGGGCAGGAGCCATTTCATTGGCTGAAATTACTTGTTTCGGCATTCCGGCTATATTGGTACCCTATCCTTATGCTACGAATAACCATCAAGAATTCAATGCCCGTGTTTTAGAAAACCATGGAGCCGCTGAAGTTATCTTAGAGGGAGAGTTGACTCCCAGGTATTTGTTGAGCAGTCTGGATCGTCTTTTACAGGATGAGAAATTACGGCAAAAAATGTCTAAAGCAAGTATGGATTTGAGTCGCCCCAAAGCGGTACAGACGATTGTTGATGAATTATATCGGATGACATCCTGAGGGGACAAGCATTTTGTTTTGTACGGATATCACACCATAGACCACCGTGGAATAAGATGGCTATGGTCTATAAATATTAGGAGGCTGCATTAGATGATGGATTTAGGAACAGTTGTGTCGTCGGGCACTAAAACTGCTGAACGGTTGGAAATTATAGGGGGAAACAGTTTATACGGTTCGGTGAAAGCAAGCGGTGCGAAAAACGCCGTTCTTAAACTTATGGCAGCCTCGCTATTAACGAATAATCGGTGTATTATCCGGAATGTTCCAAGAATTAAAGATGTAGAAATTATGATTGGGGTTTTGCGAGCACTGGGAGTTGATGTAAATTGGGAAGACCAAACGACATTATTGATACATTCCAATCAGGGACTGGGATATTCAGCTCCTGATGAATTGGTACGTGAGATGAGGGCATCGGTTCAAGTTATGGGACCGCTCCTTACCCGTACCGGACGGGTTAAATTGTTTCAACCAGGTGGGTGCAATATTGGTTCCCGTCCGATAGATTTGCATTTAAAAGGCTTCAGGGCTTTAGGAGCAGAAGTCATTGAAGAACACGGCTATGTTTACATTCAATCTAAAAGATTGAAAGGCACAGAAATCCATCTTGATTTTCCGAGTGTGGGCGCAACCGAAAATATTATGGCTGCGGCAATACTTGCCGAAGGAACTACAATTATTCGGAATGCCGCTAAAGAACCTGAAATTATCGAGGAACAAAATTTCTATAACCGGTTGGGCGCTAAAATCCGGGGAGCCGGTACGGATACCATTCGTATTGAGGGAGTAAACCAATTAAACGATCGGGAAATCGATTATATGGTCATACCGGACCGGATTGAAGCCGGTACGTTTATGATCGCTGCAGCAATTACCGGTGGCGATGTAACCGTTGAAGATGTGATTCCCGAACATTTAGAAGCCTTGACTTCTAAATTACGTGAGATTGGAGTTACGGTGGAAACGGGTGAAGAACAAATCAGGGTTCGCACTGAGCAAGAATTAAGCGCAGTTGATGTAACCGTATTACCGTATCCTGGTTTTCCAACTGATTTGCAACCGCAGATTACGGCATTATTATCGATTGCCGAAGGAACCAGCGTGATCACGGAAAATGTTTTCGGGGGACGTTTCAGTTATGTTGATGAATTGATCCGGATGGGCGCCTCGATCCGGGTTGAAAGCCGGAGTGCGATTGTTAAAGGGACGCATGCTTTAAGTGGCGCTGTGGTTTATGCTCCCGATTTACGGGCTGGAGCTGCTCTGGTCATTGCGGGACTGGCGGCGGAAGGAAAAACAAACCTCGAGGGCCTTCAATACTTGGATCGGGGATATGAAAATATAGAGGCCAAATTATCCGCTCTTGGGGCGGAAATTAGGAGAATCGGATAAAAAAGAATCGATAAATATGTTTGGTGTTTAAAACATCAATAGTTACTGGGAAAGACTAAATTTAAATTTATTACCGGGGCTGTCTAAAAAGTACTTTAGAATCAATTGGGAGTACAATATAAGCTTCATAGTATTGTATTTCTTTATCGATTCAATTACTTTTGGGACAGTCTTTTTTAGTTTCATCATATGATTAATCACCCAAACCCTATACTCTGATATAAAAAGAATTTCGTATTGGAATATTTTTCTTCGCATGCAACCAGGAAGTCTTATCTCATCCGGACTCAGGATAGCCTCTGTATCTGCTAAACTTTTATTTCATACCTCAAAATACAAAAATCCGACAAAATTACTATTTATTCGTTTTATATCATAAACAAAGGAATGATAAAGTATAAGTACAAAAAATGAAAAAGCAATAGAAAATTATTGAACTTTATATTAACAAAGTAATAAGTATAATAAAAATCAGAGGGATGACAATGAAATTAAGACAAAAGCTTTTATTGGATAAAATTATTCAAACTAACAGTGTAAATCTCAATGAACTTGCCAACGATTTTTATGTCAGTACAAAAACGATTCGAAATGATATTGATGAAATCAATGATTATGCCAAAAAAAGAAATGGTAAATTATGTATTGCTATCAGCAAGGAGACTGTTTCCTTTTGTGGGGATGAAAATGATAAATTGAGTATCGGGCAACAAGATATTGATGATTATTATCGCTATAAACTTTCTGCGGAGGAAAGAGTATTCATTATTGTTACCCGGCTCATTTGCACTGATTCGTATATTACAATCGACAATTTGGCCAATCAGCTATTTGTGAGCAGAGGAACCATTAATTCCGATATCATTCGCATTAAACAATGGTGTCAAGAAAATCAAATCAATATTTCGTTTAAAAAAAGTAAAGGTATCCGTTTAGAAGAAAGTGAGGAAAAAACACGTGAATTATTATCCAAACTGATTAATGATCCTATTCATATTGATAAAAGGGATTTCGAGTATTTTGAGCCATCCGACTTATATCAACAAATATTTCAAGATATTGATATATCAACAATAAAAGAGATTATACTCACAGCCGAAGAAAAATACAATTTTATTCTTTCGGATGAAGCGTTTAAAGAGTTGACAATCCAAATTGCACTCTCAATTACCAGGGACAAACATCATCCTTTAAGTTTAGACGAGGAAGACGGTGCTGTGTCTACCTACCAATTGGAATACGCAGTGGCACAGTATATTGTAAGTCAGATCAATCAACAATTTCAAATTGAACTATCTCAAGATACTGTTGGTTATTTCACACGACATATCTATGGAGAGTTTTCACACCCCGTAGGGGAGTATGAAGATACCAAACTTCCATACATTCAAATCATTGCCGAACAATTAATTTTGAATGTGGGTAAGATACTAAACTTTAATTTTCGTTATAATGAAACATTTTACAACCGACTTGTCAATTATCTTTCTTCGGTAATATTTTCAATAAAAAATCGCATTGTCATGGCGAATTCCCTTAAAAGAAAACTATTGAAAGAAAATCCTTCTCTCTTTGAAGCAATCCAAAAAAGCAGCGGTCCTCTGGAAAAATTTATTGGTAGAACGATTTCCGATGATGAGCTTTCCTATTTATTAATCTATTTTGCAAGTGCTATGGAAAGTACATGTCAGACAATTAAAACACGGAAACTTGCGGTGGCGGTTCTTTGCAATACGGGACATGGTACAGCGCAACTGGTCGTTGAAAAATTAAAACAGTATTTTAATTTTGATATAAAATGTGTGCTTGCCGCTCATCAACTGGCAAAAACGCAGAAGTCCCAAAATTTTGATTTAATTATTTCGACTGTCCCATTAAAGACGGATTTGCCTTTTGTGTTGGTAAGCCCCATTATTCAGAAAGCCGATATTGAAAACATTAATCAGATGGTAATCAAGTTGGGATTTGTCAGTCGTGTTCAAACTTTGGAAGCAGGCGATAACGAGGGTGAAAACAGTGAAAAATTTAAGCTTATCGAGGGTGTCAATTTTTTGCTAAAAGAATATAGCGCCTGTGAAGAATCACAAATCGCAAGCCGGTTAGAAGATTTATTGAATCATTATAAGAAGTTTCAAAAAAACGCGCAGCTAAAGGAGATAGTACAAAGAATGTTGAGAGATGTGCTTAAGGAAAAATATATTCAACTCGATGTTGAGGTAAAGGATTGGAAAGCAGCTGTGGAAGCAGGGGGAGAAATTCTCTATCGAGACGGGGTGGTTGCCAAGACATATATTGAAGCAGCCATCCAAAATGTAATGGATTCAGGTCCGTATATTGTGCTTACAAAGGGAGTGGCAATTCCGCATGCTGGGAAAAAATATGGAGTATTTGATACGGCCATCTCTTTCATACGTTTAAAGACGCCGGTTTGTTTTGGAAATGAAGAGAATGATCCGGTTAAATATGTTTTTATGCTAGCCACGGTTGATTCTTCATCCCATTTGGTTGCACTAAAGGATTTAGTGTCCCTCTTTGAGCTTCCGGAATTTTTTCAGGTTCTGGACCGGGCTAAAACTGCAGAAGATATTATGGATTTTATAAAAAAATTTGAAGCGGAAAAGGAGCGGGAATTATGAAAAAGGGGCTAGTTGTTTGCAGGACGGGGATGGGCAGTTCAATGATGCTTTGTATCAAACTAAACAATGTCATTGAAAAGAACCAATTCCCTTTGGAATTGGAACATGATGTTTTGAGCGGAGTTGGAATGCATCATCCCGATGTTGTCATTGCAATGAATGATTTAGTTGATGAATTTAAAGATAAGGAGGCGTATGTAATCGGAATCAAAGATATTATGGATACGAAATATATGGAACAGGAATTACGAAAATTTTTCGAAAAATGCGGGGAAAATTAAAAAGTAATTTTAAATTGGGAGGAAGTAAGGATGTCTATTATCATGTCGATATTGCATTTTATTGTTTTTAACCTTCTTTCACAAGCATCCATTTTAGTAGGTTTAATGGCATGCATCGGATTAATATTGCAAAAGAAGAAATCGTTTCAAATTATTACGGGTACTGTTAAGACTATTGTAGGGTTTTTAATTTTTGGAATAGGCGCTTCCGCAGCGGTAGGTGCGCTATCATCTTTTCAGACTTTGTTTACCAAGGGATTTCACGTACAAGGGGTTCTTCCTTTGGCAGAAGCGATAACGGGTCAGGCACAGACGAAGTTTCCGATGGTTATTGCGTTAGTGATGGTATGCGGTTTTGCATTAAACCTTGTAATTGCAAAGCTTACGAAGTTTAAGTATATCTTTTTAACCGGTCAACATAATCTGTTTCTTGCCGCAATGCTTACAATTTTGTTTAAGTCACTGGGCTTTAGTGATGTGGCTACTATTATTGCGGGTATGATAGTTCTTGGATTTGGAGCGGCCTTGTTCCCGGCGTTGGCGCAACCTTATATGAGGAAAGTAACGGGGAATGATGAAATCGCAATAGGCCATTATTGTACGATTGCTTACGCCCTATCCGGATGGATTGGAAGCAAAATTGGAAAACCGGAACAGAGCACGGAAAATCTGAAATTGCCGGGATGGCTCTCAATATTTAAAGATTATGTGGTTTCCGTCGCGTTATCCATAGGAATATTCTATTATGTTGCGGCAATTGCAGCCGGAAGAAGCAGTGTGGAAGCATTATCCGGCGGAGTCCATTGGTTGGTATATCCATTTATGCAGGCTTTGCTATTTACGGGAGGGTTATACGTAATTATTACCGGTGTCAGAATGTTTTTGTCTGAAATTGTCCCCGCGTTTGTCGGGATTTCGGAGAGATTTATTCCCAATTCCAAACCGGCCTTGGATTGCCCGGTTGTATTTCCCTATGCACCAACAGCAACTGTGCTTGGATTTATTTGTGCATACCTTGCCGGACTTGCCTGTATGTTTTTCTTTTCTGCAGTTGGCATGACCGTTATTATTCCGGTGGCTATTCCGTACTTTTTTATTGGAGGTACCGCCGCTGTATTTGGAAATGCAACGGGTGGATGGAAAGGCGCAATTGTTTCAAGTATCGTAACGGGTATTCTGATAGCTGTAGGTCCGGCTGTTATGTATCATGTTATGGAATCTGTCGGCCTTTCGGGTACGGCTTTTCCGGAAACTGATTTCAACGCTGTCGGCTTAGTGATCTACAATATTGGAAAATTATTTGGATTAGGCCATTAAGGTCTGTAACATTTGTTTGCTTTTATTGTCGCAAAGGCGGGTAAGCTTTTGCGACAATAAAATAAAGTTGTTTTAAAATTTGGAGGCATTATGAAAACAAATCAGCAATTGTCACTTTTGGCAATGGAAAACAGAGAACGGATTATTAAAATGATTTACAACGCAAAAGCAGGACACCCGGGGGGCTCTCTTTCCATTATCGATATGCTTACGGCTATTTATGAAATGGATGTGAATCTTACGGCAAAACAGCGTAGTCGTGTTGTACTCTCCAAAGGACATGCTGTTCCGGCCCAGTATGCGATTTTAAATGAAAAAGGGATCATCCAAGACGAAGAAATGGGAACTTTCCGTTCTGTTAATTCGCGTTTGCAAGGGCATCCATATATTGTAGACATTTCTGAAGCGGATGCCACAACGGGTCTGTTGGGTCAGGGCCTTTCCATTGCAGTAGGAATTGCCATCGCCAAACAGGCGGACCAAGACGACCATCGTGTTTATGCTATCGTAGGAGACGGAGAAATTCAGGAGGGACAAATCTGGGAAGGAGTTATGGAAGCCCCGCAATTCAAACTAGACCATTTGGTACTGGTTGTTGATTATAATAAGCTATCTTCCAGTGGTCCGGTCAATGAAGTCATGAACCTTAATCCTTTAGCGGATAAATTTAAAGCATTTAACTGGGATGTATATGAAATTGACGGTCATAATATGGATGAAATCATAAATGTTTTGCAGATCGCTAAAAAGGGAACCGGCAAGCCGATTGCTATCATTGCCAATACAGTAAAGGGAAAGGGAATTTCATTTATGGAAAATAATCCCAAATGGCACAGTTCCCCATTGACCGATGAACAATATAGGATTGCGATGAAAGATATTCAATCTTTGAAGGAAGGAATTCATTTTGACTAACAATTTAATCAGCTTGAGAGAAAAAATTGGTCCGATTTTATGTGAGTTTGGGAATGATCCGCGTATTTTTGTTTTAGATACCGATTTGGCAAAATCAACAAGCACTGTGGAATTTTGCGAAAAATATCCCGATCGTTTTTTAGAAATGGGGATTGCAGAATCAAGCGCTATGTCGGTGGCTTCCGGTCTCGCCATCGAGGGGAAAATTCCATTTTATGTTAGTTTTGCGTTGTTTACAACCGGGACTCCCTGGACGCAGCTCAGACAAGCATGCTATTCACATCTAAATACTAAAATCATCGGTACCCACCCTGGACTGGACGACGGTCCGGATGGAGCGAGCCATCATGCCAATGAGGATCTCGCTCTCACAAGAGTCCTCCCGGGCCTTACAATTCTAACACCGGCAAGTGTTGATGATTTACGGGATAGCATTGCGCTTGCAATAAAGCACGATGGACCTTTTTACATCCGTGTGGCCCGCGATACCGTTCCAACTTTGGATACCCCGCATATATCAATGGAAATAGGCAAAATGGTTGTTAATTATGATGATGGGGATGATTTGGCAATCATTTATGAGGGTAGTGCAATGAAGGCTGCTTATGATGGGTATTGCCAATTAAAACAGGACGGGCTGAAATGTAAGCTTATAAATGTTGCTTCTTTTAAACCGATGGATACAAATTTTTTGCATACGCTTGCCAAAACAGTAAAGGGCATCATTACGGTAGAGAATCATTCGGTCTTGGCTGGTCTAAGCGGCTCAATCGCTGAGGTTTTGGTGAATGTAAGCGGGTGTGCCAAATTTGCACAAATTGGCGTGCGGGATGTTTTTACAGAATCGGGGGCTATCGCGGACCTAAAGAAAAAATATGGTATTTGTGGAGAAAATGTTGCAGCATGCGCAAAATCCCTTTTATAGACAAATTGGATATTCGCCAGGACTATTCTCTTGTAAAGCCTTTCAAGTGAGGTAACAATATGCAAACATTTCAACATGTGGTTAAGGATCCGGATGGTTTACACGCAAGGCCGGCTGGGTTATTGGTAAAATGTGCACAGGGATGCTGTTCCGATATTCAGATCGTGGCGAATGATAAAACCGTCGACGCGAAGCGTTTGTTTGCCGTAATGGGCCTTTGTGTAAAGCAAAGTGAAAACATTACTTTCCGCATTGAAGGAGAGGACGAGCAAAACGATTGTTTGAGACTCGAGGCATTTTGTCGGGAAAATATTTGAAGCGGGTGACGGAAATGAAGTGGATTTATGGTATTGGCGCCTCCGAGGGCATTGCCATTGGCCAGATAATGCTTTATTATGGGAATTCTGTGGAAATTACCGAAGTGCATATAATGGATGCCGAAAAAGAAAAAGAACTAATTCGTCTGGATGAGGCGAGGGAAAACAGTATTCGTGAACTGAATGGAATTTATCAGCAGTCCTTACAACGGATTGGAGAAAAAGATTCCCTGATCTTTCAAATACACATTATGATGCTTGAGGATGAAGACTTTTTCGGCGCGATTCAAAAGATGATTCGTGAGCAAAAGGTTAATGCGGAATATGCAGTTTGGAAAGTGGAACAACAGTTTGCCGCAAAATTCGCCCAAATGGACGATGAATATATGCATAGCCGGAAGAACGACATTATCGATATTTCCACGCGTTTGATCCGTTGCCTGAATAAAAAAAACCCAAGTTGGTCCGGTCGAGCCAATCCACCTTTCATTATTGCTTCGATAGATTTGATGCCAAGCGAGACGATACAAATCGATAAATCCAATGTATGGGCCATTTTAACGAGAGATGGCTCCCGGACATCCCATTCGGCCATCTTGGCCCGATCACTAGGGATTCCATCTGTCGTAAACCTTGGGGAAGGTTTTGGGGAATTACAGGAAGGAATGTTAGCAGTAGTAAACGGATCTACCGGAGAAGTGTTGTTGGAACCGGATGATGTATTGGTAAGAGAGTATGAGAAGAGGCGGGAAGAATTTGCGCAGTACCGCCAGAGCTTATGCCAGTTAATCGGGAAGAAAGCCGTTACCAAAGGCGGTGTTCAAATAGAGGTTAACGCCAATATCGGTCATCCGGGAGAGGCGGAAACTGCGCTGAAAAATGATGCCGATGGAATCGGATTGTTTCGCAGTGAATTCTTGTATATGGAAAGGGATTCTGTCCCTACCGAAGAAATCCAATTTCAGGCCTATAAGGATGTCCTTGAAAAAATGAAGGGTAAGCGGGTGATTATTCGCACTCTTGATTTGGGAGCGGATAAAAGTGTACCCTATCTGGATCTTCCGAAAGAAATAAATCCGGCTCTTGGCTACCGTGCGATTCGCATTTGCCTTGACCGGAAAGAATTGTTTTATACTCAGCTCAGGGCTTTATTACGAGCCTCGGTTCATGGTAAGTTGTCGATGATGTTTCCGATGATTGTTTCCATAGATGAAGTTAAAACCGCCCAGAATATGATCGAACAGGTAAAAACCGATTTGAACAGGGAAAAGATCCCGTTTGCACCGGATATAGAGGTGGGTATTATGATTGAGACGCCAGCGGCAGTTCTGATCAGCGATGAACTGGCAAAAGAGGTTGATTTTTTTAGCATCGGTACGAATGATTTGACCCAGTACACGTTGGCCGTTGATCGGATGAACGGTATCGTTGCGGGATTATATGATCCTAGTCATACTGCAGTTTTACGAATGATTGAAATGACGGTGAAGAATGCGAAGAGGGCTGGAATTTGGGTGGGAATTTGTGGTGAATCGGCAGCAGACAAAAAATTGACGAAATTATATTTGGACATGGGAATCGATGAATTGTCAGTCACGCCTTCGGCTGTATTGGAACTTAAAAAAGTCATCAGAGAAATGTGACGGGTAAGCGTTGGCGGGATATTACATAATAATATAAAGAATAATGGAAAAGGTTCCCCTATAAGATATTTATTTGGGGTCTTTTTTTATTTTTTTCTTTGATAATACATGTACTAATACTATTTTTGCAATGCTAACTCTGTTATAATTGATTATATTAAGAATCTTTGGAGGAACCTTTATGTTATCGGATATCGAAATCGCTCAAGCATCACCGATGATTCCCATTCAAAAGATCGCCGCCACATGCAAAATTCCTGAAGAATACCTTGAACCTTACGGAAAATATAAAGCAAAAGTCGATTTGAAATTTTATGATGAAGTAAAAGCGAAGAAAAACGGGAAGTTGATTTATGTCACGGCCACAACTCCCACACCTGCAGGTGAAGGGAAAACCTGTACCGCAATCGGACTGGGGCAGGCGTTGGGTAAAGCCGGAAAGAGTGTGATGCTTTGTTTGCGGGAACCTTCTTTAGGCCCGGTATTTGGGGTTAAGGGTGGAGCAACCGGTGGGGGTTACTCACAGGTTATGCCGATGGATGAAATCAACCTGCACTTTACCGGGGATATCCACGCGATAACCACGGCACATAATTTATTGGCCGCACTCGTCGATAATCATATCGCTCATGGCAATGAATTGGGAATTGATCTCAAACGGGTAGTCTGGAGACGGGTGATGGACATCTCTGACCGGGAGCTGCGTAATATCGTTATTGGGCTTGGTGGTAAAGGAGATGGGGTCATTCATGAGAGCGGTTTTGATATTACCGTGGCTTCTGAAATTATGGCCATCATCTGCCTGACGAGCGGTTTGGCTGATTTGAAGGAGCGATTGGGGAAAATCGTCGTGGCCTATAATACCAAAGGCGAACCGGTTTTGGCGCGGGATCTGAAGGCTGTCGGGTCGATGGCCTTGCTCTTGAAAGATGCTTTAAATCCTAATTTGGTGCAAACACTGGAGGGGCAACCGGCGTTTATCCATGGCGGTCCCTTTGCCAATATTGCTCACGGAAATAATAGTATTATTGCCACAAAAATGGCGTTAAAATTGGCCGATTATGTGGTAACCGAAGGGGGCTTCGCATCCGATCTGGGTGCGGAGAAATTCTTCGATATCGTTAGCCGAACCGCTGAAGTCAAGCCGGCGATGGCAGTTTTGGTAGCCTCGGTACGGGCTTTGAAATTCCATGGCGGAGTGGCAAAAGAAGATTTAAACCGGGAAAATTTATCAGCCTTGGAAAAAGGGCTGCCCAATTTGGAACAACACCTTCGCAATTTGCGGGAAAATTATGGACTTCCTGTAGTGGTGGCGATTAACCGGTTTCCCACCGACAGTGACGGTGAATTACAGTTCTTACAGGAATATTGCCGTAAATTAAAAGTAAAGGCGGCTGTTTCCGAAGTTGTAGCCAGGGGCGGTGCCGGCGGCGAACAACTTGTGGAACAAGTCTTGGCGGCCTTGGAGGAGGAACCTAATTCCTTTGCTCCGCTTTATGAATTGGAACTTCCTTTGCAGGAAAAAATCGCCGTGATAGCCCGTAAAGTCTATGGCGCATCCGGAGTTAAATTTACGAAAGAAGCGGAACAGGCCCTAAAGAATTTCGTCCGGCTCGGATTTGATAAATTACCGGTCTGCATTGCCAAGACCCAGATGTCTCTTTCCGACGATCCGGCGCTCAAAGGCGCGCCTACAGGTTGGGAGTTGACCGTCAGAGAACTTCGGGTATCAGCCGGCGCAGGGTTTGTGGTGGCGATTGCCGGTAGTATCCTGACCATGCCGGGTTTGCCGAAAGTTCCGGCGGCGGAAGGTATTGATGTATTCGAAGACGGGAAGATTGTGGGACTGTTTTAGAAGAAAACAATTACCGGTTTTAAATTTAAATCAGCGTGTGCACTGGAAAATAGAATAATTGATATCGATGAGTAAAAAATAAAATTTCCACCACGAAGAGCACGAAGAAAAACAAAAGAAAAAATCTTTAATCTTCGTATTCTTCGTGGTGAAATAATTATTCGTTTTGATAAGAAAACCGCTCAATCTGGAGACTACATGGCCAGTTTTTCCTTAAACCAATCAATGATTTCCGGAAATACTTCATCCAAATAATTTTGCGTACAATGTTCGCCATCTTCATAATAGCGAAGCAGCTTTTCTCCCCGAGCCCATTTCATCATCTTTTCGGCATGGATTTTGGGCGTTGGCATGACCTCGTCATTTCCGGCGTGGAAAAATAGGAGAGGCACTTTCAGAGCGGGAGCGTTTTCAATGTCCCAATCGAACTGATTCACCGCTTCCGCCAGAGTTTGGCGTCCGGTCATATAAGTGACTCCCCGCTGCCAGATTGGATTAAGGCGTTTGAGACCTGCGAGGCCACCGATGAAAGTTAGGCCGCTGTTGCCGACAACGCATTTTACCCGTTTGTCATGGGCCGCGCACATCGGCGCCAAATAACCGCCTAGGCTGAAGCCGACCAAAGCGATTCTCTGTACATCAATAGGATAGATTGGATTTTTTTCAAACCAGTCGATAATTGCCGACACGGCTTTGGGGTATTCTTTAACGTCAAATTTCATACTTTTCCATAGTTCCCCTTGACCAGGACCGTCAAATGTAAAATGGTTAAAGCCGTTTTGCCGGTATATTGTGGCCTTCCGCTTCTTTAATATTGTCCATACCGTTGATGAAAATAATCAGTGGCTGATTAGGAACTGCAGCAAGTCTGAGATATCCGGGGATTTCCGCGCCCCCAAAGGGCACATCGATGCGGGTGGGTCTTTCTTTTTCGGGATATAGACTGATGGCCATTTGATAGCTTTTTCTGGCTTTCTGTTGAGTGGTTTCTTTTTGGTCTTGGTCAATAAAAAAGATATGTTGGCCAACATGATAACAGCCCACCGCTTCATGGAACAGGGATTTTGCTTGAGTTTGGTAGCCTTTTGCCAATGCCAGCTCCGCTTTTTTATACAAGGCATCGCCTTCTTTAGCCCATTCCTCACACCAATCCAGCCAATTCGTCACTCGTGAAACCACTCGTTTTAATCGGCCATAATCGACTCCGAAAGATAAGATTCTTCCATACCAGCGGTGATAAACTCTTTTTTCGTTAAAAATGAACCGGAACGCGAACTTTTCTTTGAAAGATAATTTGACCATAGCGATTTCCTCCTTTGAATTTACTTTATTTGGATAAATGCTCAAACATCCAATCTCCCATTTTTGGCAAAAGTTCATCGAAACAGCTGGAACAAACATGTTCAGCATCTTCGTATACCCAAAGCTCTTTTTCCCCTGATGCCCATTCATTGATTTTATGAGCCTGCCTCAGATCAAAAAGATAGTCCTTGCCGCCGTGAATGATTAGCAAAGGTTGGCGTGTTTTGTCGGGAAGCGTTGCTAGTGACAGCTGTCCATATAATTGCCGGAGTTCGGCATCGTCTTTTATACCATACTGGGCGCATAAGGCTCCATGAACCGGTGGTGGAAATTTTACCAGCGGTTCTGCGTCAAAAAAACTACCCAGGCAAATACAAGCGTTAATCCTTTCAATTAGCGCCGCCGAACGCACAGCCAGATGGCCTCCGAAACTTACCCCGAAGAGGCCGATCCGTTTGGGATGGAAAAGGGGACTAGCGGTGATGAAATCGATTACGGTTGAGATTACCGATTCAATTTCCGGACTTAGCCTGGACTGTCCGAGGAGTTCCCCTTGACCCGGGGCGTCAATACAAAGCGTCGATAGCCCCCTTTTGAAAAAAGACTCGCTGAAGTAGAAAAGTTCCACTTCCTTCGCAGAGTCCAGCCCATTCATTAAGATCACCAGCGGGCTATTTGGAGTAGCGACCCGGAGGTAACCTGGCAAGCGTTTATCTAAATACGGAACTTCAATCCGTTCTATTTTGGAGCTGAAGAATTCGATCATTTTCAGGAAATTATCGCGGGATGCTTTACGGATATCCAGTTTGGCCTGTGAATAAGGCTGAAACAATTGTGTGTAATGAAAATAATCGGACGCCCTATGCCATAGTTCCACAGCGGTGACTGTTTGGTTATTACGACGCGCTTCATCGGCCAGACCCGCATAGCGTTTGGCCATCTGGCAAATTTCGCCAAACCATGCCGCAAAATCCATAGGATCGGCTTTAATTCTTTTAAAGTCCCCATACGATAACCCCAACCGTAAAAGCCGCTGCTGTAACATTTCTAATTCCGGGGAATGACTGCAATTTTCCAATACCATACTGTTTCCTCCTTTAAGGACTAATGTATTCATAACGCTTGTCGTGACAAGTATTATCTAAAAAATTAAATATTTCTGGATATTTTTTGAAGAATGTTTTTTAAGGTTTCAATTTCGTCATCGGAAATATCTTTGCGGGCCTTTTGCAAGACTTCCACCGCGCCCGTAATCATCTCCCCGCGAAACTCCCGCCCTTTGGGAGTCAGAAATACCAAAAGAATTCTCCGGTCATTCTTATCAGACTGCCGGGAGATAAAGCCCTTTTTTTCTAATTTCTCCAAAATCCGTCCGGTATTCGGCTGATCTTTGGCTGTTTTTTCAGCTAATTCTTTTTGGGTTACTCCGTCTTTATCCCATAAGCGGTTTAGAACGGCCCATTGTTCTGCGGTAATTTCATAATTACTAAAGCAACGGTTTAATTCATTTTTTAATTTTAGGGCCACAACATTGATCCAATAACCAAAAGAATTATCAATGTTAAATTGCAATATAAACAACTCCCCAAATATAATTGTCATGCATATAATTGTCAAGACAATTATAATTCAATAATCGATCACTGTCAAGTTTGAAAGCAAACCCAATAGTTATTAACTTCCAGCATGAGTCTTCGTTTATGGCTGGTGTTTCTAGCGTTTTGGTGAATGAAAATGCTAAAATTCTCTTTTATACCCAAGATGATAACTTTACTGCCGGGGAGGCCAGCCGGAAAATCAGTTTCATTGGAGGAACCAAGTCCAACAGAATTACCGTATTCTGCTATGGTTTTGCCGAAGAAATCAACTATGAAACGAAAAAATTGAATGTTAAGTACACTTATTTCAGTGATTACAATGCTGGATTTACGGATTCTGCAGCAGGGGCAACCAAGGCCAATACTTATTATCAAAATGGGGTCAATATACTGTTTGGCGTTGCCGGAGCTGTTGGCGACATTGAATCAAAGGTGACCCCCAAGGAAAAGCGAAATGGACTGAGATCAGGCCAAGCCGACCAGTAACAATGTAAATCCGAAGTTTCCCACCTTAAAGTCTTGCATCCAGGAGCTAAAAAGAAGGGGAATCCATAGAGAAATCTATGCCGGAGTTGGCATTTACACTATCGATGATATTGAAATGGCCAAAATTCCGGCGCCGATGCCGTCTTTGTCGGCAGTACGATTTTGATTGAAACTGCAAAATGATATTCCCCAAATGAAAGAAAAAATCGCGGAGCTTAAAAAAGCCTGTAGTGGCTGAAGACTTATTTTTTTTAACATCGATGATTAAAATTTCTGTTCGGTAAGGATAATCTTCATGAAATATTTTTCGTATTCATCTCCTAAATAGGGTGGTTTTTTTTGGAGCCTTTTCCACGGATAATCGATGGGTGGGCTTCCATTTCAAAAAAAGCAGGAAATAGAAAGGTGGAATAGAATGATTCATTCATCATCGCCATAATTTTAAACGATTTTCGGCCATCTTTATTACTCTAATTTGGTGTTCCATCACCCGATTTGGGCCTTTATTACTCAAATTTCTATCCCAGGACGGAAAATGGAATCTTCATGGAAGAAAAAACTCTCTTGAGAAGGAAAAAGCTCCCTTAAAAATAGAAAACATTATTTGGGCGATAGAAAATGCTCTCCTGTTGGAGATAAATTGATATTAAACAAGGAGGACTCTGGATGGACTTTTTATCAACCATTAAGGAAAAGGCGATTTCGGCCGGGAAACATATTTTACTGCCGGAAAGCAGCGACCCTAGAGTTTTGAAAGCGGCCCGGGAAATTGTGGACCAGAAGATTGCCAAAATCACTTTGGTCGGGGATGAAAAGCAAGTGAAGGAAAAGGCTGAAAATTTGGGACTCAACCTTTCCGATATCGGGGTCCTTTCACCCCAGGATTACCCACAGCGGGCTTTATTTGTGGAAACTTTGTATAACTTGCGAAAAGACAAGGGAATGGCATTACCGGAAGCGGAGCAACTCCTAACCAACCCTTTATATTTCGGAACCATGATGGTATATTCCGGCCAGTCCGACGGGATGGTCGCCGGATCCCTCAGCACCACCGGCGATGTGTTGCGGCCGGCCCTGCAAATCATAAAAACGGCCAAAATGTTTAAAACCGTCTCCGGAGCGTTTTTAATGTTTGTTCCCGGGTGTAATCTGGGCCATCACGGACTCTTTGTGTTTGCGGACTGCGCTGTTAATGTCAATCCGGATGCCCCGACGCTTGCGGAAATAGCGGTCCAGGCCGCTTATACAGCCAAATCCTTGACCAATTTCAGTCCGGTTGTTAGTTTTCTCTCTTTTTCCACCCAAGGAAGCGCCAGACATGAAATGGTTGATAAGGTTGTGGAAGCGGTTAAAATCGCAAAAGATTCCCATCCTTCCCTGGAAATGGACGGGGAATTTCAAGTTGACGCCGCTTTAATTGAGGAAGTCGCCCGTTTGAAGGCTCCCGGCAGTACCGTGGCAGGCAGGGCCAATGTTTTGATATTCCCGGATCTCCAGTCGGGCAATATCGGCTATAAACTGGTTGAAAGATTGGCTGGGGCTACAGCGGTGGGGCCCATCCTTCAGGGATTGGCGAAACCGGTCAATGACTTATCAAGAGGTTGTAACGTTCAAGATATCGTCGATATGGTGGCGATTACTGCTGTGCAGGCGATGAAACAGATTTAAAATTATCCATCAAAGGGAGCGTTCATGAATTATATCCGGAATTCGGCAAAAAAGCTATTTTTGTGACGGAATGAATCCGTCGAATCCGATCCGAATTCGCATAGACGGAGCCACAGAGAACGGCTGGAAAGAAATTCGGGAAGGGATATTACGATGGGGGGATCACCAATGAATCTTTCAATTCGGGAAATGGAAGAAGAAGATATCCCGGTGGTATGTGACTTAATGTTTGAATTAACCGGCCACCCAATCCGTGAGGAAGATATGAAGAACCGCTTGGAACTTGTAAAAAACAGCACCATTGACGAACTATATGTCTGTGAAGTCCGCTCCATAGGAGCCTGCGGGAAGGTGGCCGGGGTTTTTGGTTTTAGGATCCGCGAAAATCTCGAGGAAAAGAGCAGGTTTGGCGAAATATCGGTCATCGTAACCGGTGCCGCCAGCCGGAAACTTGGTATAGGCAAAGCCATGATTGAGTATGCCGAAAAACTGGCCAAGGAAAAAGAATGCATTGGAACCTGGCTTGTTTCCGGTTTTGGCCGGGAAGAAGAAGCCCATCAGTTTTATAAAAATCTCGGATATCAAGTAAACGGTTACCGGTTTATCAAGCCTTTTGGGGAGGAATGATTGGTTTTTGAATCAAGCCCCCAATATGTCCTTTAACGCATCGGCCACATACTCGACTTGCCGGTCATCAAGCAAAGTGTGAAGGGGCAAAGTAATTTCATTTCGATATTGTTCAAAAGAATTTGGATAGCTTTGGATATCGAACCCAAGTTTCTGGTAGGCTGTATGCATCGGTAGGGGTTTGTAGTGAACATTGGTGGCAATTCCTCTTTCAGCCATCTTTCGGATCACATGATTACGGTAAGTTTCATCCCTGCCCATGAGCCGGACCAGATAAAGGTGTCCGTTGGATGAGCTCGAGCTATGAGCGCTAAAGTGTTTTAAAATATCCACCTTGCAATGGTTCAGCGCTTGGTCATACATTTCGATAATCTGCTTTCTTCTCTTTAAGAGGTTCGCGTATCTCCGCAACTGTCCCAATCCCAAGGCAGCCATGATATCGGTCATATTGCATTTATAGGCCGGATAGACGATATCATATTCCCAGGCGCCCATTTTGGTCTTGGCCAGAGCGTCTTTTGACTGGCCATGTAAGGATAGAAGCATCAGTTCATGATAAAGCTCTTCATTATTGATTCCGGGGATATCCCGCCAGGTAATGGCGCCGCCTTCAGCCGTGGTCAGATTCTTCACGGCGTGAAAGGAGAAACAGGTAAAGTCGCCAACTTCTCCGCTGGGTCTTCCTTTATAAATGGAGCCGAAAGAATGAGCCCCATCGGCCACGATGGCAACCCTGCCGATAGCGGTTTGCAATGGATTGACCGGCCGGAATAGGTCTTTTCTGGCGGCGACGATTTCAAATAAGCGGTCATAATCGCACATCACTCCGGCAATATCCACCGGGATGACGGCTTTTGTTTTTGCGGTGATGGCCCGTTCCAATTGGTCATAATCCATTTGATAAGAATTTTTCGCGGTATCGACGAGAACGATCTTGGCTCCCATGTGATGAATCACACTGGCCGATGCCGTATAAGTGTAGGCTGAGGTAATCACTTCATCGCCCTCGCCCACGCCGAGCAGCCTTAAAGTCAGCTCCATGGCGGCAGTTGCCGAATTTAAACAGGCAGCCTTGGAGGTATGGGTGTATTCGGCGATTTTTTTCTCAAACTCTTTTGTCTTCGGGCCGGTCGTAATCCATCCGGATTTTAAGGTATCGATAACTTCGTTGATTTCCAGATCGGTGATATCCGGAGGCGAGAAAGGAATACTCATTTGAAGTGATTGGGTTGGGGAATTGATCATGATTGGCGTTCTCCTAAATCCTAATGGATCATTATTTTTGGTAATTTCGTGAACGAAAGCCAAAAGAAGAGTTTTCTTACTCCTTCAAGTATAACACTATTTTACTACCTGGCAACAATAATTTGTATTTCAACCCGCTTTTGCCAAGTTGCTTCAAATTTGTTTTGAGGATAGCCCTAACCTGCCGGAGATGGGGGTTTAGAGTTAAATTTTATAAAAATCCACTCAAATATTGTTTTTTTACCCTCCCCAATCTGTTATAATGAAACAAATCAATATTTGAGGTGACCGTTGTGGAAGAAAATGATGTGCCAATAGATGCTTTGCAAGTGGAATCCATCGCCATTTTAGACTGTGGCGGCCAATATACCAAGGTGATTGATAGAAAAGTCCGCGAAATGTCGGTAAAATCCGAAATTTTTTCCATCAATACGCCTGCAGAAAAGTTGCGGGATTTTCAAGGAATCATCCTTTCCGGGGGACCCGCCAGTGTTTGGAGTGAGCAAGCCCTCCACTATGATCCGAAGATACTGGAACTGAATATTCCTATCTTGGGGATTTGTTACGGTATGCAGCTTATCAATCAGCATTTCGGCGGCAAAGTGGTGCCGGGGCATACCACGGAATACGGAGAAACGGTTATCGATATTAAGCGGGATTGCCCGTTATTTGCAGGTCTTGATTGCAAACAACAGGTACTGATGAGTCACGGCGATTCCGTGGTGGAGCTTGCCAAGGGCTTTCAAGTAGCTGCGGAATCGGGAGATGTTTATGCGGCTATCTATGATCCCAAACGGAAGATTTACGGTGTGCAGTTCCATCCGGAAGTTGATCTGACGGTCAACGGCAAAGATATCATGGAGAATTTCCTGATGGATATTTGCGGCCTTTCCGGTAACTACCGTTTGGAGGACCGTATCGATACGGCAATCGCCAAGATCAGGGAAAAAGTGGGGGACCAAAAAATACTGGTACTGGTTAGCGGGGGGGTTGACTCGGCCGTAAGCGCAGCATTGCTGGTCAAAGCCTTAAACCCTGATAATGTCTATGCCATTCATATTGATCACGGCTTAATGAGGAAAAAGGAAAGCGATTTGGTTTGTGAGAACCTGAAGGCGTTGGGACTTAAAAATTTGATTCGCGAAAATGCCGAAGCCACCTTTTTCAACAGCGTGATTGAAGTGAACGGTCAAAAAATCGGACCCCTGACAACGCTGGTTGATCCTGAAGTTAAACGGAACTTAATCGGGGAAGTTTTTATTCAGGTCGTTCGAAAGACTGCGGAAAGCCTGCATTTGGACTTCGATAAAACATTCTGGGCTCAGGGCACTCTCCGTCCGGATTTGATCGAAAGCGGCAATCCCGATGTAAGCAGTCACGCCCATAAGATTAAAACCCATCATAACGATGTGGATATCGTCCGGAAAGCCAGGGAAAAAGGCCTGGTGGTTGAGACCAATTGGGACTGGCATAAAGATGAAGTGCGGCAGGTTGCCAGGAGCCTTGGAATTGACGAAAGCATCGCTTCACGGCAACCTTTCCCAGGCCCTGGTTTGGCTGTCCGCATCATGTGCAACGACGGAACCAATATTGTAACCGCCGAACAGACCGCTAATTTTAATCACCTGATGAACCAAATCGGCTCCGGGAATGACGGACAAGTGGTTCCCATCAAAACCGTCGGGGTCCAGGGAGATTGCCGCAGCTACCGGTATTTGGCGGTCGCTTCGGGGCGGGGCATGGATTTTGATTGGGATCAGCTTTATCACATGGGGAAAGTCCTTCCCAATCAAGTGGATTTCATTAACCGGGTTGCTTATTGTTTGAATCACCAGAAATTATCCGGCCCGATCCAGACCTATCCGATGTATATCAATCATGAAAATGTCGATCTCCTCCGTGAGGTGGATGATATTGTCGTAAAAAAACTCAACCGCAAACCGATTAGCCAGGTGTTTGCGGTATTGCTTCCCATGGGGGTCTCCAAAAAATATTCGGTGGCGATCCGCACCATTATTACCAACGACTTTATGACCGGCCGGCCAGCCTTTATCGGCGGAGAGATTACCAGGGATTGGATGGCCGAATTGGTCAGGGAAATCGAACTTCAAGTGCCCCAAATTGATTTGGTGCTTTATGACGTTACCAGTAAACCGCCGGCTACGGTTGAATGGCAATAGGATGGTTCAATTTTGGAAGGCTAAAGGTTCTAGCCTCATTAAAATAGGGAATAGAATGGAAGGCATTTGAAAAGAAAACATTGAAAAACCTGGCGTATGCCAGGTTTTAAATTTCAGAAATTTATTAAAGTCACAGATAAATTTAACCGATTGATGTATATAAGTTTATTCTTATTTTAGCAGGAAAATTGTTATGAACAAGGAATTTATTTTATAGGAAAATTATAGACAAAAGGAAGAAAGCTTCGATTCGGGAAGGGACAAACGCCTTTGAATCTATCAAAACTGAGTATGTTTTCGGAAGTCAAATGTTCGTACATAGAATCCTTTGACAACTTTGATGAACTTGTCAAGCCGGATGAATGGCATTTGGCAAAAACCAGTGAAGATAAAGATGAGTTTTTGGTTAAACCCCAAAAGCCCAATCCTCTTGAGGATTGGGAGATTCGCTTGTTCCGCGCCAAAAAATTTATTTTTTCGATGAATGCCTGTTTGAATTACGGGCAGTTTGTCGATGTATTGGAAAGTACTTTAAAAAGAATATCGGGATATTTGACCCCAGCCGATATCGTGGCCATGGGGGTGCATGGTTATTATCTGTACCCGATCAGTTCCTTACAAGAGTTTTCCCAATTGGTTTTTGCCTGGAGCGACAACTACCTTAACAATGAAGCAACCCAAGTGGAAATCGGTGATTTAGGGGTTGACGTCGCTTTTCAGGAGGATAGCTTAAAAATCAACATCGTTTGTAAATTGATCACCAAGGCGGAGTCGGCCAAATATTTTTCAGCCAGCGAAACCCAAACCTTACCGGAAAAAAATTTAATCATCCATATTGAAGTATCATCCGATGAACCTCTGAAACTCCAAAAATCGATTTCACAGGCTTTATCCCAAACAATCAAAACTCATGTGTATCAAGCAACCAAATTGATAGAACAGCGGCTTGAAGGGAAAAAGTAACGCAAATGGTGAAACCGAACGGAAACTATTGAGGGAATCCCAGTTGTAACTCTTCTTTTGAAAAATCGGTCTTGATACCCATTTGCCCAAAATCCATACAGTCGTAAATAACGAAATCAAACCATTCCAGCATCTTCTCCTCAGGTATACGACCCATCAACAATTCTTCCAACATTTTCCCCTCATCTCCGGGGACGCCGTCCTTACAAAGATAATATCTCACTCCATAGCGGGGAATAATGGCCTGGAATGAAGGATCCTTCCATATTGAATCGGGAATGTAGGCGAATATATGATAAGCTGTGTATGTTTTATTCAGATTAAGGATTCCAAGCAGCCCCCGGGTATCCTTGGCTTCGGAAGTTTGATGGAGAAAGCGGATTCCCATTTCCTGCAGACTGGTTAATAAGCTTAAAGCGGCTTTTTGGATTTCCGTCGGAGTCGGCAAGTTGGTGAAGGCGCTGTCGAATTCTATAAAAAGGTTGCGCTGTTGTTTCAGTGAAGTTAAGAGTTGGTAGCTTTTTGACATCCCCGGTTTATTGGGGTATGATACAAAAAAACGGGCAATTTTAAGGTCTTTGCTATCTTTGACCGTAAATTGTTTGTTATGAAAGGCCATTGTTCCACCTCGGATTTTTTAATTATTATTATACCATTTGGTGAATAAATAGCAAATATAAGGGGGATTAAAGTGAAATCAGTCCGGAAAGAGTTATGGTTCAATATCAAGGAAAGAGTAGAATTTGCGAATATTACCCGGGATGTTGATAAAGTATTACAGGAAAGCGGTATCAAGGAAGGGCTCTGCCTGGTCAATGCCATGCATATTACGGCCAGCGTCTTTATTAATGATCATGAATCCGGGCTTTGGAGCGATTATCAAAATTGGTTGGAAAAATTGGCTCCCCATAGTCCCATATCCCAATACATGCACAACCGCACCGGTGAAGACAATGGCGATGCCCATTTAAAAAGGCAAGTCATGGGCAGGGAGGTTGTAGTGGCGGTGACTGAAGGACGGTTGGACTTTGGACCGTGGGAGCAAATTTTCTATGGAGAATTCGACGGAAAACGCTCCAAAAGAGTGCTGGTAAAAATAATCGGGGAATAATCCAATGGTCTCCGGAAGGAATAACGCCGGCCGTTGCGGAATAACTTTTCTCACAGCCGTCAGATATCGCTAGGATATTCTTGCAGTGGGCCAGAAGGAAAGAATGGTAAAAGGAGGTATGGGTATGAGGAAAATCTATTCCAAGATATTATTGGGGTTCGCTTTGATAATGGTTTTGGCGACTTTCGGGTTTGCGCAATCTCCCATTCAGACCGGAACCAAAAATAATTCCGGGTTGGAAATAACAGTTTACAATGAGGATTTGGCTTTAATCAAGGAAAGCCGCGCTTTAGACATATCGGCCGGACTGGGATCGGTTAGCTTTACCGATGTCCCGGCGTTGATCGATCCAACCTCGGTCAGTTTCAAGGCGGATCATGATGGGATAAGGGTCTTGGAACAAAATTATGAATATGATGTAGTCAGTGACGCCAGGTTGCTTCAAAAATTTTTAGGCGAAAAGATCAAAATTATCGGCAATCAGGGAGAAAGCTTTGAGGGTTACTTACTGAGTACCGGTGACGATCTTATTTTAGCGAGTGCCCCAAAGGGCGGTGAAATCAGGATCGTTAAGGCAGCCCAGGTTAAATCCCTCATATTTCCCGAACTGCCCAGCGGTCTTGTTCTAAAACCCACTCTGGTCTGGATGGTTCAGAATGCCGGCAGGACGGGTACCTACCCTGTCAAGGTTACTTATCTTACAGGAGGAATGTCTTGGAAGGCCGATTACGTGGCAACCGTCAATCCGGCTAACGATAAAGTGGATTTGGCAGGTTGGGTTACTTTGGACAATCAAAGCGGCGCGGATTTCAATAACGCCCGGCTCAAGCTGGTTGCCGGCGACTTGCACAGGGTAGGACCGGATGAAGCCGGGGAGGTGAGAATGGCAAAGCCGGTTTTAAGGGCAATGTCCGAAGACGGTTTCAAGGAAGAGTCGTTCTCGGAGTATCATTTATATACTCTTAACCGTACAACAACTCTGCGAAACAATCAAATCAAACAGGTGGAGCTATTATCCGCCAATTCGATACCGGTCAAAAAACTTTTCGTTTATAACGGCGCCTTGAACCCTAAAAAAGTCCAGGTCATGCTGGAATTTAAAAACAATTCAGCCTCCAATTTGGGAATCCCATTACCCAAAGGCCGGATCCGGGTGCAACAGTCGGATGGGGACGGTTCTTTGCAATTTATCGGCGAAGACCGGATCGATCATACCCCTAAAGATGAAAAGGTCCGGGTCAATTTGGGAAATGCCTTTGATGTTGTGGGAGAGCGTATCAATACCGGTGCCAAAGAACCGGCTAAAAATATTCGTGAGGAAAGTTACAAGATTACTCTGCGCAATCATAAAGAAATCCCAGTCCTGGTTACGGATATTGAAAGCTTCGGCAGTTGGAATGAATGGAAAATCATCAACAATAGCCATGATTATGTCAAAACCGATGCCGGAAAGGCCGAGTTCACCGTGGGTGTTCTGGCGGGAGGGGAGACGGTCATCTCTTATACAGTCCGGTATAAAATACAATAGGAAAAAGATTTGCATATTTTTGGAATCCATGGTATCATTTAATTTAATATATAGTTGAAAACGATGACAGGGATATGTTGTTTTGCTTCATTAGAAGAGATGGAAGGCCGGCGGCTGAAAGCCTTCCTTAATAAAGAGCATGATGATACCACCCTGGAGTGGTTGCCGGAATCATAGTATGGCAGCCCGGCGCGGCCGTTATCCGTTCTTAAGTCGGGTTTTTTACCAAAAAAGGTGGGACCGCGGAAGTAATATGATTGATGCATGATTACCATGGGCATCATTGAACCTTTCGTCCTTTTAACAGGATGAAAGGTTTTTTTATTTCTTCCGCCGATTGTCACCATGGACAATTTGTAACCATCAAAGATATGAAGCTTATTTCCAACACCAAATGTGAATAACTATAAAGAGGAGTGGTTTGTAATGCAAGATCATCATGTGAATATTGGAATCTTGGGATTAGGCACGGTAGGAACCGGCGTAGCGCGCGTATTGACTGAACAACAAGCCCTTTTAAAAACCAGGGCTACCCTTAATTTTAACTTAAAGGCCATTGCCGAACTGAATTGGGATAAGAAAAGAGATTTAAATCTCCAGGGAGTCCGTTGCACTTCCAATGCTGATGATATCCTGGAAGATCCGGAGATCGACATTGTTGTCGAAACCATGGGCGGCTATGAACCGGCTTTTACCTTCATTTGTAAAGCCTTAAGAAACCGCAAACATGTCGTTACGGCAAACAAAGCTTTGATTGCTACCAAGGGCCGGGAATTGTTTAAAATTGCGGCTGAAAACGGTGTGGATTTGCTATTTGAAGCCAGTGTGGGCGGAGGAATTCCGATCATCAAAGGACTGCGGGAAGGATTGGTCGCCAATAAAATCGAGAGCATTTATGGTATTTTAAACGGCACTTCCAATTTCATCTTGACCCGTATGCATCAGGAAGAGCTGGAGTTTGGGGAGGCTCTGAAAGAAGCCCAAGCCAAAGGCTTTGCGGAAGCGGATCCAACCCTGGATGTGGGCGGGGGGGATGCAGCGCATAAATTAACCATTCTGGCTTCGATCGCCTCGACGGCTTTTGTCAATTTCAGCGATCTATATGTGGAAGGGATTACCCATATCACCAAGCTGGATATCAACTTTGCCAAACAATTCGGCTATACGATTAAATTATTAGCCACCTACCGGGCGTTGCCCGATGGATTAGACCTGCGGGTCCACCCAACCCTGATTCCCAACAGTCATTTATTGGCGGCTGTCAATTTCGAATTGAATGCGATCTTTGTCAAGGGGGATTTCGTTGGGGATACCATGTTCTATGGGCCGGGAGCAGGGGAACGGCCGACTGCCAGCGCAATTGTGGGGGATATTGTCGACTTGTCCCGGGATTTATTGTTAAAAGAAGGCGAACAGTTCTGTAACCGGACCATTAATCCCGATCATGCGGTGAAAACCTTACCGATTGAGAAAATCCACAATCGTTTTTATCTGAGGCTTTATACGAAGGATGTCCCCGGCATTTTTTCAAAAATATCGGGCGTCTTAGGTGACAACGGCATTTCCATTTCGTCGGTGGTGCAGCTTGAGACCCATGGTAAGGAAAACTATGTTCCGATTGTGATCTTAACTCACGAGGCCTCTGAATTTGATATGAACCGGGCGCTGGAGCAGATTGGGAAATTTGATTTCGTTCGGGAAAATTACTTGAGATTACGGTTGTTTTAACATGAATCCGGCAAAAAACTCAGGTTCGCCTTGGGTCAGAACTTACCGGATGCTGTAGCAAACCTGATTGGGCCAATTTTGCTTCCGGTGGAAAATTGTAATATTCTTGCCGGATCGAGTTTTAAACCTCAGCCTTTCGTCCTTTTACGAGGACGGGAGGTTTTTTTATATGAGCAAATTGATTTTAAAAACCCGTACTCCGGTTGGGTAAATTTATTTTTTCAAGTGAATATACCGACCCTGCCTAAATGAAAGGTATGAAATGGCGGTTGAAATATTTTAACGAAAATGATACAATTGATGTAACCGCTTACAAAATTAAAGCATTATACTGGGTATGGAATCGTTTGAATTTGGCTGAATATTTTTTTGAATTATTTACGGTAATGGCCGATAGAATAGTTTTGGAGCCGATTGACGATGGTAATTCGGTTATGTCCTAAGGGAAGGTTATTGAAAACAAAAAAATGTAAGCGATTACACATTAATGGGAATTGATATTTAGGAAGAACACAGAGGTGGTATCCAATGTTTACATTATTGATTGCCGCTGATAAGCCGGCCGGTTGCGAAGCTCTCGACAATTGGGTGAAGGAAAACTTTGGGGACCTCTTTCAGGTTTTAAAAACTGTGGCTGAAAAAAATATAATTGAGAAAGTCCTTTGCTACCGGCCGGATTTTGTTTTTTTAGATATTGACCGTCCTCGGCTCGGTATTTTAAAAGACGCGGCGCAAATTAGAGATTGTTTGCCGGAGTGCAGGTTAATCGTCATTTCGGCGTTTCCCAATTTCAGTTATACCCGTGCCGCCTTGTCAATCGGCGCCAATGAATATATTGATAAACCCGTGTCATTCGAAAAAATGAAAGCCGGAGTTTATCGGGCCATGAAAAATGCAAATATCCAGCCGGCTTTTCCGAACGGTTCTCATTTGCAGTCTTATGATGAAAATAGTGAAGGAAGAACATCCCGGGCGAAGGCTCTTTTGTCTCTGGCAATCGACTATTTGGAACGCAACTATCAGCGGAATATTTCTTTGGAAGATACGGCGGAAAGAATTCAAATCAGCCCCTTTTATCTTAGCAAATTGTTTAAAAAATCGGTGGGAGAAAATTTTGTTAATTATTTAACGGCAGTCCGGATCCGGAAGGCCAAGGAGTTTTTGACAGATCCCCATTATACCATTAAAGATGTCTGTTACCAGGTTGGATATAAAGATCCGAATTACTTTGCCCGAGTATTCAAAAAAACCTGTGGAATTACACCCAGTCAATATCAAACAAGGCATTTGTCGGTGGAAATGGAAATGGGTCTGTTGCAAAATAAGATTTATCGATAGAGAAATACAATATATGTGAAGCTTTACCCATTATTTATAGTATATATTGTATTTCTCATTGATTTTAATCACTTTTGCAACAGCCTTGTTTTTTCGTGGATTCGACTTTGAGGGAAATCAATCGATCGATACCCTTTTTCAATCGAAAACAGGAATGCCCAAGAGCTCTAAGTGTTTTCCAATATGCTTTTTCAAGGCCTTGTAATAATCGGATTCATACTGGTTCAGCACTTGGTAAATCCGATCTTTAAAGAGATAGGTCCCATCATGATTTTTAGCTTGCAAAATCAGTCCGTAAGTAATATGAAGCGTTTGTCTGGCATCATCCTGTTCCATTAGGCCAGGTAATTCATGATCGCTTCGTTTTGATAAGTCCGGAATGTCAGATGGGTTGGCGCTGATGTGATAATAGCGCTTGGCTTCATCCAGATGGGCCAATGCAAACTGGTGCATTTCCCGGTATAAGGTTGGAGCTTTGGTTGCTATAATTCTAACCGCCTCGAGCCAATTGGTGCCGGCTGTTTTGAGATGGTAACGGCCCCCGGTCAGCTTGCCGATAACGGGGAAGACGCTGAATTTGTCACTTCCGGAATGAATGCTGATTTTGTAGCCGAAATGATTTGCGATCGTAACATGGATTGCAAATTCGGCAGTGAACGTTGGAATGTCCCCACGGTAATCGATGCCTTTTTGAAATTCTCCGTAAAAACGCGGAGCTAGGCTCGTGATGGACACGCCGCCGTCAATTAATTCGGAGGCCACAAAATAATGAGATTCGGGAGTCGTCGAGGTGAGTGTTTCATCGATGGACATTTCAAAATCAATGGGACGGCCGCTCTTTTTGATGACGTTTTGATAAATATCAATGGTATAAGTTACTGCCTCCAGATAGGTCAGGATGATCTTTTGGAGCTCCGGCTTGGAAAAACGAATGATTGTGCCGTCCCCGAGTGCGATATTTCGGTTAAGATACTTTACTTCCAATGGCTGACGTTGATGAACGGGAAGCCCAGCGTATTGTTTCTCGATCTCCCCGGCAGGCAAAGCCGTTACCTGGTTATGGATATGTTCGGAACAATCCAGCGTGATCATGGTAAAGCCCTTGTCAAGAGCCATTTGAACTTCGGCAGGGGTTTTTAAATGATCGCCGTCGGCCCCGAACCCTGCGGTATAACCTTCTTGAAAAACAGCCACAGAAGCGGCATCCAGCACATCTTCATAAGTTCGGCCGGTTAGGTTCAGCTCCCGGATGGATTGTTGAGCCAGAACCGGGAAGATGTTTAAGTCCTTGATTAAGCGTAAATGCCCGGGTGAAGCTAAACCCAAACGGTCGCCGAGCCCGATTGTAATGGCACATCCCTGATGGGACTTTGGGCTTGTGAAAGTGAATATTTGCCTGAGAGTCCGGCAATTTTCATGATCCAAAGGACAGATTTTCACTTTTTCCCCCCCACCATTCCACGAAACTTCATCCCCGTTGAATTTTAAGTAAAGGGTACTTTCCCTAAAAATGACCAACTGTTTTTGGTTGTTGACAAGGGCCAGGCAGAAAAAAGATCCGGCTTCTGCGATTAATGAATCGGCATAGATTTGATAGTTCTCAAAGTTTTTGGCTAAAAATTCCCGGATCTTCTCCAGGTTGGATTCATTTTTTAAGATATTGCATACTTCCTGCCATTTTTTCAATGGTATACACCTTCCCTCTATTCAATAAATTATTTTCCTAGGGAACCACTGATTAATTAACCTTCCAGCATTTTTCTTGATTAAATTTTTTGATTTTGAAGCATTTAAAGGCTAATATTCACCATACTTTACTGTTTCTAGGGGTATTCACCCCAAAAAGGGCGC
>JAEVYU010000077.1 GCA_023392595.1 Bacillota bacterium | reverse complement strand
GCAATGGATGTTTTTGTTGGCCTTTTCGAAGGAAAAGGAGTCTGCCCTCCAATGCCTTGATGAGTCCGGTGGGGGTTGTAGTAATGATTAATGTATTCTTTGAGCAAACATTCAAGATGCTTTTGATTCATAGGGATAATATGATCAAGCAATTCCCGGCGAAGGATACCGACTGTTCTTTCACAGATCCCATTCTGCCAGGGCGAATGGAATCCTGTTTTCATGGATTTGATTTTGGTGTTTGTCAGAAATGCCTGTAATTCCTTACTTACAAAAATACGGTCATTGTCATGGATCAGGTATTCCGGTTGGTTTCCGAAAGGAGTCGCTTCCCGGAGTTGTTGGGCCACCCAGGCAGAGGTGGGATGGGAAGTGATTGCAAAGTGTTTAATCACCCTGCGATCATGGCTGATGACAATCAAGACATATAACACTTTAAAGAATATTGTGGGAACCGTCAGGAAATCCATTGCCCAAATACTTTGTCGGTGATTGGCAAGGAAGGCTTTCCAAGACTGTAACGACTTTTCACTGGGAGGTTTTTGGATGGAAAGATACTTGGCAATGGTATTCGGAGCAGGCGTATCGGTTATGCCAAGGTTCATCAGTTGATCGTGAATCCGTTCGGGTGACCAGAGCGGATTTTCCTTATGAATGCGTTTTATTAACGAAATGGTAGCCGAAGATATGGCCAGTCTGCCGGGAGGCTTTGATTTTTTGGCCCAATAAAAGCGGAACGCGGTATGATGCCAGCGAATGACGGTTTCCGGTTTGACGACTAAAAGAGCCGACTTCCAGTCAGGCCAGAGTTTTGAGATAAAAACCCATAGCTGGCGTAATGCCGGAGTTGGGCGGGGCTTGGGAAGCTTGCGATTGATGATCTGTTGTTGAAAAATAGATAATTGGCTGCGGAGAGCGAGGATTTCCATTTCAAGGGCGGCGCGGGATTTAAGCGAGTCTTTAAGAACATGAGTTAAAACGAGGTACCATACATACAAAAAAGTGATAATCGGTTTAAAAGGAATCATCGTGAGGATAGGATATCATGAATCAAGCCTAAAAAATAGGCCCGATGTTTTAAACCCCGATATGGTCGGCAGGGAGGCGGACCACGCGGCATAACGACAGGACGGCGTTCAGCCGTCGGCATCGTGGAATGAATAGAGAAGGCCGGCTCTACGATGGAGCCGGCCAGTCCCCAGGGTTCCCATGCCAAGGAAGGCGGCGGGATAAAAGGAAGACCGAAACCTTGGTGTCGGCGGCTTTTTGGTGACTTTTTGGCCGTTCAAAAAGTCACCCAGCCGGTGGAATCCGTGGAGAGGAAAAATCGGCTTTCATTTTTTGAGCATCCCAGATATGGACTCTATATATTTGTACGACCCCAGCAGCAATGCAGCAATAAAGTAATGGATTTCACGCCCATTCTCACCGCCATGATGGGCCTGGACTATAATTCATCCTCCATCGGGATCGACTTTGGCGCTGTGGCGCCGGGCATTAAGAAAATCCAGATCATCCCGGACGGTAAGTTCAGGGCGCACCGGGTCACTCAAAGGACGCTGGATCTTTATACCTCCCCGGATAACACCATTTACACCATGGCGTCCAGAAGCAACTGGAGTTTCACCGCAGACAGCAACGGGGTTATTACCATTACTCTTAAGGAGAGTGTGGCTACCCGGTATCTAAAGATCCATGTGAAATTCGATGAGCGGGACAGCGGATTTACAGCCAAAAATAAAGCAACATTCTTAAATGACTTGGCGAAGATGTTACGGATATATCAGGAGGCCAGTTCCCGGACTGAGGAATTCCACTATTACGCCGCCGGAAACCGGAAGGATCAGATCATCACGCTGATTCGTTCCAATACATACTCATCTTCGTATTATACCAATTCGGACAGGCTAAAAACGGATGGAAAATTCGCCTTCAAATATGATGAGGCGGGTAATCTAACGGAAAAGGGCAACAAATTTACGGTGAATGGTGACAATATTAGCTTTATCGCAACATCAGGCGATGGGGTGGAATATTGGCAATACCGTTATGATTTGTTAAACCGGTTGATTGCAGTGACAAAAAATGGTACGATTGTATCGGATTATGAGTATAGCCCCGATGGACTTCGGGAAGTTAAACGAGGTAGTAGCGGAACTGTTCATTATGTGTTTGAGGGTACGGAGCCGATCTTTGAAAAGAGAATAGCGGACGGTAGGATCAGGTCGTACGTCTATGCCTTGGGTAAGCATTTGGCGAGAGTGGATGGAGTGATTGGGGATTCGAACGCTAAGGTGTATTATTATCATACTGATCATGAGGGATCAATTAAGGTGGTAACGGATGCAACGGGTAAAGTAGTTTACAATGCGGATTACTTTGCCTTTGGAACTCAATTTAGTAAAGACGGCGACTTTGATGAGACTCACACGTTTACGGGAAAAGAGTATGATCCTGATATAAATCTCTATTACTACAATGCTCGCTTCTATGATTCGGAGACGGGTAGGTTTATTTCCGAAGATTCAAAAGCCGATCCTAATAATCCAAATTTGTACTCGTATTGTGCGAATGACCCATTAAACCGGACTGATCCGACTGGATTATATCAAAGTTTTGGTCATGCTTTTATTACAAGAGCAGCATGTGCTTCAACAGGATTTAGTGGTAAAGCAGTTAATCAAATGGTTGCTGGGAACGTTGGCACAGATAACAAGAATTCTCCGAATTATGATAGAGGGCAGCATTTTAATACAAATGTTGAAAACCGTGATACGACAGGCCAAGGCCGTGATTCAAGAGATGTTTGGGCAGATAAACATCTTGCAAATGCGATAAGCGGTTATAATAGTAATACCGAAGCTGGAAAAACCAATGCTTTTAAAGAATTAGGATCTGGGTTACATAGTATAGAGGATTCGAAAGCACATACTGGTTTTTGGGGCAATAATGACATTATTCATAGTTTAGGTAGTAGCCTTGCCAAAATAGGTACTTCAACTAACCCTGATAATCCTTTTAATAGTAGTATGTCAAGAGATGCTTTCTATAAATCGTATGTTGATTCTTGTGAATATTTAAATGATTTTAAAAAAGCTGTCGGGTTACCAGTGAATAATAATATTTTGGATAAAGAAACCTTTTTTAAGGAATTCGCAGAATATATAAATGAACAAGCTAAAAAGAATCCAAACGATGCTGAGCTTAAGAAAGAGGCTGAACAAGCAATGCAAGGAGACAACAAACCCAAAACAGAGGATACATCAACCAAGACGAATTCTCAAAACAATTCATCATCTGGTAATTCGGATCAAACAAAAACGAAGGACACAGGAAACTCAACAACAAGTCAGAAAATTATATGTAAAGAACTATTTAGACAGGGACTAATGGATAAGAATATTTATCAAGCTGATGAAGCGTTTGGAGAAATTTTATATCATAAATACCCTATTATATTAGCTGGTTATCATGCTTGGGCAAAACCGGTAGTACGCCATATGAAAGAATCGAAGACTTTCACTCATTTTGTTAATATTATCGCTAAGCCTTGGTCTTATGAGATGGCTCATATAATGGGCAAGAGGGAGAAAGGTGACCTAATTGGTAAAGTACTAATGTACGTTGGGTTTGTTGTGTGTCTATTAATTGGTATGGTTGCTACGAATATGTTTTATATAAACTATATATCATTATTACTCATAAGCATTGTACTGTTTTATAGATGGCAGAAATATTCAAAAAACAAATGTTATAAAACCATAGTACGTGATAATAATTAACGTTATCTGGAGATGATATTTTGTTAAAAAACAATATATTTGCCCTCTTAGCCCAAATAATATGTTTCTGTGTCTATTTCACAATTTTAGTTCCATTAGGAGACTTTATTATTGGTGGCGGAATATTGTCAGTTTTAATGTGGTTTGTATATATTTTTATTGGGACAAAACTAACGCCACAAAGTTCTGTAATTAAAAATATGTTATCTGTCTTTTCTGTAGGAATACTTGGCCTAATTACAGGGATAATATCCTATGGGAAAAGTTATATTGCAGGTGTTTTTCAACAATTACTTGCAGTGTTTATTGTACCTAGCAGCGGAGTTTTGCTACTGTTTTCAAATTTTACAGTAAAACATGTAATTCTTAATAAGTTAATACTTTTAATTATCACCTTTATTCCATCAATATTAATGGGGATTGGATTACAATGGAAAACAAGAAGTATTAATCGGAAACAATTGAAATAGAAGGCTAAAGCTGTGGACTCAAAAACTCCATCTGGACAAAAAACGGGGTGTCGACTTCAAAAACTTCATCTGGACAAAAACGGAGCTTAACTAAAAAGTTAGGCTCTGATTTTTAAAGCGGATCTTTGAAAAAATGGGCTGATTTGAAGTGAAAATTCTTTGATTGAGATCTAGGTTTTGGCAAAATGGCATGGAAAAACAAGCCTTGAAATTTGGTGGAGATTGGGCTTTAAGATTTACTTGGCTTCAAGCGGCTTTGCGGTAATTATGATATAACCCGCCCAAAACCTGCTTGGAAATCAAAGTTGTTTCGGCAATGGATGTTTTCGTCGGCCTTTTCGAAGGAAAAGGAGTCTGCCGTCCACTGCCTTGATGAGTCCGGTGGGGGTTGTAGTAATGATTAATGTATTCTTTGAGCAAACATTCAAGATGCTTTTGATTCCTAGGGATAATATGATCAAGCAATTCCCGGCGCAAAATGCCGACAGTCCTTTCACAGATCCCGTTCTGCCAGGGTGAATGAAATCCTGTTCTCATGGATTTGATTTTGGTGTTTGTCAGAAATGCCTGTAATTCCTTACTTACAAAAATACGATCATTATCATGGATCAGGTATTCCGGTTGGTTTCCGAAAGGAGTTGCTTCCCGGAGTTGTTGGGCCACCCAGGCCGAGGTGGGATGGGAAGTGATTGCAAAGTGTTTAATCACCCTGCGATCATGGCTGATGACAATCAAGACATATAACACTTTAAAGAATATTGTGGGAACCGTCAGGAAATCCATTGCCCAAATGCCTTGTCGGTGATTGGCAAGGAAGGCCTTCCAAGACTGTAACGACTTTTCACTGGGAGGTTTTTGGATGGAAAGATACTTGGCAATGGTGTTGGGGGCTGGTACATCGGTGATACCAAGGTTCATTAGTTGATCGTGAATCCGTTCGGGCGACCAGAGCGGATTTTCGTTATGAATACGTCTTATCAGGGCAATGGTCTCCTGAGATATTGCCGGTCTGCCGTGGGGTTTTGATTTTGTGGCCCAATAAAAGCGAAATGCGGTACGATGCCAGCCAATCACGGTTTCTGGTTTGACAACCAAAAGAGCTGACTTCCAGTTAGGCCAGAGTTTTGAAATGATCACCCATAACCGCCGAAAAGCTGGTGTCAGTTTAGGTTTGGGGATTTTATGGTTAAGTGTCTGTTGCTGGAAAAGTGCCAATTGACTGCGGAGGGCGATGTTTTCGAGTTCTAGGGCGGCGCGGGATTTTAGTTTGAGTCTGAGGGTGTGAACCAAGAATGTAAGGTATTGAATGAAGGACAATAAGGTTTTTATTAAGTTTGTCATAATAAATGGGAAATGAGATTTTTGCTTTAGATAGAATTTTTAAATATAGGTTTTAAAGAATAAAAGGCCTTAACCTTCCCTGAAGCTTATTTTTGATGTATCGGTGTAAATTTCTCATTTAGAAGTTTTTGGACATCTTCTTTTTTTACTCTTGACTTCCCTAGTTTAGTATAAATGGGAAGTATACCGGATTTAGACCACCGATAAATAGTAGCCCTACTTATTTCTAACATTTCAATTGCTTCATTAATAGTAAGCCATTCCTCCACCAGTTTCACTCTCCTATGTCTCATATATTATCATCTGAGTTATTATTTATCAATTGGCTTGACTAAAATGATACAAGATGATAATATTGATACAAGTGATACATTCATAAAGATATTAGTTTTCTTCTCCTATAAACAAACAATAGCCTAACATCTAGACTTTATTTTTGTTTTTTGCCGAAAGTAGGGAAGTTAAGGAGGTAACCGGGATGCTCAGACGTTACGCCCAAATATTACGGGACGCTATCACCGAGCGGACCATCGAAGTTGAGACGGAGCTACTCGCCAAGGACTCGCGCTACCGGGAATTGATTGCCAGACTCTGTGAACTGTTGGATAAAATCGAGCGGAACTTGCCGCCTGAGATGCAACGGCTTGTATTTGAGCTGGATGATGTCCTGATGGAGCAGGGCGCTTTAGAAATACGGACGATGTATCTGCAGGGGTTGTATGACCGGTTAAGTTTGGAAAGGTTTTGGATGAAGGTTTGCGGGATGCGGGGTAGAAAGTCCGGAAAGAAAGGGAGAAGATGGTTCGTTAGGATGTTTAAAGGTCTTTCTCTGTTTTAAACTCCGATATGGTCGGCTGGAGGCGGACCACGCGGCTTAACGTTAGGACGGCGTTCAGCCGTCGGCATCGTGGAATGAATCGAGAAGGACGGCTCTACGAAAGAGCCGGCCAGTCCCCAGGGTTCCCGCGCCAAGGAAGGCGGCGGGATAAGAGGAGGACCGGGACCTAGGTCCCGGCGACTTTTTGGATACTTTTGGGCCGCTCCAAAAGTATCACAGCCGGTGGAATCCGTGGACAGGAAAAATCGGCTTTCATTTATTACGGCTAACTCCGATAGGCTGAAGGAATATCAGGTCACTGTAAATGGTACCAGCATCCTGCAACAACAGTACACTTATGATAATAACAATAACATCACGGCCATTACCGAAGGAAGCGCCATCAAGACCTT
>JAEVYU010000031.1 GCA_023392595.1 Bacillota bacterium | reverse complement strand
GCGCCCTTTTTCGGGTGAATACCCCTAGAAACAGTAAAGTATGGTGAATATTAGCCTTTAAATGCTTCAAAATCAAAAAATTTAATCAAGAAAAATGCTGGAAGATTAATTAATCAGTGGTTCCTTAAAACATTTTATGATTTAGTGGCCGAAAGGACAGCCGATGAATGGTACTCCAATAACCTTCTGCTGCCGTCGATCCGGGAATTTCTTTCGCTGATGCCTTCAAAACCTCGAATATTGGATTTAGGCTGCGGCCCAGGTTATGAAAGTATGCGGTTAAATCAGGAAGGGGCGGAAGTATTGGGAATCGACTTTAGCGAGGAGAATATCAGAATTGCCAAGGAACGTTGTAAAAGTTGCCGATTTGAGGTGATGGATTTTACTACCCTCGATACTAGGTTCGGCCTTTTTGATGGAGTATTTGCAAGCGCTTCTTTGATCCATATTCCCCCTGATACGATGGAGGATGTCTTAAAGAGGGTATCGGGTATATTGAATGATAAGGGTCTTTTACTTGCGATCATACGGGATGGGGAAGGCATTGATGAGAAAATGAGCGACTTGAGGGTTGATGGAAGAAGCCTGCGCCGGACGGTTTACCAATATACCCAAAAACAAATCATGGATAATGCCGTCAAAAATGGATTGGTTTTGTTTAAAAAAGGCTATTTGGATTCAAATTTGCAGGAATATCAGTGGAAATCGTATCTATTTCAAAAGGGGAAAAGATGGATGGAAAAGAAAGAATGAAAAGTTTTAGGAAGGCAAATCTTGCTGATTACCCCGAAATTATTTTGATGCGATTATTTGCTTGAACTCTTTATTTCTTTTTGGGGAGAATATCGATTTTCTAAAAAGTTTGCTTGAAACGCTTAAAATGGGGGGAACCCTTTGCATAGGAAGTGAATGCTTTAATCGAGAGCCGGTTGAAATTTGATGTCTTATAAAGGCTTTATCAGTTATATATGCCGGAAACCCGATATATGGCAGCTGGCGAATTAAAAAAGCATAGGATAAACCCAATGAAGATATTAAAAAATGGATTAGCCATTATAGGTTTGCTATCACTGGTTTACATTATAGTTGCTGCAATCCCCCGGCCAAAACCGGATGATATTTTTGCAACTCCGAACGCCCCAATATTGTCGCCATCGGGTCAATAACAATTGCAAGTGGTAGCTGGTTTTAATGGAGTTATTCATTTTCAAAGATTTTATATTGCGGACGTAAAAAAATTGGGCCACTCTTTCGAGCCGGAAGTAATTTACGCAAGTAAAGATACATACCGAACAAGAGATAGGTTGTTTTTTATATGGGGTCCTGGTGATAGTGTATGGGTTTACAGTGGCGATACAGGTATTTGTTATTGGAATAAAATCAGCAAAAACGATTGGGAAAAATATTGTTTTATCAACGGAAAGGGTCAAAAAATACCTCCAACGTTAGAACGATTGATTTCGAAATAGCAAAAGATAAGTCAATCCATGACTGTGCCCAATACCAAAGGCATCTCCTCGGTGGGGTTCAAAATAGTATGGATAGGGGATCGACCAGCAGGTAGAAGAAAAGCGACAGGCAGGATAAATGGATTGAACTTGTGACAGGAGATGGTATGAGTATGCTTATGAAAAACTATGTTGATTATGCAGTCGAACAAATGATTCATCTTTGCAATATCCCCAGTCCCTCCGGTTTTACCGCAAAAGCCGGGCAATACCTATGTGGTGAATTGGCCCGGTTGGGGTATGAACCGGTATTGACCAACAAAAAAGCGGTTTTGGTCGACTTGGGCGGGGAAGGAAATGGGTTGCTCCTGGCCGCCCATATTGATACTTTGGGAGCTATGGTCAGGGGAATCAAGCCTAACGGAAGGCTTAGACTTTCCAAGATCGGTTCTTTTCCCGAAAATTATATTGAAACGGAGAACTGCACCATCCATACCCGCACTGGAAAGGAGTATTCCGGCACCATTCAGATGGAAAAATCATCGGTTCATGTCGCCTCGTGCAAAACCATATCCGAACTGAAAAGGGATGATGCCAATATTGAATTGGTCATTGATGAAAAAGTCAACTCCAAAGAGGATGTCAAAAAGTTGGAAATCAGCGCCGGGGATTTTGTGTCTTTTGATTCGCGGACCCTATATACCCGGAGTGGTTTCATTAAGAGCCGCCATCTCGACGACAAAGCAAGTTCCGGTATTTTAATTGCTTTGGCAAAATATATTAAGGAACAGGGCATCCCATTGAAGCGAAAAGTATATCTGATGTTTACTACTTATGAAGAAGTCGGCCATGGTGCATCCGCCGGGATACCGGATGGAGTGAACGAAATGGTTTCGGTCGACATGGGAGCTGTAGGAGATGACCTGGAAACCGATGAGTTTAAGGTATCCATATGCGCCAAGGATTCAAAAGGGCCCTATGATTACGATTTAACCAATCGGTTCATCGAAATAGCCAAGAGGCAAAAATTGAACTATGCGGTTGACGTATATCCTTTTTATGGCTCGGACGTAGATGCGGCGCTTATTGCGGGGTATGATCTAAAACATGGATTGATCGGACCGGGCATAGCATCCTCCCACGGGTATGAAAGAGCCCATTATGAAGGAATTGAAAATACCTTTATTCTGTTAAAAGAATATCTGGGATCGTAAAATGCGGAACCGGGAGGCTTATGATGAAAAAAGCTTTGCTGTATTTATTTTTGGCGGGCTGGATTTTAGGAATGAACCTGACGGTAACGGTTGCAGAAAAGAGTACGGTCTTACCCATTCGAGTTAAGGTAGGAAAAAATATTGAATCTTTCATTCCTGCGGGATGGAAACTGATCAAAAAAACCAGGGGTGATTTGAATCAAGATGGATTGGATGATATCGCCGGCGTTATCGAATACGGTAAAACGGATTCAAAAGATTCACAAGCGCCTCCCCGGGTTTTGTTCATTGCATTCAAGGACAAAGGAAATTATCAATTATCGGTTCAAACAGCAAAAGCGATCTTAAAAGCGGATCAAGGCGGAGTCTGGGGCGATCCTTTGGAAGATATATCGGTAAACCGGGGTTCCCTCTTAATGGATTTTTACGGAGGGAGCAATTACCGCTGGGCTTATCGTTATCGGTTCCGCTATCAAAATCACGGATGGTATTTAATAGGGGCCACGATAGATTCTTATTTTACCGGCACCGGCGAAGGAACAACTGCAGACTATAATTTACTCACGGGATGGATGACGGTAACTACCGTTGATAAAAATGGCAAAAAACAAAAAAAGACCGTCAATCGCGGAAAAAGAGCTTTGCTTAACCTGGAAGATTTTGATTCCTTGGCTATATTGGAAGGCCGGAGAGAATTTTAAAATCTTTGATGGCAATCTTTTCAGGAAGTGCTTGATAATAATGATTTCGATTTGAAAAAATGGTGATTTGGAGGATCGTCATGCTGGGGTTTCGATCGTTGTTAAATTATCCCCAAGGTACACTGGAAGGGATTCTTGTCCAAGCCGACTCTGCTTTCCATGAATAAAATTAAAAAGGCTGTCTTAAAAGGATTAAAGACAGCCTGATTTATTAAATTTCATACTAAGGTTGCTTGATTGACGGATTGCTGCAAAAACTGAGTTATCTGCGCCACATCTTGCTGGCCTGCGGGCGGAGCCGGTATGTAAAACCGCTTGGATTGGGCAAATTGGCCGATTTGTTGTTGGGACTGTTCGCAATTGTTGCGCATTTGAAGCAATGTTTGTCGTAAAGCCGGGTTACTGGCCTCCGTGGCGGCCTGGGTCAATTCAACAGCCCCCGCCTTTGAAATCTGTAGAGCATCTAAAACCATTTCGCGTTCGGTATACACTTAATATTTCCTCCATTCATTAAGATAAGAAATTCATCAGGGTTTTAGAGTTGCTGAATGCTTGCTGAGCCTGTTGATTAAATATGCTTTGTAATTGGGAGTCGTTGCAGTTCTGAGCGTAGAGTTGAAACTTTTTCGCATTGACGTCTTCCACAGCCACCAATTCCTTGATTGTATTCAACTCCATCTGGGTTAGATTCGGCACCGATTTTCACCTCCTTTATCAAGCCAATAGGATTCCGCCCGGGCATTTTTTGCAGGTAGGAAATACCTCCAAATTCGGGTCTGCCGGTTTACGTTGCTAGTATTTCAACCATAGAGCCAATTCATACCAAAACAAAAACAGGAAAAGGATGGATCTCCGGAGTCATCGCCGCATCATCAGAAATCAAAGAGTCGTGGCAAAATGAAAATAATGCAGGAAAATAAAAAAAAATGTCGAATATATTTTATTAAGTTTCCGAAGACGTTCGGGAATCTTGTTGGTCCATGAGACCAGCGCGGTCTGCAGACCAAAATTTAATCCAAATTTGCCTTCCAAGGCGGCAAATAGCGATTTTGGCGCCAGGGATGGTTTCTCGGTAAATTTGACTGCCGGGAAATGAGCAAATGCGATGAATGATTAAATTTAGGAGGTTTTTTAAGTGGCAAAAGTTATCTTTGAGCATGTCTACAAGAAGTATGCCGGCGGGGTTACAGCTGTTAAAGATGTAACCTTGGAGATCAAAGACAAGGAATTCGTTGTCTTCGTCGGTCCTTCCGGTTGTGGTAAAACCACATCATTACGGATGGTCGCCGGACTTGAAGAAATTTCGGAAGGAAATATTTATATCGGGGACACTGTGGTCAATAATGTAGCTCCAAAAGACCGCGATATCGCAATGGTTTTCCAAAACTATGCTTTGTATCCGCATATGGACGTTTACAACAACATGGCTTTTGGACTCAAACTCCGTAAATTTCCCAAGGCTGAGATTGATCGCCGCGTTAAAGAAGCTGCCAAAATCCTGGGAATCGAGAACTTATTGGACCGGAAACCGAAAGCGCTCTCCGGTGGTCAGAGACAGCGGGTGGCTCTCGGCCGTGCTATCGTCCGTGAACCGAAAGTATTCTTGATGGATGAGCCGTTGTCCAACTTGGATGCCAAGTTGCGCGTTCAAACCCGCGCAGAAATCAGCAAGTTGCACAACCGTTTACAAACCACCATCATTTATGTTACCCATGACCAAACCGAAGCGATGACCATGGGCGACAGAATGGTCGTTATGAAGGACGGCGTAATTCAACAAGTCGGTACTCCGCTTGATGTTTATGACAACCCGACCAACATCTTTGTTGCCGGTTTCATCGGTTCTCCTCCAATGAACTTTATGGATGCAGTTTTAAAAGAGGAAGACGGCAAACTGGTTGTAGATGTAAAAGCTTTCAAGATAAAAGTTCCTGAGAGTAAATTTAAATATATCCGTCAATATATCGGTAAATCCGTGGTACTTGGAATTCGTCCCCAAGATATTCATGATCGGGAAACCGTTCCGAATGTTCCGGAAAGTGATGTTGTTACCGGTACAGTTGATATTTCAGAGCTTATTGGTTCTGAAACCAACTTATTTATGTCAATCGGTGAAATTTCCTTTGTGGCCAATGTTGATTCTCATACCAAAGCGAATGATGGCGAGAAACATCAAGTGGTCTTCGATGGTAACAAGATTCATCTGTTCGACAAAGAAACCGAAAAAGCTATTTCCTAAAAAGCCGCGCATACGCGCGAAAGCTCCCGCAAGGGAGCTTTTTTTATGGGAAAAGAAATATCCGGCAGGCTTAAGTCTTGGGAAAGGGCATGGGACAGCCGCTTGTTAGGTCTGATATTCATTGATGGGAGCCGCTTCGATGATGGATGATTCCGTGGAAACAACTTTTTCCAGCGACTTAATGATGCCCTCGCTAATAATAGTAGCCATTTTCATAACCAGGCTGAGCCGGGTGTTTTGAAGCACCATGTATTCCATAAACCCCCCCACATTGACGATTCCAATCACTTGGAGGTTTCCAACAGCCGGCAGCGTTTTATTGACTCCTGTTCCCGGTTGCAAAGAGCCTTCTTTAATGCTGATAAAGCCAACGCTTTCGGTTCGTCCGAGGCAGGCATCAATAGCCAAGATAAAGGGATTTTGGTATTTATTGTGAATTTCTTCAATGGTTTCTTGAAGATTGACTGCGTGTACTGGTTGATCAAGGGTTCCATAGACTCCGCATGGCAGGGTGGCATTTTCAAGCTTAGAACCGATTAAAGGCCCCAAACAATCGCCGGTAGAGCGATCGGTTCCAATACATAATATCACAAAGGGAGCCAGCCGGTCGTATAACCGGGATAAAAAAGAGCTCAGGTTGTGTTGAAATACCATTCCGGCCGTAGGATGATCGATATGAACACGGCTGTTAATTCCTAGACTTGGACAAATTGATTCTGCCTTGGGTGTCGTTCTCCACATGGATGTATGCCTCCTTAATGCCTTGTCAAATGCAACTTATGATTAGCCTATGTGGGCTGGACTGGAAATATTCATAAAATAGGAATTTACTATGGCTTTTTGTGACAAGCGGAAAATGACAGGAATAAAATCAAGTTGAATTTAAAATACTGAGGGAGAGAACGAAATGACGATAGACGTACGGCTGGGGTTTCTCCCCGGAGGTTCCTTGCGTACGTATTTTTCCTAATAAATACCAACTCGCGGGAGAGCCTACAGTCTTGAAAAATGCTCAACAACTGGTTATCCTTTGTTTAAGTCCTCTCGGGGACACAATTTTTGCAACGCCGGCCATTCGAGCTTTACGGGGAAAATTTCCCGGGGCTCGAATTGTTGTTTTAGCAAGTGCAGCAGCTGCCCAGGTTTTAAAACACAATCCCTGGCAATTGGAAATCCGGGTTGTGATGGACAAATGGGAATTAATCAAACGATTGGCTCAGATTCGGAAGGAAAAATTCGATATAGCCCTTAGTTTATCCCAACTGGGGGGATTTTTTACCAGGTTCTGCGGGACCCCGGTTTGGAGCGACTTTGTCCGTGCCCATGGGTTTGCTTCTTTGCAGCAGGACCGGTCAGTGGTACAAATGTGCCAGGATGTTTTAAGAAAAATCAATATTTCCTGCGATGAACAGCAAACGGAATTTTTTTATGATCCTCACGCCCAACAAGTCAGTGAACTTTTTTTGAGGGGAACTTCCTATCAAAATGGGAAAAGGCTAATCGCTATCCATGCGGGCGGTCATTATTTTGTGCGGAAACGTTGGCCTTTGCCCAATTTTATCAATATTATCCAGCATTTGATCGATACGTTGGGATTTCAAGTCGTCTTAGTCGGTGGACAGGAAGATGTTGAAGATGCGTTCGTGATTAAATCGGTTGTTCCGGAAGTCATATCTGCGGTTGGTTTATTGAGGCTTGGGGAAACAGCCGCGCTTTTAAAAAAAGCGGATTTATTTATCGGTAATGATTCGGGTCCTTTACATTTGGCTGCTGCTGTTCGTGTACGGACCATAGGTCTTTTCGGGCCAACCTCTCCCTGCCAGTTTTACCCTTATCATTCCCCGGGACATACTAAGATTTATAAAGGGCTTTCTTGCAGTCCGTGTTACCGGTTCGGCGGTGGTATTTGGCAATATGTTCCCCGTTGTACCAAAGCATATTGTATGCAAGCTATCACAACCGATGAATTGATGGTTCAGGCTATGAAGATGCTTTCGTGGGAAAAGGGAGGGCGGAGGGGGTGGCTCTATGCAGGAAGGACGCAAGGTTCGTAGAGGTTTATGGTATACATTAGGTTTTAGTATCGTTAGCTTTTACTTTATTTTTCAAGTTGCTGCCAAGATATCGTTCAAGCAAAGTTTTGCTGGCATCAATTGGTTTTATATTGGTCTGGGTTTTGTTTCGCTGCTTTTGATGTGGGTAGCCAAGGCATTACGTATGTATAGCACCGGCCGGGGCATGGGAATTCAAATCAAGTTTGGTTTCTATTTACAGCTTTATTTGGCCACCTGTTTCATCTCCCACGTAACTCCTTTTAATTCGGGAGGTACTCCACTCCAAATTTATTTACTCCATAAAAAAGGCGTCTCGATCGGCCGGGCTACCGCGTTGACAGTGGTTGATCTGGGCTTAAATACGTTGGCGTTCTTTATTTTGATCCCGGTTGCCCTATGGATTGGCTTCCATTCACTCAATCGAAATCATTTCTTACAATTTTATCAACTGTTGCCCCGGATTATGATTGTATTAGCTATTATAGCGGCTGTTTGGTTTGTACTGTATTTCACTCGTTTTTGGGTGAAGTTGACGCAGAGTTCTTTGGTAGGGAAATTGATGAAATTTATTCGAAGGAAAGGATGGATTGAGCATTTTCGTCATGAATGGGAACGGTTTAAAGAAGGCTGGCTGACTTTGATGCGCCAAAATCCGAAAAGTCTTTTCATCGCAGTGACGGCTACCATTTTTTATTGGTTTTTTTATTTGCTTTTGGCTCCATTGATTTTTTGGGCCATGGGCCGTATGATTTCGTTTTTCCAACTGATCGGCTGGCAATTGCTTTTTAATTTTGCGCAAGTGTTTATACCGACCCCGGGGGGGAGCGGCGGCTCGGAATTGATCTTGGTTTATATTTTCAAAAATATTATTGGCCCCTCCCGGGTTGGAACTTTTGTTTTGCTATGGAAAATGTATACTTTTTTTAGTACACTAGTAGTGGGAAGTTTCTTTTTCTGGAAGCTCAACCGGAAAAGTTAATTCCTCCGATTCACTTGAATGCTCGGAAAGAAATTTGTGCGTTAGGAGTATGGGAATGAGTGACAAAAGGCTTCGGCGATCAACCAGTAATAAAATCATCGGTGGATTATGCGGCGGACTTGGAGATTATTTTAATATTGATCCCACAATTATCAGGTTAGTCTGGGTTTTGGCGACTTTTTGGATCGGTTTTACTTCCGTGATCATTTACTTTATTGGTCTTATTATTGTCTCCCTTACTGAAGACAAAAAACCTTTGCAGCAATCTCAGGAAGCAGGACCCATCGCGGAAGGGGAGGTAGATGAGAGACCATTGGAGAAGATGCCCTCAAAAGTCAATCTTATTTGGGGGTGGCTGATTATTGGTGTTGGCGTTGTTATGCTTTTAGAAACTGTGGGTTATTTCTCCAGATTTAAAGAATATTTTTTTCCGGGAATTTTGATTATCGCCGGGATCTGGGTTTTAGTCCGGGGAATGAAGCGATAATCCCACCTTGCTTCGGCAAGCTCTTAATTGATGGGGTTCTGAAAGCCATTTGCCGGATCCATGTTTATGTTTTTCCACAATAATGAATCATTATAAAGAATCATTGTATTTTTTCATTATGAAATTCCCTCAAAACGCACACAATAATTCCGTTAGGGGGATTTTTTTTGGGGGTTAGTTTTCGAAGATGGCTGGGAGTGGGTTCAGCCCCTAAAATCCAGTTAAGAGATTGGATTTTACCATATTGGTACCAAAAGCAGAATGATCCGTTTCATTCCGCATATACCTTCGGGAGGACGGACTTTCGCAATTTTGCTTTCCGAAATTGGACGTCGATTCCAGGGGCGAACTCCGAAACGGTATTGAACATCGATCGCTTTGGAGTCGTTTATTTTCCTGAGATGGGAGTGTCATTTGAATTTTGGGTCTATAGCGACCAGCAATTATATACACCGGCTAATTTTAAAAGGATTTCTCAAGGTTTGGCGGATGAGGGCGGTGTCCGGACAGCTTATTACTATGACCAAGACCGGGTCTCCACCGTTATTTCTCCATCTCCTGAAAACGGTGGGCAAATTTCCTGCAAGATCTCGCTCATCAGTCCACCGGAAGATGTTTTAATATATAAGGCTTTATATTGCGTAATTCGTCCGTTTGATTATAATGGCCTTTCTGGAATTTACCATCTGGAATATCGGAACAACTATTTATGGGTCAATCATAGACGGCTCCTTTTTTTTGAGGAGGAACCGAGCCACTGTTATTTCACAAACGGGCTTAGCGGCGATGTTACCAAGTGTTTGCGGGTAGCTTCCGGCAATACGAAAATGGTAACTTCAGAAGGTTTAGGAACCGGGATGATCGGGTTTTTCGGTCTCCCAGCCGAATTATCCGAGGTTAACCTTTCTTTTCTGATGGATAAAAAGGCCTGGGGTAGGTGCAATCATCGGGATCAGTCATTAAAAGCTCCGGATGTTTCCGATTCCTGGAATCAGATCACCAGTAATACCGCCATTGATGGACTTCTAGCAGCTAATTTACGATATCTAAAAGGGATGAATTGTTTTTTTAACATCTATCAAATTCTTGCCTTAAACCGTTTTTCGGATGGTTTCCAAAGCCGTTCATATCTCAAGCAATGTCTGAAGAAAGTTGCTTGGGACGGATCTTTGCAAGTTGGAAACATGAGTCAGGAACAGTTGATATGGGGTGTTGGCGATTACTATAAGTTGATGAAGGATTCTGCCTTTATTGAAAAACATTGGCCTCTTCTTAAACGAATGGGTTACGCCATTTGGCACCAGAAACTGCGGCCCATGTTATGGGCAATCAACCGTAAGAATATTCTTTTCGATCAAGAGGGGTTTTACGAGAAGCTTTTTTGGCTTACCGGGGCGCTTTCCACTTTGGAGGAATTATCCTTTCTTGTAGGGGATTTTCAAGAAGCACTCGCTTATAAAGAACAAAATCAGTTATTGTTGGTCCGGTTAAACCGATTACTTTCAAACTGCATAAGATCCACGGAGCAAAGGGTTATTCCTCTCCGATGTCAGAGCGGATATGGCGCCGGGATAATAAGAAATTTAGCTGCAGCCTATCCACTGCAAATCTGGGAAGCCGGAGACAGCTTGATTCAAGAGACAATCCATTTTATTTTTAAAAATTTCTACTATCGGGGGGGTATTTATTCGCCATTTGATTTCGGAGGGATTGACTTAGCGCAGAGTGCCAGGTTTGGGCAGGTATTAATTCGTGAAGGCCACGACTGTACTGAAGTTTTAAAATTATTGATGGCGGCCGCAGGCGGTACGGGAAGTTTACCCGAGCGTGTTGATCCTCGTACTTTAAACGGTATAGGAGATAACGGACATCATCCGGATGTTGTCTATCAATTATTGTTGCTAATCCGCAATCTTTTTGTACTGGAAGAACATCAGATATTGGAATTATTACCGGGTTTTTTAGTTAGTAAATCTTGGAATTCAACAACATTACGGCTTAAAGGACTAAACACTTTCTTTGGAGAAATCAATTGCAATTGCGAGAGTATTGGCGATTTGATACAAATCGATTTTTGGCCAAATTACCGGATGAGACCTCAAAAAATCCGTTTCTATATACCTTCTGATTTTTATCCCGTATATGTAGATGCTGCTTCTCACTTTGAACAAGCTGTATTGGAAGTCGACCCCGGTTTCCATCGATTGCGTTTAAAAAAGCGAATCTCTGTAGGCTTGTCTTGACAACACTTTTTAGAATACGTTATAATATAATATGTCAATGGCTATTATGCCAAGGCGCGCACGAGCGTACAGAGGAGGAATTGTGTTAGTATGGCGTTAGAGGTTGGCCAGATCATTGAAGGTAAGGTTACAGGCATTACAAATTTCGGAGCATTCATTGAGCTCTCAACTGGGCAAACTGGTTTGGTTCATATTTCTGAAGTAGCCGATGAATATGTTAAAGATGTTAATCATTTTTTGAAACAGAATGATCTGGTTAAAGTGAAGGTTTTGAACCTCGACAAAGGCAAAATCGGTCTTTCGATCAGACAGGCGCAGCCGCGTTCGGAACAACGCCGCCAAGCAGCACCTCAGAATAAACAGACTTTTGAAGATAAATTAGCCAAATTTATGAAAGATTCCGATGAACGTCAATCCGACTTAAGAAAAAATACGGATGCTAAACGTGGCGGACGCGGTGGCGGTCGGGCTCCGAGTATGTAATACAAAATGGTAAATTATATCCGGCTGAAAGGCCGGTTTTTTTATATCCGGATTGACCGGAAAGGGAGGATTCCATATGCGTCATTATCGGTATTTTCTTTATGGCTTATTCCTAATCCTTTGGATAACAGCACTCTCTGTTTACGCTTTGGCCCGGGATACCAAAACCGGGGATGATCCGGGTGTTCATTTGAATAATGCTATCTTTAACGAATATGTTTCTGATTTGATTAAAAGCAGAGAACCGGAGATCAAAGCTGCTGTTATGAATAACGGGGATATTACCGATTTTCAATTGCAGGATGCGCTTTTTGATATTGAGACCGGCAAATTAACCCTTCAATTTACAGTGCAATACCGGAAAAAGAACATTTCCGGCAAGCTTGGGTTTGAGGTGAGAGCCAGCGACGAGGGGCGGGAACAAATTGGCGGTTATTGCTTGGGTTTGGAAGGAAAACTGCATTCGGACAACCCGTTTGCCAATATCATGCTCATCTTTACAACCAATCATTTCAATAAAAACTTGGCGGGGAAAGAATTTTGGCCGGATAAACAAAATCATTCCCAATATCAGGTTTTCAAAAACGTTAATTTAGCTTCAATCATCAATCAGGTCATGGACAGCAATGGTGCGCTTGACGGGCAGTTCTCCAAATTTACCCAAACTTTACTTGGGGGCACACTTCAGGTTGAATTTAATAATCTTATTTGCCGTTCTTTCGATACCAACGCCGGCCAGGCCCAAATTGACTCCACAATAGCAGTGGCGATCGATACGGAGTTCACAGGCAAATCAGAGATACCCAATGCAGGTGCGTTGGAAGCTTTATTGGATTTTTATGTGAATCCTGTCGATCAAAGTTGGTGGGCCCGGTTGAATGCCCTGAAAATTAAGATGAGCTTGGGATCGAATATCAATTCGATGGCTCAAAAGATGATTGATAAACATTTAAAGTCACATCCGGTATTGATAGAGCTCAATATGCCGAAAGCGAACCTTTGACTCTGGGATTAGAGTGTATCGGCAGTAGCTTCCAATTTGACCGTATCGTAGTTCTGAGTGGCCGGGATCACTGCGATTCCTGCAGGACAGGCGGGAATTAAAAATCTCATTTGGGTAGTGGTTTTCCCTGCTTGGAAATCGAAGAATTCATAGAGCGGCATTGCTTCTTTTTTAGAGAAATTACCGTCAAAATTTAAATCCAGGTACAAGAAATCCTTGCCGTAGTCATTAAAACAACCGTTGCAATTACCATCTGTGACGCGAAACTTCACCAGTTTCTCGTCTTTTTTAAAATAAACTTTGATAAAACCTTCAAAAACACTGGCTGTCGCCAAGGCAACGAAAGTTTGTTCATCGTTCCCCTGGGCGAAACGTTTAATCCAGAGGTAAAAGCTAAGCTTTTTCCTAAGTTCGCCGGCGGAACTTTTATAGGACACCTGAATGGGAAGAGAGGAATGGGTCAGGGAACTTTCCTTTAAATCCCATTTTTTGTTGACTTTTTGAGGATTCCATTTTTCAAGGCTGTTTATTTTTTCGGCGGCTGTAATTTGACGATCGTGGTTTTGGTCTAGATAAAAATCCATCCAATAACCATCAGGATCCTTTGCCATTGCAAAATAAGTCGGTTTTTCATCCTCGCCCAGTAGAACGCTTCCATATATGGGGTTGGTTAATTTGATTTCCGAATCAATCTTAAGATCTTCCGGCTTGGTATCGGTAAGGACTGCATCGTTTGCTTTTTGAATCAGAAAGTCTGGTTTGAAGAAATCGTCTTCACGCACATTCACGAGTTTACCAACGTATTCACCTTGAATGGGGTATGGTAATTTGGTTGCGCCAATCGATATCACAGACATAACCATCACGAGGAGGAAAAAAGAAAATTTTTTCATGTGCGATGAACCCTTTCTTGGTAAAGGATACTTAATAATTCCATGCGATGTTAAATTGTCCTGTTTTGAGAGGCAATAAATCAGTTTTTGGTGTATCCCGTATTCATGGGAAATTTATGCACCAAGTGATCTTTTTTAGGCTTGGGGCAGAAAAGCGAGAGATTTCCAAGATGGGCTTTAAATTGGTCACCGCTCTATCCGATCCGGAATATTAATTTTAGTAATCGGCGGTATTGCGGACTATAAGGAGCATCGGGCCTGGCAATGACGGATGAATGGGAGATTTAGCCGATGAATGCATGATGCATCAGTAATTTTATCAAAAGGAGAATTTTTCAACTTTGAACCTTTTGGACTTTCGTTCAGTAATGGGCCGGGAGATTCCTGTTTTTATTTACGGAAATGACGGTCCAATAACCTTAGTTATCGGCGGTATTCATGGTGATGAGCCCGGTGGGGTGGTTTTGGCTGAAGAGTTCATCCACCGGCTTCAATCAAACTCCATTAAAAATTTGGTTGGTAGAATTGTGGTGATTCCCAGGGCAAATCCCGACGGTCTCATTGCCGGTACCCGGGTCAATGCCAGGGGGATTGATATTAACCGGAATTTTCCGACCCTGGATTTCAAGCAGGGTCATTTTACACAAAGTTGCAATCCCGGGAAACAAGCTGGTTCTGAACCGGAGACCGGTGCGATTCTCCAGATAGTAGAGGTCTTCAGGCCGCGGTTAATTTTATCTTTCCATACAGAATTAGGATGTGTGAATTACGATGGCCCGGGAGCTCAAATCGCTCAGGCGATGGCGGTCAAAAATGGCTTGTCGGTTAGGAAGGATCTGGGGTATGCGACACCAGGCTCCCTTGGAACATACTTTGGAGTTGAACGAAATCTCCCTGTGATCACGCTGGAACTTCTAAATGAGAATAATCAATGGGAACGCCATGGTCGGTCGATTTTAGAAGCCATCCGGCTCCAAGGGCGTTGGTTGAAAAGAGAACGTAAGCCCGATCGAGAAAGAAATTAGTTGCTGAGTTATACACATCGATGCATTCGCATATTGATCAGTCGAATAATGGTATAGTTCTTTCATTTGAATATAGTTTTGCATTAGCCCCATATTTTATTTTTAGCTTTAGACAAACAGAAAGAAAAGCCTGCGGATTTAATCCGGGAGGTGGCAAGCTACGATATGGCCCGGGATGATTTCGCGCAGGGCTGGTTCATTAAAACGGCAGCGATCAAAAGATTTTGGGCAACGGGTTTGGAAACGGCACCCCAATGGAGGATCCATAGGACTGGGTACATCCCCGGTCAAGATGATCCGTTCTTTTTTATGGGCCGGATTGGGTACGGGAACAGCTGACAATAGCGCTTGGGTATAAGGATGCAGAGGTTTTTGGTATAGTTGCTGCTTTTCGGCGATTTCGACAATCTTACCCAAATACATGACGGCGATCCGATTACTGATATGTTTGACAACACTCAGGTCATGCGCGATAAAAATATAAGTCAACCCCAAACGCTGCTGTAATTCTTTCAGCAGATTGATGATTTGGGCTTGGATCGAAACATCCAGGGCGGATACCGGTTCATCGCAGACGATTAACTCCGGTTTTACAGCAAGAGCCCTGGCCAATACGATGCGTTGGCGTTGCCCCCCGGAGAATTCATGAGGATAGCGGCCGAGATGACTGGCGGAAAGGCCGACCAATTCCAACAGCTCGCTGACCCGTTCGGCGATCTCCGGCTTGCTTCGGGTCAGGCCATGCACTTCGATAGGTTCTGACAAGGCTTGGCCGATTTGTAACCAAGGATTGAGAGCGGCATAAGGATCTTGAAAGACGATCTGCATCCGCCGGCGAAAAGGGATTAATTGACGTTCTGATAATTTGCTGATATCATGGCCATCCATTTTAATGGTGCCGGCGTTGGGCCGGAGTAGTCGTAGAATCGTCCGCCCTAGGGTGGATTTACCGCAGCCGCTTTCTCCCACCAGGCCCAGGGTCTCGCCGCGATGGATCTGAAAGCTAACGTCGTCTACAGCCCGTAGGGTGCCGCTATTTACATTGAAATATTTTTTCAGGTTTTGGATGTCCAGCAGTACCGTCAATGGTTTTCGCCTCCCGGATATAGCCAGCAACGTATCTGACGGTTTTTTAGATTCATAAGGGGTGGTTCTTGACGCCGACATTGTTCCAGGTGGCGGCTACAACGTGGATGGAAACGACAGCCGGAGGGTAAATTCAGGGGATTGGGCACTATACCCGGGATTACCTGTAACCACGCCAGATCCGTATCCAATCGGGGAATGGCCGCCATTAAACCCTTCGTATAGGGGTGTAACGGCTCCATAAATAACTCATTAACAGGCGCGCTCTCAATTACAATTCCGGCATACATGACCACTACCCGTTTGACCAGGTCGGCGACAACCCCCAGATCGTGGGTGATCATCATAATCGCCATCCCGGACTCCTGCTGTAACTGGCGGAGTAAGTCCAGGATTTGGGCCTGAATCGTGACATCCAGGGCGGTCGTTGGTTCGTCGGCGATTAATAACGAGGGTGCGCAGGCTAGCGCCATGGCAATCATCGCTCGTTGACGCAGTCCGCCGCTTAATTGGTGAGGATAGGCATCCACCTGTTTCTCCGGCCCTGGAATACCGACTTTGGTCAAAAGCTCAATGGTTCTTCGGCGAGCTTCCTTTTTTTTGAGTCCTTGATGAAACCAAAGGGTTTCGCTGATTTGGCTGCCGATCGTAAAAACCGGATTGAGGGAGGTCATCGGCTCCTGAAAGATCATGGATATCTCATTGCCGCGGATTTTTTCAAGTTCTTGTTCGGAAAGGGTTAATAGGTTTTGACCGTTAAAATGAAGCCGGTCGGCTTGGACCACCCCGGTTGAAGCTGGAATTAGCCGCATGATACTGAGAGAGGTGATGCTCTTGCCACAACCGGATTCACCCACAATCCCCACGGCTTCGCCTTTTTCGATGAACAAGTCGAGGCCGTCGACAGCCCGGAGGTCTCCGTCGTAAGTATGAAACGTCGTCCGGAGGTTTTTGATCTCCAATAAAGATTCTGCCAAAAGTCGCACCTCTTTCCCGAAGGGAGTTATTTGATATTTTTTAGTTTCGGGTCCAGCGCGTCACGCAAACCGTCGCCGAAAAAGTTAAAGCTAAGTACGGTTATAAAAATGGCGATGCCTGGAAAGATAGCTACCCAAGGCGCATCTTGCAACAAAACTAGATCCTGGGCATTGGTCAGCATGCTGCCCCAACTGAACTGTGGCGGTTGTACGCCTAGTCCTAGAAAACTCAGGGTTGATTCGGTTAAAATCGAATATGCCACCATCAAGGTGGCGTTGACGATTACCGGTGCTGTAACGTTGGGCATAATGTGGCGAAAAATAATGCGGGCGCTGCTGAATCCCATGGCCCGGGCGGCTTCGACGAATTCAAATTCTTTATAGCGTAGAAATTCGCCCCGCACGATGCGGGCGATGCTCATCCAACTGGTAAAACTGATTACAAGGGCGATCCCTATGGCATTGAGCCGGACAAAGGTGGCGAAAATAATTAATAAAAACATCGTGGGCAACGAGAGCATAATATCGACAAAACGCATCAGCGCCATATCCAAGCGACCGCCGTGATAGCCGGATAAAGCTCCGTAAGAGGCGCCCATGATCACTGAAAAGAACGAAGTCAAAAAAGCGACAATCAACGATACCCGGGAACCGTATAAGATCCGACTCCAAAGATCGCGCCCCATGTCGTCGGTACCTAACCAATGAGCCCCGGAAGGCGGTAATTTTTGCAACCGGGGTGATAAGTCAATTTTGATAGGGTTATGAGTTGCTAATAATGGAGCCGTCAAAGCCCCTAATATAATAACTGCCAAGAGAATCCCGGCCGCTAAAGCCAGCTTGTTTTTGCGGAAGGCCCACCAAATCACAAATAAATTACTGGCTTTAGACGCTAAATTGTCGAAAGGGGCGGAGTCGACTCCGGGGGTCATAGGGCTGGAACGGCTTTCTTCAGCCATCTGTTGCGCACCTCCTAGCTTTCATACTTGACTCTGGGGTCAAGCACTGTATAGAGTATGTCGGCTACAAAGTTGGCCCCAATGACTAACACGGAGGTAATGACGGTGATGCCCATTAATACCTGGTAATCACGGTTGAAAACCGAAGTGATAAAGAGATGGCCCATGCCTGGCCAGGAAAAAATGGTTTCGGTGACCACCGCTCCGCCGAAAAAACCGGGTAGATCCAAAGCCATTACAGTTACGATGGGTGTTAAGGCATTACGGAGTGCGTGCTTATAAATCACTACTTTATCAGGGGTTCCTTTGGCTCGGGCTGTCCGGATATAATCTTGGTGAATCACATCCAGCATGGAGGAACGCATATACCGGCTCCAACTGGCAGTATTGGCCAGCCCCAGTACCAAAGCGGGCATAATCAAATAACGGAAGTGCTCCCAAAAAACTGCCAAAGGCCGGAGAATGAAGGAGAAATCGGCTGAGTTAAACCAAGGAGTCCGATAGCCACCGGCTGGAAACCATCCCAACCAGAGGGCGAAAAACAAAATCATCAACATGCCAAACCAGAAAGTGGGCAGCGACAGTCCGATAAAGGAACCGAAAGTGACCAAGTAATCGCCAAGAGAGTTGCGGTGTGTCGCTGAAAAAATGCCGATGGGAATGGCGATACTTATGGAGATCAAAAAGGAAACCACCATCAGGGTCAGCGTAGCCGGCAGACGTTCGATGATTTCGGTGCTTACCGGGCGGCCGGTTTTGTAAGAGAGGCCCAAATCGCCGTGGACCATGGCTTTAATCCATAATCCATACCGGACGGGAGCCGGTTGGTCCAGCCCCATTTGCCGGGCAATGCGCGCTTTGGCTGCCGCGGTAATCTTTGGATTTTCGGCGTAAACGGCCATCGGACCCCCTGGTGCCAAGTTCATCAATGCAAAGGAAATAACGGAGATAATAATGAGAGAAATCAAAGAGATTAACAATCTTTTCAACGCTTTCCGTCTCAATGAACGATCCCTCCTGTTAGACCATGGCCAGTATCAAAGCAGAAAACAGAGAGAAACTCCAAAAGCTATCCTTAGCTAGGGATTATGAGCTTGTGTTTATTTCCAATCCCACTCCGCCATATTCCAGGTAAAATAGGCTTGCGTGGGATTGGTTTTAAAGTTGGCCAGCTTCTCGTTGACCGCATTCACATCGTTATAATAATAGACAAACATATAGGGCACGTCTTCGGAAAGGATTTGCTGTACTTCGTCATAGATTTTTTTACGCTTGGCGGGGTTGATTTCGGTTTGCCCAGCGGTTAGCAGATAGTCGATGCGGGGGTTTTTATAGCCGACATAGTTCTGGCCTTGGCCGTGATTTTCGTCGGGAATTTGATTGGAATGCCAAAGCGAATAACAGTCGGGGTCAACTCCGGATACCCACCCAAACACGGCGATATCAAACTTGATATGGTCGAGGATGTCCCCGAAAAAAGCGGCGGATTCGTAATTTTGGATGTCCACTCGGGCGCCGACGGCTTCCCAATTTTGTTTGGCGATCTCATTGAATTTTTCCCGGATTTTATTACCGGCGTTGGTGCTGATTTTAAATGCCAGTTTCAGGCCGCTCTTTTCCCGGACGCCGTCGGGTCCGCTCTTCCAGCCGGCCTCATCCAGAATTTGTTTGGCTTTGACCGGATTGTAATCATATTTTTTGACTTTGGGATTGTAGGCCCACGACATTGGGACAATGCAGGATTCGGCCGGTGTACCCACCCCGCCTAACACGGTCTTGATGAAATCCGCTTTTGGAAAAGCGTAGCAGAGGGCTTGGCGTACCGCTTTGTCTTTTAACACCGGATGGCGTAAGTTGAAATCGGCATGCATATATACGAAAGCGGGATCCTTGAATACCCGAATTTTGGCGCCTTTTTTATGCATATCCCATAGTTCCTTGTATTGACTGGCTTGAGCATTGGGATAAATGTCAATATCGCCTTTTTTGAACTGAGCCAGCAGGGCGTTGGTATCCGGAATGATTTTAAAGACGATGGTGCCGATTTTGGGCAGGCCTTTGCTAAAATAATTGGGATTGCGTTTAAGCATGATATATTGGTCGGTTTTCCAATCCGCCAGGATGTAAGGACCGGAACCGATGGGATGGCGGGAAAAGTCGCCGCCTTTGGTAAGAGCGCCTTTGGCTTTGAATTCTTTCTCCAAAATATGTTTGGGAAGAATAGACCAGCTGGAATAGCACCAATTCTCCAGCCAAGGTGCATTGGGTTTGTTCAGGATGATGCAAAAATTATACTTATCCTGTACTTTGAATTCCTTGATTTTATCCCACATTTCAGTGGAAGGCAAAGCATTATTTTTGTTAGTGGCCATCTCGTAGAGAAATTGTACGTCGGCGGTGGTCAACTCGACCCCATCCGAGAAGTTGACTCCTTTGCGGAGTTGGAAGGTATAAACTAGCCCGTCGGCGCTGACCGTGGGTAGCTTGGTCAGCAGATCCGGTTCCATCTGCAATTTATTATTCATCCGCAATAAGCGGGAGAATATTCCGTTGAGGACATAAGACTCCTGTGAATTTTCCGATATAATCGGGTTAAGGGTCTCCAGATCACCCAACATGCCGATGACCACTACATTTTTGGCTGCCAAGGTTGGAATGACCGCGGTTAGCCAGACCAAGAGTAAAATCATTACGCCAAAGCGAAACCGTTTCAAGACGAAAGCCTCCTCGCAATAAATAAATTAGGGAAATAAAATGACAGGGATATTTGCCATGGGGCCTTTAATTTTTCCTTACCTTGAAAAATTTTGATCGAAAAATAAATCGGAGCGATTTCTCCCCAGTAGTTTCAGGGCTATCCTCAAAAGGACAGCCCTACGTGGGAAATGTGCGATTCTTAGAAACTGATCTGGAGCCGGACCATTGAAAAATCGGCATCCAATGAATTGCCGAGGCAACCATGAAATTTTTCTTGAAGCCGGATAAAAGCCAACAGGGTGTTTTTGGTAATCTTATAGTTAATTCGAAAACCCCAATTGTTTAAATCCGTATCGGTTTTTTCGGTGTCATATTCACCGATGAAGGCCAATTTTTCGGTGGGGCTGAAATTAAAGCCGACAATAGATTGACGGTTGTCATAGCCGTTTTCGTCCCGGGTCTCATAGTTGTAATAGAGCCGCAGGGGCTTGACCGGTACGTAAAAAGCGTTAACTACGGTGGCAACCCCGTAGTAGTCGCCCGATGCGGTATCATTTGTACCGTCGTTGTCAGTGTCCGACGTATCTTTGAGGCGGCTATCTACGGCATTGATGTCAAGGCCCCACACATCACTGGCATAACCCAAAGTAAAATCCCAGACGCCTTTGGTGCTATATATTTTTTGATTATCGCTGGTGCCGCGGCCGTAAAATGCCTTGGCGATAAAGCCGTTTTTGAAAGGCGCTTCGTAGATTACGGCGCCGTCCGACTGAATATCATTGACGATGTAGTCCAGGACGGTGAGATCCCCGGAAGTCCAAAAGTCATAACTACCGACTGTAATCGTTCCAAAAGGCTTTTTGAAAGTGGCATAACCCTCATAGATATATAATTTGTTGGAGTCGTTAACCGAATCGACGATGGAAGCGCTTTTGGTGTAATCACGGATTCCAACCGTGAAAGTAGTATCGTCGTCGATTTTTGCATGGACATAAGCGAGAATATCGAGCTTATCCTCGTATGTATCTATCGTTTGATCCCGCAAATAGTTGAACCGGACTCGTCCGTCATAGGAGAGATCGATAGCCATAGCGGCGGGGACGAATGAGAATATCAGGAGCGTGCTAAGTATGGATATGAGTATTTTTTTCATTAATGAGGATCCTCCTTCAAAGAATTTTTTAATCAATCGAAATCGCCGTATATTGAGAATTTAAAATCTGCCGTGCTCACCCCCTCGTAACAAGTCGGTAAGGGAACCCAGCTGTAATAGTATGTAAAAAATGGTTCCGCAGGGCTTGGTATCACAAAAGATATAAAGAGGAAAAAAAGAACAAATCTAATTTTACCATTATAAATTAAATTGCATTTAGCTCGACTTCGTCGAATTAAATTTTTATTATAATATATAGTAAAAATTTTGTTTATTTATGCTTGTAAAGAATGATAACATAATATTAACAATATTTCAAGGATGATTAATAAAGGGTCATTCAAAGGGAATAAACATCCCGTGGAATGATTTGCCCACTACATGTAGCTTACATTGGATGGAGGTGCGCTCAGAAGAGTTTGGTCTTATGAATCCTATCCTGGATGTCTGGTAAGGCGGAATGTCGTCTTAGGGGAATGAGACGGGCTATAAGAAGGGGGTTGGGGAAAGATTTACAATTCAGCTTTCATTCCAAAAGGCCCGCAAAAGGAATTTGTAGTCAGAGCTGGAAAACGGCCGGCCGGCTTTAAACCAATCAGGAGGCAACAGCTCCTGGTACCGTTCATCTAAAAAACGGTCGTCCACAAATAAGACGGCCCCTTTATCCTCCGGGGTACGGAAAACCCTTCCTGCCGATTGAACGACTCTGATTAATCCAGGGATCAAATAGGCAAACAGAAAGCCTTCATTATTCCGTTCGTCAAAATACATCCGGATTAATTCCTGCTCGTCGTTAATAACCGGCAGTCCCGGGCCGATAATCGCTGCGCCGATAAGTTGTTCACCCGGCAGGTCAATGCCTTCCCCGAAAAGGCCACCGAGGACGGCCAGGCCGATATTGGAACGGCCGGTCCCCACGGTGGTGATCCGTTTCAAGAATTCATGCCTTTGACCCTCTTTCATGGCTACACTTTGGGCATAAATATTGGCCTTTCCAGCCAAGGCTTGGTTTAGCTGAGGCCAAATTGCTTTGAGGTAATTATAGGAGGGGAAAAAGACCAAATAATTGCCAACCCTGCTGGTAACGAAGTCATAGATACAGCGGATAAGAGCCGGAGCCGAAGTCTCGCGGCTTTTATAGCGGGTATCAATTCCCGGCACGTGCAGGTATAATCGGGTCTCTTGCGGAAATGGCGAAGTCAACTGCAGAGTCAATGAATCCGTGTGAGCGCCCAATAGTTCACGAAAGTAGGCGATTGGCGAGAGGGTCGCCGAAAAGAAAACTGCCAAGCGGCCCTGATCGAGCCGGCGTCGGAGCAAAGGCCCGGGATTCAGGCAAAAAAGCCGTAAGAAGGTACGGTCTTGCTCTTTTTTTACATAAATGGCATATTCTTTTCCGGTTAATGCGGCGATTCGCGCAAAAGCGGTCAAGTTAAAATAGAATTCCTGGATTTTCTGCCGCAACTCCGGCGGAAGATGCTCCCGCAGCAACAACTCAACGGAGGCGGATAAACGTTCTAGTGCAGGCTCTAAAAAGTCAGGCAAATGAGATAACCTGATCCCCGGACGCTCTTCATTGGCCATTTCCTGAAGCCAGTCCTGAAAAAAAGCTTCCACGGATCGGCAGAAGGCGGCCACCTTGGGCCTTTCCACCATGACCAGGGTACGAAAGGAAACCAGGGCTTGAAGTTCCAAAGTGGCCGAATACATATCGCGGCCTCGCACAGCTAAATTGTGAGCTTCATCGACCAGGAAGAGAAAATCCTTACGGCCGGTCTGGAGAAAGAAGCGTTTTAAGTAGACGCCCGGATCAAACACATAGTTGTAATCACAGACGATGAGATCGGCGCTGATCGACAAATCGAGGGAGAGTTCAAAGGGGCAGACTTCGTATTGCTTGGCATAGTCCATGACCATTTCCGGAACTATGAGTTCATTTTCGAGGATGCCGGCTTCAATTTGACTCACCTTGGCGTAATAATCGCGGGCGTAGGGACAATAATTGGGATGGCATTGGCAGCCCGGTGAGAGGCATACCCGCTCTTTGGCTTCAATGAATACCGTGCGCAAATGCAACCCTGAATTTTTGCTGGCCATGACGGTTTTTTTGAGGATTTCCTTGCCGGCCGTTTTGGCGGTAAGGAAAAAGATTTGGCTATACCTTTCGCCGCAGGCCAAATTTTTTAAAGCGGGAAATAATACTCCAATGGTTTTACCGATACCGGTGGCAGCCTCCACTAAAAGATCCCGCTCTTGCTGAATGGCTTCGGAAACCAAATCAATTAATTCATCTTGGCCGTTGCGCCGGTCTGCAAAGGGAAATGGCAATCCGTCGATAGACTGATTGCGTATTTTGAGCCAATCATCGCGATCTTTGCGATTATGAAGGAATTGCTCGGCTAAGGATATAAATAATTTTTGAGCGCCAGCCGGAGAGATTTCCAATTCAAAACTGCGTTCGGACAAATCATCCAAATTGAGATAGGTCAGGCGCCCGGTGATTTTGCGGTCCGGATTTTTGGCCGTCAGAAAATAGACATAGAGTTGTAATTGAGCTTTATGAGAGGGGTAACGATCCGGCGTCAAGTCGGAAAGATTGCTGTAAGTCGTTTTGATTTCTTCCACTATGATTTCGGTCGATGTTTGAATGATTCCATCCATCCGGCCTTGAACGATCAAAAGATAATCCGGTGTATCATAAGTGTATTCGATCGGAACTTCTTTTTGATAGCCCGAAGGTCTCTGGGAAGTCAGTAAATGGTGACCCATGGTCCCCTCTTGGGCGCGGGTGGCCGGAGAGAGATAAGTCCCGAGATCTTTCGGGTGATATAGCAATTCCAATAGGTCTTTTACAGCGATTTTAAGGACTTGTTGCGGCAATTAGGATCCTCCGATCTGATATTGCATCTTTATTGTATCATGAGCATTACAAAGGCGCAAATATTGTTGGATAGCTTTTCTTTCTAAAAAAACTCCTTGATTTAGGAGCTTTTTTATTTTGAGCCGGGAAAGTTTGCTTTAGATAATTACCAAGTAAATAGAATTTAATCGTTATTGTTTTAATTTCGTATAAAAAATGTTCGTTTAGAACACAAGCGATTACATTGTAAAAATATAATTACAGAAATATTATTATAAAAGGCTGGATCTGGTTATCCTGAATAATTTCAGATATATTATGTATATGTAATTATAGACTGATATTGTAAATGTGATCCCGAGAAATAAATGAACAAAATGTAAAAGAAATTTTAAAATAAAGGAGGATAATTAGAGTTCGTATTGAACATTAATATACACAAACGAACTAAATGCTGTTTGGTTCGATATAAATCTGGGAGGGATTTATAAATGGCTATACCGTCTACGATGACAGCGGTTGTTACACACGGGCCACATGATAACAGACTTGAAACTGTTCCTGTTCCTACACCTGGCCCCGAAGAGGTTTTAGTTAAAGTTGAAGCCTGTGGTATTTGTGCAGGAGATGTGAAATCTTTTAAAGGTGCTGCAATGTTTTGGGGCGATGATATACTTCCCCAATGGACTAAACCGCCGGTCATTCCCGGACATGAATATGTTGGGGATGTAGTTGCTTTAGGACCGGGTGCCAAAGAAAAGCATGGTGTTGATATTGGTGACCGCGTAACTTCCGAACAACTTGTACCATGTGGAGAGTGCCGGTATTGTAAGACTGGGAAATATTGGATGTGCGAAGTTCATAATATCCATGGACATCAAGGGGTTGTAAATGGGGGTATGGCTGAATATATGAAGTTTACAGCCAAAGATATTGTTCATCAAGTGCCGAGAAGTGTTCCTTTTGCTTATGGCGCAATTATCGAACCGTTGGCTTGCTCGGTTCATACTATCGAACGGGCGGATATTCAATTTGGAGATGTGGTCGTAATTGCTGGATTGGGGCCGATTGGCTTATTAAAGCTTCAAGTAGCCAAGTTAAAAAATCCCAGCCTGTTGATTGGGATCGATATGAAACCAAAACGACTTGAACTTGCCAAACAGTTAGGCGCTGATATTGTTATTAATCCTGCGGAAGAAGACGCTGTTGAAAAGGTAAAATCCTTAACCGGCGGTTATGGGTGTGATGTTTATGTTCATAATTCCGGAAGCCCGGCTGGAGTTATTCAGGGCCTAAAAATGCTTCGTAAATTAGGTACATTTGTGGAGTTTAGCGTTTTTTCGGCCCCAACAACTGTTGATTGGAGCATTATTGGGGATCGTAAAGAGTTAAATGTTTTAGGCGCTCATATTAGTCCCTATACTTATCCGACTGCAATCCGGTTTTTGGCAGAGGGTATTGTTAAAGTGGATCAGATTATCACCCATCAATTGCCGCTAAAAGACTACATGCAAGGATTCAAACTTGCGGAAGAAGGAAATGAAGCTATTAAAGTAGCGTTAATTCCTTAGGTATCATTGACGGGTTGATATAATACTTGGGCTGCCGCAAAAAGAAAAGCATTGATGGCAATATACAACATGTAAGTATCCGCGTATCCATCGAAATATATATCTTATCGATTTTAATTGTTTTTGCGACAGCCCTTGGTAACCTTTCTTGAGCGAATATTTTTTGGAGGTGAGATTAAAAGTATTCAATTGGTTCTTTAAACCCTGTAAAAAATATAATGGAGGGAAGAAATTGAAAATGAAAAAGACTTTTATCTTTGCTGCTTTATTTGCTTTGTTAATCGGTAGTATGACTGTGGGGGGTTATGCCGCCAAAAAGAGTTATACATTTATTTTTATTCCCAAATTGGTTCATCCCTGGTATCAAGATGTTATTGACGGAATGAATGCGGCTGTTAAAGAATATAAAGCTAAAGGCATTACCATTAAAGCGATTTGGAATGCTCCGACAACTGCAGATGCTGCACTTCACACCCAGACAATTGAGGCTGCAATTGCCAAGAAACCCGATGGCTTGGCAATTTCGTCCCTTGATCCGACTGCCAATACTCCGGCAATTAAAGAAGCTATTAAAAGGGGTATTTCTACAATTTGCTTTGATAACGATGCTGAAAATAGCGGACGTGCCTCATTCATTGGACATCCCAAAAACGAACCCGATGGTCGCGATATGGCTGATGCATTAGCCAAGGCTTGTAACGAAGAAGGCGAAGTAGCCGTTCTCATCGGTTCTTTGGGTTCCTTACAACATGGACAGAGAGTGGCTGGTTTCAAAGAAGGGCTTGCTAAATATCCAAAAATGAAAATAGTCGCCGAACTGGTTGATAATGACGATCTTGAGAAAGCAATCCGGTTATCAGCCGATGCTATTAAAGCACATCCAAATCTTAAAGGATTCTATGGCGCTAACGCTAGTGCTCCGATCGGTGCTGCTAAAGCTGTTGAGGCTGCTGACAAAGGGGGTAAAATCTTTGTAGTTGGCCAAGATGATTTGCCAGACATGGTTCGGTATATGAGAAAAGGCATCGTTTATGCCATGGATGTTCAAAGACCCTATGATATGGGATATTTGGCTGTACATTATCTTTATGATTTAAATAATAAGAAAACCGTTTCGGCACTTCATGATACAGGATCGTTTGTTATCACCAATAATGACCTGAGCAAATACCCCAAGTACAAAAAGGCGGATTATCAAGTAAAGTAATCTAAATTATTGTTAATTGCAACGGGAGGATTTCTCCTGTTGCAATTAATTCATACGGGAGTTGTGGTATATGAGTGAAATTGCTCTAAAACTCGAACATATTTCAAAGGGCTTTCCAGGAGTTCAAGCGCTAAAAGATATTTCATTTGAAATCGGTCGGGGCGAGATTCATGCTTTGGTAGGAGAGAACGGCGCCGGAAAAAGTACAACGATGAATATTATTATGGGCGTATTTCCGATGGATCAAGGGAAGATTTACCTGAATGGTAAAGATTTTGCGCCTAAAAATCCGCATGATGCCCAGACCCATGGAATCGGTATTGTTCCTCAAGAGCTAAATTTGGTTCCGTATATCACTGTAGCTGAAAATATATTATTAGGTTTAACTTCAAAAAAAAGTCTGTTTTCGCCGGTTGGCTGGAAAAATTTATATACTAAGGCACAGGAATATATCGACCTATTAAAAATTAATGTGGATGTTCGTGAAATAACAAAGCGATTAAGTCCGGCTCAACAACAATTAGTGCAGATTGCACGGATTTTAGCCCTTAATTGTAATGTAATGATTATGGATGAACCAACGGCTTGCTTGACTTCCGAGGAAGTCAATAATTTGTTTGGGATCTTAAGAGATTTACGGAAACAGGGTAAGACGATTATCTATATTTGCCATAAGTTGGATGAAGTCTTTGAAATATCGGATAAGATTACTGTCTTCCGTGATGGGAGATATGTCGTTACGAAAGATATTTCAGCAACCAATAATGAAGAAGTTATCAGATTTATGGTGGGGCGGGAGTTGAATCTGGGGGAACGTCCGTTGCGTGAACATTCTTTTGGAGAGAAAGTATTGGAAGTTCATGATTTTTGTAGCAAAAACAAGACGAATGATATTCATAACGCTGATTTTTACGTAAGACAAGGAGAAATTATCGGTTTTGCCGGATTGGTCGGAGCAGGGCGAACAGAATTGGTAAATTCGGTTTTTGGGGTCTACGGATCCAATGAGGGACAAGTGATTTTTAAGGGGAAAGAAGTAAAAATTCACTCCCCTAAGGACGCGATTGATCTGGGAATTGGATTAATTCCTGAGGAGAGGCGCAGCCAAGGTATTTTACCGATGCTAAGTATTAAAACCAATATATCATTGCCAATTATTGACCAGTTGAGTTCGAAATTGGGTTTCATATCGCGAAAAGAAGCTCAGATTGCTAAAGACCATTCTGAGATGCTTAATGTTAAAAGTCCGAGTATTAGTCAAAAAATTGCCTTATTGAGTGGAGGGAATCAGCAGAAAGCAATTATCGCCCGCTGGGTCGCCAGAAAATGCAAATTGATTATCTTTGATGAACCCACCCGGGGCATTGATATCGGAGCTAAACATGAAATTTATAATCTTATTCATAAGCTGGCCAAAGAGGGATTAGCGGTCATAGTAGTTTCGTCCGAATTTTCAGAATTATTTTCTTTAACAGATCGGATTTATGTAATGCGGGAAGGCCAAATTATTAAGGAATTTAAGACTGAAGAAGCGTCACAAGAGAGTATTATGGGATGTATACTTGATGAAGTCCAATAAAATTGAGCTTGGTGGTGAAAGGCTTGGTTGATTTAAAAAGAATCAGACAACAAATAAGCACATCGCAGCTGTTCAGTAATGTGTTGGCAATTATTGCAATTATGATTTTCTTTTCTTTTTTTAATAAAAGCTTTATCAAATTTTCCAATTTATCGGACATTATAAGGGCCTATTCCTTTATAGGAATAGCGGCCTTGGGCCAAACTTTAGTGATGATTAGCGGTGGAATTGATCTTTCGGTCGGCGGGATTGCAGCTCTTTCTGCGATTACTGCGGGATTTTTAATGGACAAAATGGCCATCCATCCTTATCTAATACTGGTAATTGGTGTTTTAGTTGGCGTAGCTTGCGGCTCGTTGAACGGTTTTATCGTGACCAGGCTGAAAATTGTTCCATTTATTGCAACGTTGGGTACAATGGAACTGTTTTTTGGGCTGGTAATGGTTGTTACACAAGGTGTACCGATATTTACCATTCCGAAAGAGGTTCAAAATGTTGCTTCCATGTTTATTTGGGGCATTCCATTACCTATATTGGTATTTTTAGGACTGGCGGCAATAACCCATTGGTTGATAACCAATACAACGATTGGACGGAATATTTATTCGGTCGGTGGAAATCCCCAGGCTGCTAAAATTTGCGGTATTTCAATTGAACGTACCCAATTCTTCTTATATCTACTGAGCGGGGCTTTATCGGGAATTGGTGGTATTTTGGCTTTGTCTTGGCTGGGATCGGGTCAACCGAGCATGGGACAAGACTGGTTGATGTCGGCAGTAGCCGCGACAATTATTGGAGGCACTAATTTAACGGGCGGTATGGGTAGTATTAACGGAACCATTACCGGAATTTTGATTATTGGGCTTTTGGATAATGGGTTAACAATGATGAACGTATCTCCGTACTGGCGGGGCGCTGTTACCGGCATAATCCTAATTCTAGCCGTTTTAATTAATGTATTGCGTAATAAAGAAGAAGCTTAGGGGGTAGAATCATGGCAACGATTCGGGAGACAGTTGCTGAAGACAGGGAGAAGCTTTCTTGGATATTTAAGCTTCAGCGGTTTATTACCGGAGAAGAAACCGGGGGACTGGTGGTTTTAGTACTTGTCTTATTATTGACTTTCTTTTCGATTGGACCTGGTTTTTTTGATAGTTATAACATTTTTTCAACCTTTCGGCAATTTTCTTTTATTGGTATAGCTGCACTCGGCGAAGTTTTGGTATTGCTAATTGGAGGGATCGATTTATCCATTGGAGCTATTGCCAGCATGTGCGGTATTATTACTGCCTGGTTTATGGCTAATACCGGTTTAGACCCTATTTGGACTGTAGTCATTGGTATGCTGGCAGGTTTATCGGCGGGATTTATTAATAGCATTCTGATTACGAAAGTCAAAATTAATCCCTTTATTGTAACTTTAGGAACCCAACAGGTTTATTTTAGTGTCAATATGATAATTACCAAAGGATGGCCAATTACTAAAATTAACGACAAAATTCTATGGATTGGCCAGGGAAGCATTGGAGAGTTGCTTCCCGTAACAACGCTTATTTTACTGATTTTAGTCGTTGTTCTTGAGATAGTCTTACGTTACTCCGCATTGGGGCGAAAACTATATTGTTTAGGGAATAGTGAAACAGCTTCTTTATTGTGCGGAGTCGGTGTCGAGCGTACAAAAATGCTGGCTTATACTCTTTCAGGATTATTAGCAAGTATAGCGGGTATCACATCAATGGCCCGACTTAATTCCGGACAACCGACTGCCGGTTCTGGTTGGGAAATGCAAGCAATTGCTGCAGTCATCATTGGTGGTGGATCAATGATGGGAGGTAGCGGTTCGGCAATTGGCACCCTAATTGGAATCGCGGTACTCGGTGTGGTCGCCCAGGATATTGTATTGCTAAGCGTTTCGCCGTTTTGGCAACGGGTTGTTTTAGGTTTAGTGGTAATCTTGGCAGTTATTTTTGACCAGGCCAGGAAAAAATTCCGTCGCTAAAATTAAAGAGTGGAAAAAAGGAAAGTTATCGTTATGGAAGCAAATAAGAAATAATAATGGAGTGTAGTCAGTCATGATTAACCAAAGGAATACAAATGAAGCAGTAATCTGGGATAATAATGCATTGAAACAAAAAGCGAATGAAATTCGCTGCGATGTTTTAAACATGATTTATCATGCCGGGACTGGACATATTGGTGGGTCGCTTTCGTCGGTTGATATATTAGTAACCTTATTTTACCAGGTGATGAACTATAACGTTGAGAATCTTGCGTGGGAACAAAGAGACCGTTTCATTCTTAGTAAAGGGCATAGTTGTGAGGGTTATTACGCTATATTAGCTGATTGCGGCTTTTTTAGCAAAAAGGAATTGGAACAATATCAAAAGTTCAATTCTTTGCTTGGAGGACATCCCCATTCTAAGATCCCTGGAGTAGAGATGGCGACGGGTTCACTTGGGCATGGACCGTCTTTAGCGGTTGGAATGGCGCTGGCTGGAAAAATGGACCATCAAGCCTATCGAGTTTTTTGTTTAACCGGAGATGGAGAATTGGCGGAAGGTTCAATTTGGGAAGCTTCTATGGCTGCTGTTCAATACAAGTTGGACAATTTGGTTTGGATTATTGACTGTAATGGGTTACAAATAAGCGGCCCAACCCAAAAAGTGATGAATACGGAGCCTTTGGCCAAGCGTTGGTTATCATTTGGGTGGAAGGTTCAAGAGATTAATGGTCATGATTTTACTGAAATTATGGATGCCTTGAATAAAATCCCTTGTGAAAAAGAGAAACCCACTTTAATTATTGCCCATACAATTAAGGGAAAGGGAGTTTCTTTTATGGAGGGGAATCATGTTTGGCATCATCGGGTACCCAAAGCAGATGAATATGAGCAGGCAATAAAGGAATTGAAATAAGATTCTCATCGACGGGAAATTCTTCCGCTAAAGGAGCTTTTTAGAAATTTGTGACTATGGTAAACTATAAGAAAAAGACATTTGAGGTGGAATCATGTTAGCGGAAGAACGAAGACAGCAAATTGTCCAAATCTTGACTAAAAAAGGGTCCATTACTGTAAATGAATTAAGTGAGTTGCTAAAAGTGGTCCCGATCACCATTCGCCGTGATTTGGAAGCGCTGGAGAAAGAAGAAGGAATTATTATTCGCACGCATGGGGGGGCCATTTTACAAGGAGAACCGTTTCTGCATAAATCATTGACAGCCAAAGAAACATTGAATCAAGATGTAAAAGCGAGAATTGGCGCAAAGGCCGCAACACTTATCAATGATGGTGAAATCATTATTTTAGATGAAGGTTCAACTTGTTTGGAATTAGCAAAAGCACTCAAGGATGATATTAATATCACTGTGGTAACAAATGGTATCAAAGTTGCAATGGAATTAACTCCATATGCCAATATTACAACCCTTTTGATTGGAGGAGTATGTGGCCACCAAAATTATGTAGCATACGGTAATGAGACGGTGGAATCATTTCAAAAGATTCGGGCTCACAAATATTTTATGGGTATTGACGCTTTGGTACCGACATATGGCATATCCGATGGCGACCCTCATCAAATTCAGCTTAAACTGGCAAAAGCTGCATCATCACGAGAGGTAATTGGAATTGCTGACAATACTAAATTAGGTAAGATTGCTCTTGCCTATGTGGGACCATTAAGTATGATGAATCGTCTTATCATGAATTCTCCAGTAACGGAAGGCCTTAGGCATGCACTTGCCGATGAAAAAGTTGAATTAATTGAGATTGATTAATATAACTCAATCAATAAAACATTCAGACCTTCCGTATGCAAAAATTGAAATTTGTTTGTTAATAACTTGAAACTGATAACGGAAGGGGAAATATCAATGTCTGCTACCTACCCCAATCGGCAGATTTTTACCAAAACATTACTATCTTTAGCTCAACAAAACACCCAGATTATAGCTTTAGCGAGTGATTCCCGCGGATCAGCCAGTTTAGATGAGTTTGCCAACCGGCTTCCCGATCAATTTGTTGAAGTCGGTATTGCAGAGCAAAATCTGGTCAGCATTGCCGCAGGTTTGGCCAAAAGTGGGAAAATTCCTTTCGCTTGCTCTCCGGCTTCTTTTCTTTCCATGCGAAGTATTGAACAAATAAAGGTCGATGGCGCTTATTCTCATACCAATGTAAAACTAATCGGGATAAGTGGTGGAGTCAGTTATGGGGCTTTAGGATCAACCCACCATTCTTTACAAGACATTGCTGTTACAAGAGCAATTCCTGGGTTGACAGTGATTTTGCCATCCGATAATGTTGAGATGGAACAGTTGACTCATGCCTTGGTTGATTACGAAGGTCCCGTATATGTAAGAATTGGTCGAGGCGCGGTTCCGGACGTTCATGATAAGGATTTCTTACCTGAAATTGGTAAGGGATGTACGTTGTTACCTGGGGATCAAGTATCAATAATAGCTACAGGCGAAGTCCTGAGGGCGGCACTGGATGCCGGATATTTGCTTCAAAATCAAGGCATTAGCGCCCAGGTAATAGAAATTCACACTGTCAAACCACTTGACGAACAACTGATATTGAAGGCGGCAGCAGAGACAAAAGCGATGGTCACCGTTGAGGAACATAGTATCTATGGCGGATTGGGAGGGGCAATTGCCGAACTACTTGCTCAAAAGCATGCCATTCCCATGAAAATATTGGGTATACCCGATGAATCGGCGATCAACGGAACTCAGGCTGAAATCTTTCAGCATTATCATTTAACTGCCGCAGGAATCGCGAAAGAGGCTAAAAGTCTTTTGCATATCAATTAAGCCTGTTTCCTGCATTATTGTTACAATGAGGGAGGAATTTCCAATGAATCAGGATTTAATCTTGGCGATTGACCAGGGAACGACTGGAACAAAGGTATTACTTTTTAATAAAGATGCTCAAATCTGCGCTCAGGCGTATCGGGAAATTACGCAATACTACCCTCAACCCGGTTGGGTAGAACATGATTTAAAAGAAATATGGAGCAGTGTGGTAGATTTAATCGGGGAGGTACTCTCTAAAATCGATGCCCGCAATGTTAAAGCGATTGCCATAACCAATCAACGGGAAACCGCAGCGGTCTGGGATCGCAAGGATGGATCGCCTTTAGCACCCGCGGTTGTTTGGCAATGTCGCCGGAGTGTCGAGATCTGCAAGGAGTTAAAAAATTCGGGGCAGGAAGAAATGTTTCGCCGGAAAACCGGATTGATGATTGATCCTTATTTTTCCGGAACCAAAGTCAAATGGTTGTTGGATCATGTCTCCGGCCTGCGAACTAGAGCTCAAAAAGGTGAAATATGCTTCGGAACGATTGATACTTGGTTGTTATGGAATCTGACCGGGGGTAAAGTTTTTGCAACCGATTATTCCAACGCCTCCAGAACTCTTTTGTATAATATTTATGACCTATGTTGGGATCGTGAAATACTCAAAGAATTAGATATCCCCGAGGCGATGTTAGCTGATGTGCGGCCATCTTCGGGCAAATTTGGCACTACGGTTCAACTTGGAAACTTGCCATCTGGGATACCAATTACCGGTGTCATTGGAGATTCGCAAGGAGCTTTATTCGGAGAAGCTTGTTTTCGTCCGGGAATGGCCAAAGCTACCTATGGTACCGGCACTTCGATGATGATGTATGCCGGGGAAAAGCCGGTTACTCCTTCAACAGGTTTAGTTGCTACTTTAGCCTGGGGGCTTAAGGGAAATGTCGGATATGCAATAGAAGGTATTATCAATGTAACAGGAGCCACCATGCAATGGCTCAGGGATGGACTTGGGATTATTGATAATGTAGTTAAAAGTGGCGAGATTGCCTCATCTTTAACGGGTAATGAAGGAGTTTATTTGGTTCCTGCTTTTGTGGGATTATGTGCTCCTTACTGGGATATGGAGGCTAAGGGGTTAATTACCGGACTTACCCGGGGTACTAAAAAGGAACATCTGATTCGGGCCGGTTTAGAGTCTATCGCATACCAGGTTCGAGATGTTTTGGAATTAATGAAAGAGGGTAGTGGAATACCGTTGATTTCACTCAGAGCCGATGGCGGGGCTGCTGCGAATGAGTTCCTAATGCAGTTTCAAGCTGATGTGTTAAACGCCGAAGTATCCAGACCCCGTGTAAGAGAGGTATCGGCTTTGGGGGCAACTTATTTAGCGGGGCTGGAAGTAGGAATATGGGAAAATGTAGAAAAGATTGCCGCTACTTGGAGGTCGGATCGAGTTTTTACTCCTAAAATGGAGAGCGACGCCAGGGAAAAGTTATACAACGAATGGAAGGTCGCAGTAACTAGAGCTCTAACCCGCAATTAACATCCCCTAGTAAATATTATCATAACTTGTCTGGCAATTATTTTTATGGAGGGCAAATGGATACTTCGGCCGTAGAATTTCTCAAAGACTTTTTTACAAAATGCGATCAGGTTCGCTCCCAATCCAATAGTCTAGACGAGTTAGAACAAAAATTGGATGAGTTGGGATATACGGCTGAAGTACGGACACAATCCATCCACCCTCCGCTTTCCGCAGATTTGCATCTTCATTCGAACTATTCGGATGGGCAGCTGTTTCCTCGTCAAGTAGCATGGATGGCCCGACTGATTGGGTTACAAGCGGCGGCTCTGGTTGATCATAATAGTGTCTCGGGTGTAAAAGAATTCATTACCGCGGGTCAGCGAATTGGTTTGGAAGTATGGGGTGGAATCGAATTGGAGACAGCTTTACCGGGCTGTGAAATTTTGGTTTACTTCCCTGAAACCGGGCCTTTTTTAAAATTTCTTGATAGTCCCGCAGCCGACTTCTTCCACCGGATTTTGGAGAGACGGCAGGAAACTCTCCACTCTATAGCGATTGAGGCAATGAACGATTTGAATAAGTTACTCCGCCAATTGGGAAAAACAGATTTCATTACTGAAGCAGAATTGGCCAAATGGTATTCGGGTGTAACACCTTATTATCCAGGGACCTTAAGTGTTTTGTTTCTGGAGCGGCTTTCGGCAGCCGAAAGAGAGCAGTTTAAGGTTTTTAATCCCCGTAACGTAACAACAAAGTTTCTAACCCCGATTTTGCAGAGGCTTAAGAAACAGACAACAATCAATAAGACCGAAGAAACATTGTCGATGATTAAAGCCTTGAAACACCAGGATTTTCTTATCCTCGCTGTTTTAGCTCATCCTGTCGAGATGAGGAACAACGCAGGGATGACCCTTGATGAGATCAAAGATTTTTCTATGAATTTAGCATGTGATTCCATATTGGACGGGATTGAAGTCCGGAATCCCAGAGATGGGGAAACTGAAGTAAAGGAATGGCTCGGAATTTGGCAGAGTATCCGGGGAGAATTGCTGCCGAGAGGCAGAGAATTCTTGGCGTTAAGCTATAGTAGCGATTTTCATATTTTGAAGCCGGATGAAAATACCGGCACCTTTACGTTAGGTTATGGCTTATTAAATCAGACTTTTCCCAATGGCAATCTTAAAGAATTGAAAGAATGGCTATTGTTCAGGAAAAGTATTTCCGAATTGACGCACCATGCCTTTTGAACAATTTTATATGAAAATGCCGGATATTTCCGAGGAATAAATTTTTCCTTTTAAAATCAACGAGTGTTTTTTAGAAAAATGCAGGAACCTTGATATTGATAACGAAAAATTTTAACGGGAAAGAAATCGTTAAAATTCTTTATCGAGGTGTTCGTTGATGCCAAAACGTATAGGTTATGGTTGGCTTTTTTTTATAATAACGGTTCTACTTTATGGATGTTCTGGGGTAACAGCGGATGAGAAAATTAATCTTTCGGCGGAATCATTGCGACCGGGAGATTTTATTACAATCAGAGTCCAGGCGGAGCCTCAATCTGTAATCGAAGTCAATTTTATCAACAATAGAACGAAATTACAATTTAACAACGACCATTTCATCGGTTTGATTTCCGCCTCCTATTTTGTCAAACCCGGCACTTATCCTTTGAAGGTTACCATTTCCAAAGATTCATTGAGCCGAACCAAAGAATATCCCATCGAAGTGATTCGGCGAGATTTTCCCGAAGACCGGGTGACTATTGCCGAGACCACCCGCAAGCAGATATTGACTCCGCAAAATGTTAATGCCGATGCCCAAAAAAGCGCTGATGTCCGTCAAAAGGGACGTACGGAGCAACTCAATCCGCTTTGGACGGGGAAATTTATCTGGCCGGTCCAAGGCAAGATTACAACGGAGTATGGCTTAATTCGTTATGTAAATAATATTGAGGAAGGAAGGCATTCCGGGCTGGATATTTCCGCTCCCGCCGGGACGCCTGTATTGGCTTGTAACGGTGGACAAGTGGCCTTTGCCGGAATGATGAATGTGACCGGCTTAACAATTATAGTCAATCATGGACTGGGACTTTACACCTCTTATTGCCATCTTTCCAAAATCGCAGTCCAAGAAGGGACTATGGTTAAAAATGGCCAAATCATTGGAAACGTTGGTATGACGGGATTGGCTACCGGTCCTCATCTTCATTTGACGGTTCGTATTGGGGAAGATTGTGTGAATCCTTATCTGTTATTGGATAAAGAAATTAAATGGGATGATAACCAATAAGGAGAATCTGTTGGTGGAGTTATTCGGAGTCATGATAGCTTTTATACGGATGATGAGGCCTCTATCGATAGATTTTGGGGAGAGCGCGGAGTACTGGCAGCCGATATGGAAAGCGCTCCGTTGATGGTCATTGGTGCTTTACGGAAACTCAAAACGGCTTCGATCTTAAACGTGGTGGTTGAGGCGGATGGGCCATTGGAAAGTGGCATCAATGATTATGTTGAGGGTAAAAACTCGACGGCAGCAGGCGAGGAACGGGAAATCATTTTGGCTTTGGAAGCGATTGTCTCATTAAACGAAATCAATAAGGGGGAGTAGACGATGAGTAAAAGAGGAATGTGGTCTTTAAAATTACCGACGGCATCATTGGTATTGATTCCGGCGGCGGTAGCCATCAATTACATCGGTAAATCCTTTGCCGGTGTACTCAAATTACCGTTATGGCTGGACGCTATCGGAACCGTTTTGGCTAGTATGCTGGCTGGCCCAATCGTTGGAGCGCTTTGCGGCGCAATAAACAATATTATTTATGGCTTAACGATGGATCCGGTTTCTTTTATTTACGCCATTACCAGTGTGGCTATTGGCTTGGTTGTCGGTATTATGGCCTATCAAGGTTGGGTAACCAGTCTTTGGAAGGCCTTTATGATCGGTGTTGCAGTGGCTGTTGTATCGGCGGTGGTTTCAACTCCGATTAATATTTGGTTCTGGAACGGTCAAACCGGAAACATCTGGGGAGATGCCTTGTATGCATTTCTAATTGTCCATAAAAATCCGGTTTGGCTGTCATCGTTTTTGGATGAGTTTGTTGTTGATTTGCCGGACAAAATCGCCACAGTCATGATCGGTTATTGGATTTTTAAAGGGTTGCCGAAGAAACTAACCGTACTTTATAACAACGATAACAAAACCGAGACTCTTTAAACCTCGATAGCAAGTGGCTGTCTCAAAAGCAACTATCAATGTTGGGGATATACAATCAAAGAGATGTTTTGTATACCTTTGCGCATTAAAATTACTTTTCAGACAGCCTTTTTTATGAAACAAAGGGTGGTGGTTGCATTTGAATATCATAAGTCTTTACCAGCCCAGGCAATCCTTCATTCATCAGATCGATCCCATAAGTAAAATATTGTATATTTGTGCCGCTATCGCGGTTCCTTTAATTATTCCGACGATTTGGATGGCGTGGTCCTGTTTATTATGGAGCGCTGTTTTACTGTTGATGGGTAAAGTATTTCAAAAGGTTATTCCTTTAATGGGTTTCAGTATTGTTATTCTTTTATCGATTATCGTTATTCAAGGCTTATTCATGGCAGAGAATAAAATCCCGCTATTTTCCCTCGGCCCGATGATTTTTTATAAAGAAGGCCTAGGCTTTGCTTTTGGGCTGGTCTTGCGGGTTTTAAATATAATAAGCGCTTTTGCGATTTTGGTTCTTACCACCAAACCATCGGATTTGATTGAAAGTCTGGTTCGGAAGGGGTTATCTCCTAAGATAGGATATGTTCTAAGTTCGGTCCTGCAAATCATTCCACAGATGTCGGCTACCATGGGAACCATCATGGATGCTCAACGATCCCGGGGAATGGAAACCGAGGGCCAATTAACAGTCCGGCTCAAGGCATTTCTTCCGTTAATTGGACCGGTTGTTATGAATTCTTTGATCAATACCAGAGAACGGGCGATGGCTCTTGAAGTAAGGGGTTTTACATCTTCGGTTCGAAAGACTTTTCTAAATGAGGAATTGAAGGCTTCTTACAGCAAAACCATCCGCTGGGGTATGATTGTCGTCATATTGACAGCAATTGTTTGGAGGATAGCCGGATGGCCAATGTAAAGATCATGGTTGAGAATTTAAAATACCGGTATCCTTTGACGGAGGAATTAGCGCTCAAGGGATTATCTTTCGAAGTCAAAGCGGGAGAATTTATTGGAGTTATTGGCCCCAATACCGCTGGAAAATCCACTCTGTGCCAAGCGCTGGTGGGTCTTGTCCCCCAATTTTATCATGGCGCTTATGGTGGCCGGGTGCTTATCGATGGAATGGATGCCGCCCATACTGAACTTTCCCGATTATCTTTGAAAGCGGGAATTGTTTTTCAAAACCCTTTTACCCAGGTTACTGGCGCCAAAATGACTGTTTATGAGGAGATTGCCTTTGGTTTAGAGAATATGGGGTTACCCCGGGGCGAAATGATAGAACGCATCGATGAAGCTTTAAAAATGCTCGATATTTATGAGTACCGGTCGCAAAATCCTTTTGGATTGTCGGGAGGGCAGATGCAACGAATGGCAATTGCCGGTATTATCGCAATGCGGCCCGAGATCATTATCTTTGATGAGCCAACGTCTCAACTGGACCCGCAAGGTTCGGAGGAAGTATTTAAAGCAGTTCAGAGCTTAAGTAAACATGGGTTGACTATTATGATGGTGGAGCATAAAATCGAAAAAATCGCCAAGTATGCCGACAAAGTGTTGTTGTTGCATCAAGGACAAGTTATTGATTTTGATTTGCCGCAAAAAGTATTCTCACGATCGGATTTGGAGAATTACGGAGTTGCGGCTCCGGTTTTTACAAATATTTGCAAGGGACTGAATATCAAAGATCCCAAAAACGGCTATTATCCGGTTACTTTGGATGATACGTATCAGGCGGTGGCAAAACCAAATGGTTAACATCACTGTAGAAAATCTGCATTTTTCATATACGGTCGGCAAGGAGATTTTAAAGGGGATTAGTCTTCAATTTGATAACACTTCCACCGCGATCATCGGTCAAAACGGTTCCGGAAAAACTACTTTTGTGAAGTTATTAAAAGGGTTGCTCAGGCCCGGTTCCGGACGGATCCTGGTGTCGGGGAAAGATATTGCCGACATCACCGTGGCAAGGATTTCGAGGGAAATCGGCCTGGTATTTCAAAACCCCAATGACCAGATTTTTAAAAATACGGTTATGGACGAGGTTATGTTTGGCCCATTAAACATTGGTCAATCCGAGTCCCTGGCGAAAGAGAATTCGTTACGGGCCTTAGAAATGGTAGGCTTATCCCATTGCCTCGAGTCTCATCCCTATGATTTAAGTTTGTCAGAGAGAAAACTTGTCAGTATTGCTTCTGTGGTGGCAATGCAAACCGGAATCATTATTTTGGACGAACCGACCATTGCTCAGGATTACGGGGGAAAAGAAAAAATCAAGAAAATTATCAAGGATTTATCGTCAGAAGGGCGGCTTGTTTTGACTATCATTCATGACATGGACTTTGTAGCGGAGACTTTTGAAAGGACTATTGTTTTTCAAAAGGGCCAGGTCTTGTTAGATGGGGATACCCGGATGGTTTTCGGCGCGACGGATATTTTATATAACGCTTATTTGGAACCGCCCCATGTAACTCAACTGTGCCGGAAACTTGGGTATCAAGAAACGTTTTTAACGACAGAAGAGTTTATCCGTTATAAAAAAGGCCAATAAAATTGCCTGTCCTATTCCGGGCTCTCCCGCTTCGCGCGGGTTGGTTGTCCGTCAATCGGGTGGATTTTTCCCAATTGAATTGGTTCAAGAAGATTCAGGCGAGCGCCTGTTTTTTTAAATACTTTTGACATCTTTCGATTCCCCAATAAACTGTTGACAAAAGGAAACTCCAAAAGTAAAATGAGGATAAATTGCGCTGAAACAGGAGAATCGGGAATGTCTCAATCGGAATATACTTTGCAGATGGATGAAATAGATCGCTTATGCGCAAAACAGCATGCAATCATTTTGGCCCATAATTATCAAAATGATGAAGTCCAAGATTTAGCGGATTATGTTGGGGATTCATTGGCCCTAAGTCAAATAGCGGCAAATACAAAGGCCGAAGTGGTCGTGTTTTGCGGAGTCCATTTTATGGCGGAAAGTGCGGCCGTCCTATCCCCTGAAAAAAGAGTTATTTTACCGGATGAGACGGCCGGCTGCCCCATGGCGGAAATGGCTGAAGTGGATGAAGTTTTAAAATGGCGTGAGCAATATCCCCGGGCAGCGGTAGTCTCCTATGTAAATTCTACGGCAGCAGTCAAAGCGGTCAGTGATTATTGTTGTACATCTGCCAATGCGGTAAAATTGGTCCAAAATATACCGGAGCAAGAAATCATATTTTTGCCCGATCAAAATTTGGGGCGTTATGTTGCCGGCAAAGTACCCCGGAAGAAATTTCACATCTGGCCCGGTTATTGCATAACGCATCAGCGGATTACGCCGGAAGATGTAATCGTCGCCAAACAGCATCATCCGGATGCTTTCGTGTTGGTACATCCCGAATGCCGCGAGGATGTGGCTCAGGCAGCCGATTTTATCGGAAGCACTTCGCAAATCATGAAATATGCCAGAGAATCTTCCGGTCAAAATTTTATTATCGGCACTGAAATGGGAATTATTCATGGTCTACAAAAGGAAAACCCGGAAAAAACATTTTATTTATTATCTCCCGGGTTAGTCTGTCCCAACATGAAACGCATCACAATTCCTAAAGTTTTGGCTGCCTTGCAAAACCAAAGTAAGATCATCACGGTACCGCCTGAGATTCAGGTACGGGCAAAAACATCTCTTGAACGGATGTTAGAATATGTTTAAGGGCAAGTGGAGGTCATAATGTTACATTGCTTTCCCGTCGCTCCGCCTCCTCTGGTCGATAAGGCCCAATTCCTGGTTGTTGGAGGCGGCATCGCCGGACTATATACTGCTTTAGAATTAAGTAAAACCGCCCGAGTTATTTTGCTGACCAAATCTTTGATTCAGGAAAGCAATACCTATTATGCCCAGGGGGGAATTGCCTCAGCGTTGGGAGCGGAGGATTCGCCCGAGCTTCATTATCAAGATACGGTGGCGGCCGGCGCCGGTTTATGCAAGCCTGAAGCGGTGAAAGTATTGGTTGGTGAAGGAGTGGGCCGGGTCCGCCAACTGATTGATGTTGGGGTGCCTTTTGATCGAAAACAGGGTGAAATCAGTTTCACCCGAGAAGCCGCCCATAGTCGCAGCCGGATTCTGCATGCCCATGGAGATGCCACAGGGCGGGCGGTTTCGGAAACTTTAATCCGTCAATTGGAAAATCCTAATATTACTGTTTATGAACAGCACTTCGCCTTGGCATTGGCTACGGAAGCGGGATTTTGCCGCGGGGTGGTCGCGGTTCATCAAGGGGTATTGAATTTGTTTTTGGCCTCGACGGTCATTCTCTGCACCGGCGGTTTGGGCCAAATTTATGATAAGACAACCAATCCTTCGGTCGCGACCGGCGATGGTATGAGCCTGGCATACCGGGCGGGGGCGGTTTTGACCGATTTGGAATTTATTCAATTTCATCCTACCGCGCTTTGCTTGCCATCGGCGCCTCCTTTTCTCATATCCGAAAGCGTCCGGGGCGAGGGAGGCTTGCTGATCAACACTGCGGGTGAACGGTTTATGCCGCGTTATCACAAGCTGGCCGAGTTAGCGCCGCGTGATGTGGTGGCTCGTTCCATTTATACTGAAATGCAAAGAACCCATAGTTCCTGCGTTTTTCTGGATTTGAGTACAATAAGACCGGAGGCGGTTAAAGAGCGCTTCCCCAACATTTATGATACGTGTTTGCAATATGGCCTCGATATCCTATCGGAGACGATCCCGGTAGCCCCGGCCGCTCATTACATGATGGGCGGAATCATGACCGATCTATGGGGAAGGACTTCCGTTCCGGGACTGTACGCAGCCGGAGAGGTGGCGGCGACCGGAGTTCATGGCGCCAATCGTTTGGCGAGCAACTCATTATTGGAAGGGTTAGTTTTCGGAGGCAGAATTGCTGATTTATTAAAAAATCAACTCCGGGACCTTCCGAAAGTGAATGAAAAAGAATTGGAAATCCATTACCCTGAAATCCGGATTCCCTATGAACAGTGGACCAGTGGATTGGTTTCATTACGAAAAATTACTACGGAACATTTAGGCATTGTCCGGGATAGAGCAGGTTTGCAGGAAGCAGAGAGGCTTTTGTCGCCGGAAACCGGACCGCTTTCTAAAAATGGCTTCGAACTGAATCCGGCCTATTTTGAATTCCAAAATATGTTGGATCTTGCCGGATTGATTGCCCGGGCTGCCAGGATTCGCACTGAAAGCCGGGGCGCTCATTTCCGGGCTGATTATCCGGACCCGGATCCATCCTGGCAAAAACATATTCAATTTCAAAGTCAAACTGACGAGGTGGCGTTATGAACCGGTTTATCCTGGAGAATATCGTTAAAGGGGCTTTATTGGAAGATTTACAACAGGGCGATATTACATCGGAGGCTATTTTTGATAAAGATTTCATGGCGGAAGCCGCTTTTATGGCAAAGGCCGGGGGAATACTGGCCGGTTTGCCGGTTGTAAGCGAAGTTTTCCATCAGCTGAACCGTGATATGATTTGTTTGAAGTCGTTATCCGATGGAACGGAAGTAAGCCCCGGAACTGAAATCGCAATCTGGAAGGGCCCCATACGGTCAATCCTCGCCGGGGAAAGAGTTGCCCTCAATTTTTTGCAGAGATTATCGGGGATTGCCACGCAAACGGCCAGACTTGTCCATTTGAAGGGGGACTTGCCGGCCAAAATCGTGGATACCCGGAAGACTACTCCCGGCCTTCGGATGCTGGAAAAATACGCTGTCAGGATGGGCGGGGGCTGCAACCACCGTTTCAATTTGGCCGATGCGGTACTCATTAAAGACAATCATATTGAAGCCTGCGGGTCCATTACCGAGGCCGTGAGGCGGGCCAAGGATTACATTCCCCATACGATGACCATCGAAGTGGAAGTGGAAACCAAGGCTCAAGTTGAGGAGGCTTTAGCCGCGGGGGCTGATATTATTATGCTGGATAATATGCCGGCGCCGGAGATGCGGGCGATGGTGGAATTAATTAACCAAAGGGCTTTGGTTGAGGCCTCGGGAAATGTTGATGAGCACACTATCAAGGAGATCGCCGCAACGGGAGTCGATATTATCTCTGTCGGAGCGATTACGCATTCGGTAAGGGCTTTGGACATTAGTCTGGATGTCCGGAAAAAGGATTAAGGCGCCCATCATTGAATTTTATGAAGAAGTGTCCGGGGTATCTTTGGTTTGATCAACTTCCCCTTCGGCTAGGGACGCTTCATTTGCGTTTTCGGCAGAAACTGCAACATCATTTTGACTCGGCTCTGCGGATTGGTCAGTGCTATCCGTAGAAGATTCTTCGGGCGCGTCGGGGTTTTCCGGAGGAGTTTCATTCAAATCCTGTGCAGACTCGTTTTGTGGAGTTTGGGTCGGTTCAGGATCGGTAACAGCTTTCTCAGAAACTTGAAAAGGCTTGGTGAAAAATCCGGCGGTATTGGTCAGACCTTCTCTAAGCTTGGGGCGTACATAATCCACCACGGTAGTCCCCGTTTCTTCCAGCTTCGAAGGGCACCCCAAAATAAAGCCGACAAAAATTCCGATCAAAAAGTTCTGGATGAATAAATTCCCCGAACTTGCCAGCAATAAAAACATCGATAAGTTGGAGACTTGTAGGAAAGGGCCCAAAGCGCCGAGAACAACCAGGGAGATGCCGCTCATTACGGCTATAAAGCGTTTGGTCGCTCCAATGGTTGTGATCATCGGTAGTAAAGAAAAAACGATCAAAACGGCCTTCATAAACTGAATCGTCAGGACCACCGGGAGCGTCGGAATATCGAAACGGACTTGATAATTATCAAAATAGAGTTTTTGGACTAAATGATAGTTGGTCGCGCTAAACAGGAAAAAAAGTAAAAAAGTGATCATGATGGAAACGGTAATACGCTTAATCCATGCCGACCAGGCACGGTGAATATAGGACCCGAAGATTTGTTTGGATGAAGAGGCGAATAAAAAAGTTATCAGCAATCCGGCTACCAATGCGGCCAAAAATTGTACCAGCATCAACGAAGGAAGCGTCGAAGCCGTTAATAAATTGGGAGCGAGGAGGGCGCTTTCCAAGCTTATTGAAAAGGGGTTCAAAAAAAGAAATATCGTCCAGGTCAAAATGTGATTGGGTTTTGATGTATGAACTATCTGAGAAATAGCGCCAATTACGAACCCCATTAAGATAGAAGCGCCCAAAAACCATAATCGGTTCATACCAAGCTTGTCCAAATCAGGGAAAGGCACACCTTGATGAGTCAGTACGGTTCCAAGCCAGAAAATCGTCAAGGTATATGCGACTCCAACAAGAATACTTCGCCATATAATCCGGGTGATTCTTTGAAAGATGGTTAACTGGGGGGTTTCACCCAAATTTTCTTTCCAAGTCATAAAGGTTCCTCCTCAAAGCGATAGCTAAAGCGGCAATTCCAGAACAATTGAATCTCCAGTCTTTTGATAATGGAAGAACTTTTGAAGGGGCTGGGGATTTTCCGTTAAAAACCTGGCAATCGACTGGGTATCTCCGAAAGTGTGCATCGGTACGAAGAAATCCGGGTTCACCGTCTGAATGAACTGGGCAGCCCCGGACCAATTCGGTAGCCGGGGATCCATATTGGAAAAGGCGATATGAATCGGCCGGCGTTTCAAGTCGGTTAAGACCTCTCCAAAATAGTCCACTAAAAAGCGGTGTTCATGCTCGGTTAGTTCATCCCAGTCCCAACAGGCAAGATCTCCGCCAAAGTAAATATGGAGTCCATTCAAGGATATTAAAAAAGCTACCCCTTCATCGTTGCTCCGGAAACTATGAATCTCCATGCCGTCGATGAAGTTGGTCTGGTCCGGGGCGATGCTGTAACTTTCTGTCAACTCTTTGTAGAATCGGTTTCGTTTCAAAATATCTTTAGATAAAATATAGCGGATATTTTTAACCGTTGGACTTAACCTGGCAACATCGCGGTTAAAATGATCCTGGTGATTGTGGGATGAAACCACATATAAGTCACTGCCGCTGATTTTGGTTTGGATAAGCTCGCGCATTTCACGATTTAAGAACTGGTCTGCAGGATAGTCAAAAAGAAAAGTTTTTTCTTGGATCTTTAGGACAAAGCAATTATGAAAAATGTATGTTATCTCGGCTTTCATACAGACACCTCGGTATTATAATTCTTGGCTCTGTTTAAGGCATTTGTTGGTCAAAACCCCTCTCTTGCTCTCCCCCTAAAGTGGGAGAGTAACCGATGCCTTTGGGGTCTAAATGCTTTTTGGCAGCAACGGCCAAGGTTACCCTTCCACATGCGTCCGCTATTTTAGCCGCTTCAAAGGGGGAAGGGTCGCGTCCGAAAGGACGCGCGGGTTAGGTCAAAATAGGCCCGGATTTTTCAACAATAATCTATAACAGAGCCTAATTCTTAGATGTACTTCTATTCTTACCAAAGAAATTCCTGCGTTTTTCAGGCGTTGACTCATACAAAAGGGGCTGCCGCAAAAGAAAATTTATTGATAGAGATAAATGATGGTGTCAAGTTATCAACAAAACAAATGAAAGGTGAGGTTCTATGGCCCAAAGTTTTGCACAAAGTGAAAAGCCAGCGCCATTTAGGCGCTGGCCAATACACGCTCTTACAGGGCTGGTGCAAACCGCCCGTTTTACGGGCGATCATGATAAAAGGGTTGATTGATTAGAAGGTAACGGTACCTTTGATGTAGTTGGCAGCGTCGATGTTACCGATTACATAACATGAGCTGCGGTAAGCTGTAATACTGAAGTTCTTGGTCGCGGCGTAATTGATTTTAGCGCCCCATTGTTTGTTGGTGTCTGCATCATGGAATTGTTTTTCAACTTCAAAGGTGAATTTCCCTAGAGTAAGAGAAGTACCACCATAAAGGGTTGTAAGTGGGTCTTCGGCGTCAGTTGTATCGGCATCGGCATATTTTCCATATTCAGTATAGAGGTTCAAGGCGTCAAAGAAAGATATGCTGGCATTCGCTGCATAACCAGGATCACCTTTACCAAGGAAATGGACATATGCACCCAGATTGAGGTTAGCAACTTTGGTGCTGAATTCGGCATCGGATGAACCGGCCTCATAGTCATTACCGTCAGCGGGGATAACGGATAATGCAATACTGGTATTGTCGCTGATATTGTTGCTGTATCTTAAAACAACAGGAGCAACCATAGTGTTACCGCTATTAAACGAACCGTCCAACAGATCAATGATGGAAGGATTTACGCGGATTTGACCAAAAGAGACATTGCCGATACCACTTTTGTATGTTGCATAAGCTTCACGAAGTTGGAATTCTCCGGTACCGGCAGTACCTTGATTTTCCTTTTCCACGACAGTGCCAGTCTTTTGATCAATCACATATTGTGAGCCAGGAAGACCGGTTGCTTTACTTGTATACCGCGTAATAACGGTATAATCAATTTTTTCGTCGATGCTACCGGCCATTTTGATCCGGACATCAACGAATTCGTGATCACCTTTGTTGTCGACTGCATCGACAGTTTTGTCTCCATATAGTTCATAATAGAGAGTACCGGAAAAGTTTGCCGTAGCAGCGGAAACGCTAGCTACAACAGCAAAAACCAGAACCAAAGTAAGTAAAGAGACGAGCAGTTTTTTCAATTTTTTTCCTCCTTAAGTTTTTTGATTTTTCGGTGAATACCATTTTTTTGTAAACGCTAGTCTAAAATTAACATTGGTTGTTAAGCTTGCCAATAGTTTCTAAAATAATTTCTTGGAACATTACAAATTATTAACATCATAATTTGAGTGGAATTGAAGATATTACAAGACGCTATTGCTATTTTGGCGGCTTGTCTAAGAAGATTGTTGATTGTAAACATATGTTCGTGTACAATGAATTTAGGAAAATATGCATTTATTGCGCAAGCCCTTGGATAGATCTATTTTCTATGCTACTCACTCACCCCCCTTCTTTTAGCCATACTCCAGATACGGATTGGTCAGGCTTCAATGAAAACCGCTTTGGTCTCCGCTGTCAGTTTCTTTCGGAATTCGGCGGGCTCATCTGGATTTTCGACCAGATCAATCTCTAATCCCAAATCGGGGAATACCGAAGAAAAACTGTCAACCGTACCGCCATAGAGCTTGGCCGTTGTAAGAATTCTTCCGCCTTTCCCCGCAACATTCAGCAAAGCTTAGGAAACCGCCACCATGCCCGAGGCTAATGCGATTGCCCCGGTTGCGCCGTGAAGGGTACCAGTTTTTTTTCCAAAACATCCACCGAAGGATTGGAAAGCCGTGTAAATGGAGTCATTCTCCGAAAAGGAAGACAACCGATCGGCGCGGAAGCTATCACCCAAGGCGATCGGTTGTTTGATAAACCGGCACCGAGACCGCATTGTTATGTTGGTCGGCAAGGTATCCCGCCTGTACCTTCAACGTATCAAAATCAAAGCTCATGTTGGCTGCTCTCTTATTCCATTTTTTCTTTAAAAAAATAGAAGCTAAGCCATCCTTAACTCACCCAACCAAAAGTAAAGAGAAATGGCTTAGCCTCCAGTTTTCTGGTCAGCTTCGTTTATCAAATTGAAAATAATTAAGTAAATCTATCTGTTTAGTATTGTTTTATTGAATTAATAATACCTCATATGTAAAAAGATGTCAATAGCTCTTTGTATTGTTACAAATCGGTTATATTGCCTTCAAATTCAGTTTATGTGCTCCTATTGTTCGATTAATGGTATAGCCATAACACAATCGGCTATACTGGCTGGAGTTACAATTAGTGCTAGCGGTAACCCGGATTTACACTCTATCGCGATATGTAGTTTCCATCCGAACCAACGGATTTGATTACCGTCGGAGTCGCGTTTTGAACCCCAGTCTGGATTCTGACCGTTCTTTTCAATTTTGGATGAAGGTTTTGCTGTATCATAAGACTCCATATTCACTTGAGTCAATGGCTACAGACGAACCTTCTAGCATCCCAAGTTTTATTGCTTGTTCAACCCGGTTATTGAAAAGCACTTATTAAAATGGAACTTTCCACAATTTGGTCTATAAAGCTGGAAAACCTAGACTCGCTAGGAATTGGATCACTAAAACTGAATCCACAGTTGTATCGAAATACAGGATCGGACTTAAGTCTTATTACAAAAGCTTTGATGGTTTTGATATTCTCAATTTTCATAGCTATGAGGCTATACAGCATAGCTTCCCGGTTACGAACTTTGGGGCCGAAGTTTGAAGGCTTCGGTAGTTTTGAACAGATTTCCGACAAATCAATTTGAGATAGTATCTTTACCAACTTTGTCTCCAGCTCAAATTGCAGCATTTCCTCAAAGGGAAATATAGGTTGGCGAATATACATGGTGTAGATTTTACCTCTTTCTGTGGCTATTTGGGTCGACACCACTATATTCGACATTCAGGGGTGAAATCTATTTTTTATAGAAACGGTAGTTAGGCATTCATACAACAAGTTATCCCTGAAGTTTGGGATCCATAATGTCTCTTAAGGCATCGCCCACTAAATTCCAGGACAATACGAACAGGACAATGGCCATACCGGGATAAATAACCGTAAACCAATATTTGAGCACGTTCGCCTGTTCTCCCAGCATCCAGTTACGGGCAAAGTTAATCATCTGACCCCAGTCTGCATAGCCCTCGGGGGCGCCCAGTCCTAAAAAACTCATCGAGGAAGCGATAATAACCACTGAACCTAAGGACATCGAAGCTTGAATAATTACCGGAAAGATGGTGTTGGGTAAAATATGCCGGGTAATGATCTTGAAATCGCTGACGCCGATAGCTTTTGCCGCCATGACATATTCCTCTTGTTTGACGGCCAATATATTTCCCCGGATGAGGCGGGCGTAGCTCATCCAGCCAAATAAAACCAAGGCCATCATCACACTATTTAAGCCGATTCCGAAAACTACGGTAAAGATGACTGCAAAGACGATGGTCGGGAAACTCATAAAGATATCGGTAAAACGCATCAGGAATTCATCCAATTTACCGCCGTAATAAGCCGAAATTGAGCCCAGCGTGATACCGATCAGCGTACTGAAAAACACCACGATCAGGCCGACTTTCAAGGCGGTCCTGGTCCCCCAGATAATACCGTAAAATATATCGTAAGAACCTTGGGTTAAACCAAAGATGTATTCCGCGGAAGGCGGGGAGGGTTCCAAGGTCCAACCGCGCCGCGGAATTTGATAAGGATTGGATGGATCGCGGGGCGGCGCAAGAAACGGCGCTGCCAGTGCCATCAGGATGAATATCAATAATAAGACGATTCCCGCCAAAGAGACCGGATTTTTTAATAAACGTTGGATGATTTTCATTTTTTTACTCCAATCGTACCCTGGGGTCGATGACTGAGTACAGAATGTCGACTGCCAGATTGATTAAAACCAAAAGGGTGGCATAAAAGATGAGTACCCCCACAACCGTTGGAACATCGAGGCGGGTAGCCGCCGTAGCAATCAAAAGTCCCAGTCCGGGGAAATTAAATACCGTTTCCACGATGACCACGCCGCCCAATAATCCCAGCAACATGATTCCGCTTAAAGTAGAGACGGGAATCAAGGTATTTCTCAGGGCGTGCTTATTGATAACGATGTTTTCCGGTAATCCTTTGGCGCGGGCGGTCCGGATATAATCCTGATTCATCACCTCAAGCATGGTTGACCGGGTAACCCTCAGGATAAAGGCCCACCAAAGATAAGTCAGAGTGATCACCGGTCCGACGAGGTGCCGCAGCGCATCCCAAAGAATATCCAAGCGCCCGTTGAGAATGGAGTCCAAAATATTAAGCCCGGTTAATTGCCTGAAGCTTCCTTTGACGATCTCCAAATCCACCCAGGAGCTTAAACGGCCCGGCGGAAACCATCCCAGTATGCCATAACCAATCATTAACACGATGAGACCGAATACAAAATCGGGCAGGGACCAACCGACAATCGCGAAAATCCGGGTGGCGTGGTCAATCGGCTGGTTGTGGTATCTGGCCGAGAGGACTCCTAACATCACTCCGCCTATAATGACCGGAATAACCGCAAATAAGGCCAACTCCAAGGTAGCGGCGAACCGGATCCGAATGGCTTCCGTTACAGGCATGTGATTGGACTGCGACCATCCCAGATTGCCTTGGGCCAGATTACCAAGCCAACGAAAATACATTTTATAGAAGGGATCGTTGAGATGATATTTCTGAACCATCGCTTCCAGATTGACTCGTTTTTCGGCATCGGGAGAAGGCAGGTAAGTTGCCAATCTGGCCCATGGCCCCATCGAATGGATCATCAGAAAAATGACAATGGAAATTCCAATCAAAACCGCAGGCAATAACATGAGCCGCCGTAAAATATAACTTAACATGGGTTGTAGCCTCCGCATTCAATCGGCTTGAGCACCGGCCTGAAGATTGGGAAATGTCTCCCATCTTCAGGCTGGTGACCAATGATTATTTTTTTACTTTATAGAGGGAATAATAGTCATAAAAGCAGGGGCGGATTGGGTCATTCACAAAACCCTTGACCCAGGAACCCATGACTCTCCAGTTGAGTTCATCGACATAACAAAGATAAGGGGCGTACTCGAAAGCCTTCTTTTGGATTTCGGTGTATATTTTGGCGCGCTGTTTTAGATCGGTCGTTCCGATACCGGCGTCAACCAACGGGTCGAAGACTTTTTGGGCCAATTGGACTCCATGGGTCCCGCAATATTTCATATAGTCTCCGGAACTATTGAGATAAGCGAAGGCAAAGTTATGTGGGTCGGCATAATCGGCCTGCCAACCAACGAAAACCAGAGGAAGCTGCCCTTCACGCCGCCTGGGCAGCAAGGTTGGCCATTCCATTCCCAGAACATCCACTTTAAACTTGGGATTAATGCTCTCCAGCCCGAATTTTAAGATTTCGGTCGCAGTTTTACGGGAGTTATTGGGGATATTATAAACAAGGGTAAATTTAAAGCCGTTCTTCCATACTTCACCGTTAAAGGCTTTTTTGAAATATTCTTCAGCCTTTTTGGGGTTATAATTGTATTTTTCCATTTTGGTGTCGAAAAAAGACTTGAATGCGATGGGAATCGGGCCGTAAGGGGTGGAACCTTGACCCTTGGCTACGTCTTTGATATAAGATGCGTAATCGAAGGCATAGCAAAAGCCTTTACGGACATTGATATCGGAAAAAAAGTCGGCCGGTATCCCTTTCCCGTCCAGTTTGCCGCTGCCGACCAACTCGTTTCCCTCGGTTTTAATTCCTTGATTGAATATAGCCACAGTATTGGACACCCACGGTAGCTTCGTCAAGATGACTACATTGGGAACGGATTGCATTTGGCTGACGTTTTCGGTGGGGATCCAAATGGCGTCGGCCGCGCCTTGCTGAAGCATCAGTTTTTTGGTGTTGAATTCGGTCACGCCGTTATTTTCAATGACCGTTTTCAGCTTGGCCGGGCCGCGGAAGTAATCTTTAAAAGCCGTGAAAGTATGGGTTCCGGTGCTGCGGTCCCATTTTACATGGATAAAAGGTCCGGTTCCCATCTCTTGGTCGAAGAGGGTCATTTTTTCGGTGGGAAGATCATGCCATTTCACCCAGTTTTCGGGATTGCCGTCCCAGTCTCCGTGTTCAATCATCCATTTTTTATTCAGAATTGCCGACCAATTGGAATCCTTCGCCAGAATCGCCAAAAAAGGCGGATAGGCTTTGACTAAATGAAAGATAACGTTATTTCCCTGTACTTCAACGGAGCCCATGACCGCTTTGGCGGTTGCCAAAAGAGCTTCTTTGCCTACTTTTGAAAAATCGTCAACTTTTCCAAGCTTGCAGGCGTATTCGGCGATAGTGCTGACGCCCAGCAGCGGTTCCAACAGCATCCAGTTGGCGCCACCGTTGGGATCGGCCAACATACCCCTGAGAAAAGAATATTGAACATCCTGGGGCGTTAAAACAGCTCCGTTATGGAATTTGACCCCCGTCCGGATTGGGAAGGTATAGGTCTTGCCGTCTTTGGAAATAAGACCGTTGGCAACAGAGGGCACTTTAGAGGCCAGTAGCGGTTCAAATTCGCTGATGCTGCCCGGCTTATATTGGACCAGATTGTCGTAGCATTGAAATATAATTCCGCCACTGGCCACATCATAGGCTTTGGCCGGGTCCAGGGTCTCGGCGTCGCCGTTTCCCAGGAAAGTAAAGGTGCCGGCATCAAAATTTGCCGCTAAAGCTAAAGAACAAATGAATACCATCGCGATGGCCATTAAAAATATCCGAAAATACCTTTTCATAAAAATACCTCCTTAAATTTTGTTTTCGAGCCAATATCCGCCGCCCGCTCGGCGGTAAGCGTATACACTTTCACCTCCCCGCAAAATCATTCGGTCATTCCATGTTTCTCAATCGGTCAGGCGGAAATCCTGACGCCTTTTAAGGCCAGATCTTCGGCCAAATGACATGACGTGTAATGATTCGAATTACCCTTAACCGGTTTTAAGAGCACAGGCTCATTTTTACAAATTTCCCGGGCGTACCGGCAGCGGGGATGAAAATGGCAACCCGTAGGAGGATTGGAAGGGCTGGGGACATCGCCTTCCAAAATGATTGGTTCCAATTGAAAGTCGGGGTCCGGGACGGGGATCGCCGAAAAGAGGGCTTCCGTATAAGGATGTTCGGGATTGGCGAACAACTCATCGACTTCGGCCAGTTCGACGATATTTCCCAAATACATTACCGCGACACGGTCGCAAATATGATTGACCACACTGAGATCGTGGGATATAAAAAGGTAAGTTAAACCGAATTCAGCCTGTAAATCCTCCAGTAAATTGATGACTTGGGCTTGAATGGAAACATCAAGGGCGGAGACGGGTTCATCGCAGACAATCAATTTGGGATGAAGCGCTAAGGCCCTGGCAATACCGACTCTCTGACGTTGACCGCCGCTGAATTCATGGGGAAATCTTTTCATGTGTTCGCTGGAAAGGCCAACCGAGTTTAACAATTCAGCCACCCGATCGCCAATTTCCGCCTTGCTCTTGATTCCATGAGTGATCAGGGGTTCGGCGATGATTTTTTCAATCGTCAGGCGGGGATCCAATGAAGAATAAGGATCCTGAAAAATGATCTGCATGTCTTTTTTAAGCGTTTGGATGGATTTCTTATTCACCGGCGTCCGGACTCCATCGAGATAAAAATCGACTTCTCCCCCGGTTGGGCTTTCCAGTTGTAGAATGCAACGGCCGGTGGTTGTTTTGCCGCAACCGCTTTCGCCAACCAGTCCCAAGGTTTCGCCCTTTTTAATATCAAAACTGATCCGGTCGACGGCTTTCACCCAGCCCACTGTTTTGCGGAGAAATCCTTTTTGGATTGGAAAATACTTTTGGAGATTCTTTACGTTGAGCAAAGTATCATTCGTGAAAGAACTTCCGGAAGCTTGACGAGTATCTATGGAATTATTCATAGAGCCAGCACCTCACCCAATGATTGTTATCTTTCTTAAAAAGCGGCGGCTTCGTCGCGCATTTTTCAAAACTACGTCCGCAACGGGGTTGAAATGAACAGCCTTCCGGCAGGTTAAACGGACTGGGAACTGAACCGGGAATGGGAGTTAGGGATTTTTCGGTACGGATTCCAAGCGTCGGAATGGATTTTATCAAACCGGAAGTATAAGGGTGAAGGGTTTCTTTCATGATTTGACGGACCGAACCTTGTTCAACGATTGCCCCCATATACATCACGGCGACTTCATCACATAATTTGGCGACAACTCCCAGATTGTGGGTGATCATGATGATGGACATATGATATTCCTGTTGGAGCCGTTTCATGAGGTCAATAATTTGGGCTTGAATGGTGACGTCCAGGGCCGTAGTGGGCTCATCGGCAATGATTAGGCGCGGGTTGCAGGATAGGGCCATTGCAATCATTGCCCGTTGACGCATACCGCCGCTGAAGCAATGGGGAAAACTTTTGACGTTTTCGGCGGGGCTAGGGATACCGACTTTCCCAATCATATCGGCGGCTGCTATCCAAGCCTCTTTCTTCGGTATTTTTCGGTGCTTTTGAATCGCTTCCACAATCTGTTCGCCGATGGTAAATACCGGATTTAAAGAAGTCATCGGTTCCTGAAAAATCATGGCGATTTCATTGCCGCGGATACTTTGTATTTCGGCGCCCATCGGATCCAATGCGCCAATATCGACGATGCCTTTATTTGCGCTCTGGAAAAGGATTCGCCCGCTATGAATTCTCCCTTTGGGGCGGGGCAGCAATTGCATAATCGAGAGAGCGGTGATACTTTTTCCACAACCGCTTTCACCAACTAAACCCAAGGCAGATTGTTTTTTAATCTCCAATGAAATGCCGTCGACGGCTTTTACGGTTCCTTCCCCGGTGTCAAAAAATGTGTGCAAGTCTTCAATTTTCAGAAGAGTTTCCGGACCTCTATCCAATAGGGAAGAATTTTGCGTCCGAGGGTCTATTTCTGAAACATTCATCAATGAAGCCCTCCATTTAAAAACAATATTTTCCGAAATCGGTAATGATGATAGCCTGCTGAAAGTTTACCATCCATCCATCCATCCAAACGATCGCCCCAATATTACGAACCGCTTTATTAATATATTAGCAGATGCATTCGGATAATATAAAATTGTAACATATATGGCAAATTCGTGGAATGTTATTGTATGTATAATAATACAGAAATGAATAGAAATCAATGTGCAAAACATATTGAAAATAGGCATCTATCTTGTTTGATGCGAATAATGCTCTGAATTTTGGCGGGGGGTTACATTAACAAAAAAAATTTACCAAGATCGGGTTTCCGATCATTCGAATGGCTTTCCTGTTACGATAAAAGTAATCCATATTTTCCCTTGTGCTTTGAAGTATCTTCTTGACTGGGAAGTAAAAAACTAGCATAGGGTGAGTGAATGCCGAGGAAATCCAAGAAAAAAGGCCGTGTTGCGCCAAAAAAACCGTCTATATTATTACGGTTGTTGGTAGGGCTTTTATTGCTGGTCTGTCTGGCGTTTATTACCGCCATTTTTTTTAACCCGTTCGTTTGGCGGCTCGACCTCAGGGCAGAACTTAACCGGAGCCGGTTGGCTTCGACAATTTATGATCGGGACGGCGCTGAAATTGTTACCTTATATTCCAAAACCCGGCTTTGGGCGCCTCTGGGTCAAATTCCCCGGAGTTTAACGGATGCCTTTATTGCGACGGAAGATTACCGTTTTTACCAACATAAAGGGATCGATGTAAGAGGAATTGGGCGGGCTCTGGTCAGGGATATCATGGAAGGCCACAAACTGCAGGGCGGGAGCACGATTACCCAACAGTTGGTGAAGAATCTCTTTCTTTCGCAAGAGAAAAATATTTTTCGGAAAGTGTGGGAGATGGCCTATGCAATCCGGATCGAACAACAGTACACCAAAGCCCAAATCCTAGAGTTCTATTTGAATAGCATATACCTAGGCCATGGTTCTTGGGGGGTTCAGGCTGCATCCCAGGTATATTTCGGTAAGCAGGTCCAGAGATTGAATACTTCCGAAGCTGCGCTGATCGCGGGTTTGGCGAAAGGGCCCGAGTATTATTCCCCATACCGTAACCCTGAAGGGGCTAAGGCGCGCCGGAATTTAGTCCTTAAATTAATGGGGCTACGGGGGTATTTAAAGGGGGATGTAATCCGCCGTTTATCTCAGGAACCGATCCGCACTTTAAAAGAACCGGGAACGACTTATGTCGGCGCTTATTTTAGCGACTATGTAATCCATGAATTAAAACGGCAAACTCATGATAGCGAAAGTTATTTACGCAGTTCAGGTCTGAAAATCTATACCACCATGGACCGCAATATTCAGGCTCAAACCGAAAAAGCCATGAATATATTGCCGGTGGAAGGGCCAGACCGCTGGAAGGTGACTCAACCGCAAGGGGCTATCGTGGTCCTTGATCCTACCACCGGTCAAATTTTAGGCATCGTGGGAGGCAGGCATTTTTCTACAGCCGAACCCAATAGGGCCTATCAAATTCTCCGGCAACCCGGCTCGGCCATCAAGCCGTTTGTTTACGCAACAGCCATAGAGTCAGGTTATAAACCCGATCAGGAAATGGTTGATCAACCGTTAACCATTTCCGTTAACGGAGAGACTTGGCGGCCTCAAAATTATGATAATAAATATCGGGGCACGATTACATTACGAACTGCGTTGGAAGAGTCGGTCAATACTATTGCGGTGCAATTGGTTCAACGTTTGGGGCCGGCTGCTGTTTTTCAAGTCGCCCGTAGAATGGGGCTAACCAGTTTGGTACCATCCGGAGACTTAAACGATCAAGGTTTGGCTCCATTGGCTTTGGGCGGTTTAACAAAAGGCGTGACTTTGCTGGAGTTAACCGGAACCTACAGCTCTTTTGCCAATGGGGGGGTATTATCCGTTCCTTATGGAATCACCCGGGTCTATGACCGGGCAGGCCGCCTGATTTATAGCGGTAGAATGGCCCAACATCAAGTAATTCAAGCCCAGACAGCAGACTCTTTAACTTCCATGATGGAAGGAGTCATTACTCGCGGTACCGGTATCAGAGCCAGCATCGGCATCTCGGCCGCAGGAAAAACCGGAACCACCAATCAAAATACCAACGGTTGGTTTATCGGATATACCGGGGATTTATTGGCCGGAGTGTGGATTGGCAATGATGAGCAAAATAAACCGCTTATCGCCGGGGGTGCGGCCATGGGAAGCGGAATGGCTTCAGCCATCTGGGGAGAATTGATGCGGAAAGTGGCGTCAAAAGGCGCCTCACTTCATGCATACTCGCCAGGCAAGTGAAAATTTGCGTGATATTAATGGCCCATGCGGCGCCTACCACGCCCCATAAAGGGATTAAACCGATTAATGCAAAAGTTTTTAAACCGACGGCCCATATACTAAGGGCCATTACTGTTTTGGTGGCCCCTACTGAAGCCAGTATGGAAATATTGAGAATTCCGATCCCTGTAAAAGGTAAGCCGACAACCAGAATTTTAATTAACAGGCTCGGAGAGGTGTCTTGATAAAGGAATTTGGCGATTGGGACGGCCGTAAAGAGAATGAAACAAAAAGCCAGCAAACAAAAAAAAGTAGTCACCAGATAAAACAGAGAGATTTTACGGAGAATTTTTTGAAAGGATTTGGTTTTAAAAGCCGAGCTAACTTGGGGCGAGAGCACCGAACCCAGCGGCGCGGAAAAGAGCAGGGGAAAATAGGCGACCGGCTCGGCCATTCCCGTTAGCTTCCCAAAAAGTCCCGTGCTAAGGGCGGCATTGAGGCCGCCGCTCATTAAAAGATGGGGTATGATAATTCCTTCGCTGGCCAAACTGATCGACACTACAATTTGGTTGAGTAAAATTGGCCAGGAATAACGAAAAATCTGCCGCTGAGGGAGCTCAGGATTATTGGGGCTTTCAGATAGAAACTGTGAAATACGGGGCTTGTGGGAGTATTTATAAAACAGCAGCAGTGTTGTTAGACAGGTAACTTCACCCATGGTTAAGCCTAAAACCGGAGCCCCGAAGATGGAGAAAGGCAGGATTCGTAGAAAAAATTCCACTGCCAGGCAAGTGGTTGAAATTTCAATGATTTGCTCGGCAATTTCAGATGCCGCCGTAGGAGCCATCAAGGAATATCCCTGGTAATATCCGCGAAATATCGCCGATATCGCGGAAAAAGGGATTGCCAGGGCCACGATGAATAAAGATTCCTGAATACGCGGGTCCGTAAAGACATTCCGGCTAAGAAAGGGAGTCCCAAGGTAAAGGAAGCCCGCAATGATCACCGATGAGACCAAGACGATGCGGAGGGCCCAATTTTTTAAAAGAAAAATTTTGGTGTATTGCTGATATGCCAAATATTCCGCCACCCATTTGGTTAAAGCCAAAGGCAGTCCAATGGTGGCGATTCCGCTGAGAAGCCGGTATACCGGGTAAATCATTTGCAGAATTCCCAGTCCTTCCGGGCCGATTTTTCTAGCCAGCCAGATGCGATAAATGGAACCGGCAAACTGGACAATCAGTCCGGAACCCACTAAATAAAAGAAGTTCCTCAAATTGGGGCGGGTTTTCATTGATAAGTTCCTCCATAGTACGATACTATGGGCGGGGGTTATTCATTATGACATCTTTGCGCGGGCCTTTCAGGGGCAAACCGCTGGAATGCAAATCAAAGCGCCCTATGTTACCCATCATGTGCCAACACTCACTTTTAGCTGGAGGTCTTTAAATTATTTCCGGTTTATTTTATAATAAATACCATAACGGCGGAGGCTTGTCCATTTTGTTTATCGTGAAACAATGAAATGTAAAAATTGTATTTCTTTCATTGCAATTAACGAAAATATCGCACAAATGGTGAAACAGACGCGCCCTTTATCGTTACAACCCTATTGAAGCCGGGTCCGGAACTTCTTGGCCGGGTTTGCGTTGAAATGTAACTGTATTTTAAAATTCGCCATGCCCGATCTATGCTAGACTGAATTCTATCGAGAATAAAATAAAAAGTTGCTGGCGATAATGACAGAGGTAACCTTCATAGGCTTTGACGCGGTGCAATCACCAGAGAATTCCAATTTACCAGGTATTACTGGTAGGATATTCAAGATTTCTGTGATAGTTTAAGATTGAAGCACTAAATAACGTGAATGGTTGTAATGGAGATGAAAATGATGAAACGAAAATTCATATACGGTTGTCTTCTTTTCGTATTTTGTTCGGTGGTGGTTTATGGCGCGGTGCTTACCAAAGATATGCGTCAAAAGCTCGAAAATATCAGTATGGCATCGGCGGTTTACGACCGCAATAATCAATTAATCGGGAATCTGTATTATTACAATCGGATTTGGACACCAATCGGTAAAATTCCGGTCAATCTCCAAAATGCTGTGGTGGCCATTGAAGATTCTAGGTTTTACCAGCACAATGGGATTGATTTGCGCGGAATGGCCAGGGCTCTTGTACGCGATATTATCCCGGGGGGCGGGGTTGAAGGCGGTAGCACGATTACCCAACAGTTGGCCAAAATCGCATTGCTAAGCCAGGAGCGTACCCTCTCCCGGAAAATCGAGGATATTTCTTATGCCCTGGAGATGGAAAAGGTTTATTCGAAAAAAGAGATTTTGGAACTTTATTTGAATAGCGTGTATCTGGCTCATGGCAATGTCGGGGTTGAAGCGGCCGCCCGCTATTATTTCGGCAAGTCGGTCAGCGCTCTCAATTTGGAGGAGTCGGCCATGATTGCCGGCATGATTCAGAGCCCCGAGAACTTATCTCCCCTTCGGCATCCCAAAGAGTGCAAGGTGCGCCGGGATGTAGTATTGAGAAGAATGTCGGAACTCAAATATATAACCACTGCCCAATACAAAGCAACTTCAGCCCGGGGTTTGCGTGTTGTCAACCGCGCCGAGGTCGCTTCGGTCGGTGCTTACTTTCTTGACTATGTCCGCCAGTATTTAATCAGTAAAGAAAATTTTACCGAAGAACAATTACGTTACGGCGGGTATAAGATTTACACCACGCTTGATTTAAATTGTCAGCGCCAGGCGGAAGCGGCCATGCTTTCCGTCCCCAAAGTGGCATCGAATGTTCAGCCGGAAGCGGCGCTGATCACCTTGGATCCCCGAACGGGCGAAATATTGGCGATGATGGGCGGGAAAAATTATGGCCAAAGCCAGTATAACCGTAGTATCCGGGCTTACCGTCAGCCGGGATCGGCTATCAAACCGTTCGTTTATGCTGCGGCCTTAGAGAAAGGGTTTACAGCCGCTACCATATTTGACGATAAACCGTTGGCCATTGAAATGCCGGATGGCAGCGTATGGTCGCCGGTAAACTATGACCGTAAATTCCGGGGTAAAATGACTCTCCGGGATGCTCTTAATCAATCGATCAACAGTGTGGCCGTCCAGCTGCTCCAGGAAGTTGGAGTGGATGCCGTCGCCGACCAAATCGAAAAGCAGGGTATTACAACGTTGGTAAAAAGCGGTCCGACCAACGATTTGAATTTAGCTCCGTTGGCCTTGGGAGGATTGACCAAGGGTGTTACCCCGTTGCAATTAGCGGCGTCTTATGCGCCCTTCGCCAACGGCGGTCACTATAATGAACCGGTGGCATTGCGTAAAATAATAAGTCGCCAAGGGGAAATGGTGAAACAATTTCCGATTGAACCCTCCGCCCAGCAGGTGCTTTCACCGCAGAGCGCTTATATCATGACTTCTTTAATGGAAAGCGTAATAAGCAGCGGGACGGGCATTCGGGCCAGGCTGGCGGATCGCCCGGTTGCCGGAAAAACCGGAACCTCCAGTGATTATACCAATGCCTGGTTTGTTGGATATACGCCTGATTTACTCACCGCTGTCTGGATTGGCAATGATCGTCAGGACCGTCCGATGACGTATAAAGGCGGCAATATCGGTAGCTCAAGCGCGGCTGAGGTTTGGGGCGCCTATATGCGGCGGGTAACGGCCCGCAGGCCCGTACTGGATTTTCAACAACCGGAGGGAATTGTTTGGGCTGATGTCAATCCCGAAAGCGGCCAGGCTGTGCCGGGATGGGCAGGAAATAACACCTACAAGGAAGTGTTTAAGGAGAATACGGTGCCGCAAAGTACAGCTTATCGGCTTTGGCACTGGTTTTTCCCGGGGAAGAAAGACGAAAACGGGGCCCCCGGTTCACAAGGCGGTCAAGAGAATACCAATGTTCCGGATGATCAGAAAGCGCCATCGGCTATATCCCAGCCAAATAAAGATCAAGCCCCTCTGGATGAACAAGGCAATTGAAAAATGGGATAACAACGCGCCATTGGGCTGGAGTCCGGCGTTGACTTACCCAATCAGCAACGCCCACAGATGAGAGATGGGCATGACGATAATCAATGCCGGGAGCATGCTGGCGATGGGAAAGGATTGTAAGCCGCAAATTCTAAATCCGGTCGCCAACATAATCATCCCTCCGCAGGCAGTAAAATCCCCAATGAGAGCGGCTTTGGTCAGGGGAACGATCCATGCCGCCGTGGTAAATAAAGTGATGGAAATTAAAAACTGCGGTACACAAATGGTCATCACAATGTAACCGAGGGTGGCCCCGAAAATTCCGGCTGTAAAAAAGTCCAAAATCGATTTGGCCAGCAGCAAGGAATGATCACCGCTCATTCCTTCGGTGAGCGCCCCGCAGATACCGGTGCCGCTGGCGCAAAACAGCACTACGATTCCAACCAGCCTTTCGCTAAAACCGGCCGGACCTTCAGCGCCTTCACCTTTGTTCACCAGGCGTTCGATTGGTTTCCGAATTCGGTTGCCACACCATTGAATACCCTGTTCCAAGTGAAGAAGCTCCCCGAGGACCGTTCCCAGGATTAATGCCAAAATTACCGCCGGCAAGGTGTGAATTTTGGTGATATAAGTGATCCCAATCGCCATCGAGGCGATGCTGAATGTGAGAGTCAGGGCATTGCTGATAGGGCCGGGGATTTTATTTCCAAGAAGCGCTCCTGTTAAACCTCCGAAAAAGACCGCCAGGGAATTTACAATGACTCCGATCGGCATGATAGGGTTCCTTTCTATGGTTGAAAAGTTGTCGGTAATTCTTTACTCATTGTAATACAACTTTCATGCTCAAGGGTTTACATTTAAATTACGAATTGAAACTATTATTGGGTGAAGTTTTGCTGGTTTTGAAAGCTTGTCAACCCTCCATCTTGCTGGGGCTGTCCCAAAAGTAAATTTTAACGATAAAGAAATACAATATATTGAAATCAAACCATTCGATGAAGCTATATATTGTATTTCTTATTGATTTTGAATTGCTTTTTAGACAGCCTCGAAGTATGAGGGTTGATATAGATAACGATCGATGTTCGAAGTTTGAAAAATAAGGGGTGTTCTTTTGCGGTTAGATAGGTTTTTAGCGAACATGGGCTGCGGCAGCCGCAGTGAGGTTAGGCAACTCATCCGCGCCGGCGAGGTTCGGGTTAACGATGCCGTCATTCGCGATGAGAGTCTTCATTTGAATGAGCTGGTGGATGTTGTTGCCTGTCAAGGGGAAAAGGTCGGTTACCGCCAATTTTTCTATCTGATGCTGAACAAACCCGCCGGGGTTATCTCGGCCACCGATGATCCCCGGGAGCGGACGGTACTGGACATTATAGACCCCAAATACCGTAATAAAGGAATTTTTCCCGTCGGGCGGCTGGATAAGGATACCGAGGGGCTGTTGATCCTGACCAATCACGGGGAACTGGGACACAAGCTGCTTTCGCCCAAAAAGCATGTTCCGAAATGCTACTTGGCCCAAGTTACCGGAGAAATTAGCGCAAGGGATTTTGAAGCTTTTCGAAGCGGGATAGTGTTGGATGACGGTTACCGGACTTTGTCGGCGGAACTGGAATTAATCCGGCCCGGAGAACCAAATCAGGTGAAAGTAATAATCCATGAGGGGAAATTTCACCAGATCAAGAGGATGTTTGAAGCCCTGGATAAGAAAGTGGTTTATCTGAAGCGAATCGCCATGGGCGATTTAGAACTGGATCCAACTTTGGCCCTGGGGCAATACAGAGAACTGACCGGGGATGAAATTGCAACTCTCGAAAAATTCCCCGGATAAAGCGAAGGATGATTATGCGCCCCGCAAAATCGGTGGTTTTTTGCCCGCGCACCGGGAAATCCGGAAAATCGTCCTTCAAGAGTTGCAGGGGATGACGGAAGGTCTTCGTAAAGGAAAAAACGCGCCTTGCGAATTTTTTGGGTCACGGAAAGAATGGTTGGGTGAGCGGTCAGTCCCTTGAATCACAGAAAGAATCATTTTTAGCGTGGAAAGAATCCTTTGAGGGACGGAAAGCATCCTTTGAATGAGTCAAGCGATCCTTTCCGTTACGGAAAAGATCATTTGGGCGACGGAAAGGATTTTTTCAACGGGAGAAAGGATCATTTTTGTCACGGAAATGATTCTTTTTGGAGGGAAAGGGACCGATCAGAGGGGGAAAAGCCTCTTTTTTGGAGTTGGATCGACCTTTTCAACGACAAAAAGGACTTTTTATGGGAAGAATGGATCGATTCAGTTACGGAAATGATCCTTTTGGTGACCCGATCGATCCTCCGGACGACAAAATTGATCCTTTCCGTGACGCAAAGGATCCGTTGAACGGGAAAAAGGATTTTTTCCGAAAAGAAAGGATCATTTCCGTAAATAATCGATCCTTTTTGAAAAGGATCGATTATTTTCAGAAGAGAAAAATTTTAAATATATAATGAATATTTTGAATTATTGTCAACTCGTGATTAAACTGTACTGCGGGCCTAAGGGAAAGAACTGAAACGGGATGAACAGGATTTTATGGATTGACAGGATTTTATTAAAACCTTATGAAGTATCTGTTTTTTGGAGGAGCCCAATTTACCGGGTTTTAATCCTGTCTCCGTTAACTTATTTTAGGCATTTTTCAATGCCGGACCTGCGCCAATGCCTTTACCCTATCGGATAGAATAAATATTTTAGGCACTCGCCCCGAGGTCGAATCAAGGCAGCGGCCTCCCCATGCGGAAAGTCCGCTATGGGGGTGGGGAATGGGTAAATCCATTTCGTCGGTTTGGTCCACCGCGGGTTAAAACCCTAATCATTACCCATATCTTTTTAAAGAAATGGTCTTTAATCCAGTAGTAGTAAGGATCCCCTGACTATTTACGTTTTGACGGAAATTAAAAAATTATCAACTTCAACCAATGATTTCGACTTTAGCCGAAATCTATGTCATCCGGCGCTTTCCCATAAATGCGCCGGGGCGAAACCTTGCCGGATTGGATGAGCTTCGTG